>NZ_RCWD01000048.1:0-35801 GCF_018448965.1 Photorhabdus hainanensis | reverse complement strand
TTAAAGGCCGTGTGCGCACGGCAGAAATTAACAAAATTCGGGCTATTTGGATCACCATGCATCAGCAGGGATTTATTGATGATGGTTCAGAGTCAGCATTGAATAAATTTGTGATGCGACAAACAGCCAAAATCAATGGTGCCGGAGTCGCAGAGGTCGGCTGGCTAACCCCCTCACTGGTTTATCCGGTTATTGAGAGTTTGAAAAAATGGCATCTCAGACTGATGACAGAATGCATGGCAGCCCGCAAGCAACCACTGCCAGCCCGCCGGGGATACGATGCGATATGTCACGCCTTTAATATGGGGAAATCATCATGAAAATAGCCCGTTGCCCAATTTGCCACTCTGACTGGCATTTAGAAGCGTTATGTGAAGATGACGCCAGTCGTCAGTTATTAAAAATGCTGTCTGAATTACCGGGCAGTTGTGCCCGGCATTTGGTGGCCTATATTGGCTTGTTTCGCCGTGAGAAACAAAACCTGTCCAATAGCCGGGCATTAAAACTGGCCGGTGAAGTGCTGGCGCTTTACAAACCCAGCCGGGTACTAGCTCACGCCTTGAGTGAAACTGTTGAACGCATCCGAGAAAAGCGGGCACAAGGAGACAAGAAACCGTTATCCAACCACAACTACTTGAAAACTGTCTATCAATCAGCCGAACAGATTATTGCCCAAAGCAGCAATATCAATGCACGGGAGAAACAACAAATTTCGGGTTCTGATAGTCGTGATGCCTATTTTAAACAAATGCAGCAAATGGGCGTCGATGTTACCAAATTATCAGGAGGTGCCGAATGGCTAATAAAACAGACGAAATAAACCTGCCACTTTTTGATGATGATCATGTCGAATTGGGGCAACTCTTGGACAGGTTAAACGATATCCCCTTTGCTGAATTGCAAGGGCGCTGGCCGCAGTTACTGGCAGACATGGTTGATCTGTTTAGTGCTGAATTGCAACGGCAAGGACAAGAAGAAACGCTATCCCGTTTATCTAGTAGTAAACTAGTGGGTGCATTAGCGCATTATTACGGTGGGCGTGCGGTTTATTTACCCACTGGTGAGGCTCTTAAAGCTGCGCTGAGAGATAATCAGTTATTTGATGAGTGGAGTCGTTCTCAAGGGAACATTGATAACTTGGCAAAAAAATATGCGCTCACGCATTCAACGGTTTATGCTATTCTGCGTCAACAGTTGATACTACATCGAAAACGTTATCAAATTGATTTACCTCTTGGATAAGTAAGGCCGATCATGAAAAAATGCCTCTTCCTATTAACATGTTTAATATTCTCTTTTTCTTGTCATGCAGCTCAACTTCCTGCTTTTGACATTGTGAAGAAAAATTTAGATACCTATGGCCTACTAAAAGCTAGTGAATGGAAATTTATAGGAGACACTAAAAAAAATACTCATGTCGCTATTGTTGATGGAAATCAATATTGGGCTAATAATAGAGCTATAGCTGCAATATTTAAGTTAACAGGCAATGAACAAGTATTAGAAAAAAAGTTAATGGATACGGCTGTTTTGTGTGTGCAGTTTTCTAAAGCTGTAATCGAAAACCTCACAGAAGAACAAGGCAAAGAATTACTTGCAACGATGGCTGCTGCAACCAGAGTTGAGGGTAGACAAGTATCTACCTCTGTTAATTCGTTTCGATATTACGCATCCATTGATAAAGGAACGAGTGACATTGTTTTTACCTGTGGTATTAGTCAGGGTGATTTTAACTAACAGTCATTCTGACTATTGATTGATTTTTGTTTGACTTCCCACAAACCCAATTGTCCCGCCTAAAACATGATGATGAGCTACCGATTATCAACAACAGGTAGCCATCATGACTTACCCTTACCGTTACAGCGTTTCCTTTATCCATGCTATCCATTACTTACTGCCCGTAGAAGGCGGCTATGTCAATAACCCCAACGACACCGGCGGCCAGACAAAATTGGGTATCAGTCAGCGCAGCTACCCTCACCTCAATATTGCCGCATTAACCGAAGACGATGCCACCGAAATCTATTACCGGGATTTCTGGCTGAAAGCCGGTTGCGATAAGTTACCGGCGGGTATCTCACTGGCGGTATTTGATGCCGCTGTTCAGCACGGCATCAAGCCCGCCGTACAGCAATTACAACGAGCGGTAGATGTACGGGATGACGGCGTTATCGGCCCTGTCACGCTGAATGCCGTTGAAACCTTTGCGCCGCAATATCTGTTTATCCGACTACTGAATCGGCGTGCGCTGACTTACGCCCGTATTATTGCCGTGAACCCGACACAAAAAGTCTTTCTTGACGGCTGGTTTAACCGCCTGGATAAGCTGACGCCTGCGGTGTTAGAGGTGTTGTGATGCTGCCGCCGCCGATTTCAGACCATTTATTAAAAAGACAAATTGCTGAATTGCGTAACCCGCGTTATTTAAGTATCTATGAAGCCGGGCGGGAACGTTGTTTACAGCAGGCATTGGCCGGCAACGATATCAGCGACATTCCAATTTATAGCTATAACGCCACTTATCAATCGCTATTTTGCCGGGGCTGGCAATCCGTTTCTGCTCAAGATATCCGCTTATTGCGGGCTGAACGCGACAGGGGGCCGGTATGTTAGCGCACTTAAAGCAGCTTATCAGCAACCCGGCAACCGGTCGCCTCTCAACCTCTGATACCACCTTATTCGGGGCATTTATTGCCAGCACAGCCGTTTTATTGTGGTGTGCGCTTGCTGGCAAGATGGATGAATATCTGTTCGTCGGCTATCTGGCGGCGTGGGTCACCCATTCCCAGGCATCAAAACAGGCCGCCATTAAGCGTGACAGAGAACTCAATGTGACAGAAAACCGCGAGGTGTTTGCCCGTGATTAATCTTATCCGACGTTATTGGCTCATTGTGGTATGGGGTTCGCTGTGCATTTGGCTGGGGGACAGGTGGGCCGGATCACGTTTGCAACCTCAAATCAATCAGGAAATTGAAAACCGCAAAGAAGCAGAACTGTCTTTTTATCGGGCACAAAAAGCCACCGCCGAATTAAACGCCGGCGCTCTGCATGATTTGATTGAAAAACAACAGGCGCAGCAACATGCAAATGAAAAGATGTCAAATGACTTATACGCCGCTATCACGCGCTTATCACAAACCACGCAACGTATTGAGCAACGTATTCCTGAGGCTCTTAGTCGTGATGGGAGTGCTTACACCGGCATTGGCCCTGACGGGTTGCGGCTCTACCAAGCCGCTCTCGGTTACCGCCACGCCGCCCCTGGTGATTTCAGCCTGCCCGGCCATTCCTCCCCAGTTGTTACAACTGCCCGTGAAACCGCCGATGCCCCGTTCCGGGGAGCCGCATGCGCTGCTGACTCATGCCAGCCGGTACGGCCAATGGAGCCAGGAACTGGCGCAAAAGCTGCTGGCAATCAAAGCCTGGGCGACCCAACAACAGGAGAAACAAAATGAGCAGACTGATTGACCGGGCATGTGAGTTAGAGCAATCCCAGCGCGAATTAGCCCTAAAAGCCCATGTTGAGCGGCCGATTCAGACAGGGAGCGGCATTTGCGGTCACTGTGGCGAGATGATTGATCCCGCCCGGCTTGCCATCAATCCGGCATTTGAATGCTGTGTTGACTGTCAAAAACAGGTTGAATTATGGGAGAAAAAATTCGGTGCTGGCATTTCTTAAAGAGAACTGGTCGATGGTGTGGGCGGCGGTCACGGTCACTTTTAACGTGGTGCTGGTGTTGCTCAGTAAAACTTATGCCAAACGTGATGATGTTGAGTTACTCAAAATGCAAGTACGTCAGTTGGAGGGTTCATTGTCGACTTTACCGAACCAGAAAGAATTACACGCTTTGCAACTGGAGATGGCAAACCTGCGCGGTGATTTAAAAGCGGCACTGCCGGAGCTGCGCCAGTTGCGCCATATGAGCGATTTGTTATTGCAAAATGAATTAAAGGAAAAGAATTAATGTCATCCATGCGTGAAATTTTGAACGCTGACCAGCGACTGGTGTTGCTGCGTTCACTGACCGAATGTGGTGGTGATGCCAATGAATCGGTCTTGCAGACCTGTCTTGATGCCTACGGTCATCGAGTCAGTCGCGATGTGGTGAAATCACATTGCCACTGGCTGGCTGAGCAAGGGTTGGTTTCGGTCAATGATGTTGCCGGTTGCCTGGTCATGACCATTACGGGGCGTGGCGCAGATGTTGCTGAGGGCCGCAGTACCGTACCGGGCGTGAAACGCCCCCGGCCAAGGGGATAGTCATGAGTAATAAACAGACGCGTGGCCGCCCGTCGAAGATTGATTTGTTGCCGCAGCCCATCCGGGACCAGCTGCACAGTTTGTTGCGTGATAAACGTCATACCCAGGAAGATATCCGCGCGGCGGTTAATGAATTGATTGATGAGGAAGGCTTACCCGATACGCTGAAAATCTCCCGGACGGGTCTGAATCGTTATGCCTCCCGGATGGAAACTTTGGGCGCACGCATTCGTGAAGGACGTGAAATTGCCGATGTGTGGGTCTCCCGTCTGGGGTCTGCGCCCTCTTCCGACGTGGGGAAGCTGTTGCAAGAATTTGTGAAATCCCTCGCATTTGAAACCAGTATGAAGTTGGCCGAGGGGGATGAGCCGGTTGAACCGAAAGCCTTATCTCAGTTAGCCCTGGTCGCCGCCCGGATTGAACAGGCCGCCATGACCAGCACGAAGCGCGAAAAAGAAATCCGGGCCGCGTTTGCGGCGGAAGCCGCAGAGCAGACAGAAGCCCTGGTCAAACAGGCCGGTCTCACGGCGGAAGCGGCGGCAGATATCAAGCGCCAAATATTAGGAATTGTTTAATGTTGGTACAGGAATTAAATCCGGCGACAGAATTTATTATCAATGCGGTTAACGACGAAACATTTGATCCCAATGCGGTGCTGCTGGGTTATCAAAAGCGCTGGATCGCCGATGAATCGGTCTTAAAAATTGCAGAAAAATCGCGGCGGACCGGGTTGACCTGGGCCGAGGCCGCTGACGCGTCACTGACCGCCGCCAAAGCCCGTGACGCCGGCGGCACAAACCATTTCTATATCGGTTCCAATAAAGAAATGGCGCGGGAATTTATTGATGCGGCGGCGATGTGGGCTAAAGCTTACGGACTGGCGGCGGGTGAAGTCGGTGAAGAAGTCTTCGAGGATGAAGATAAAGATATCCTGACATTTGTTATTTACTTTAGCAGCGGGTTTAAAGTCCAGGCATTATCCAGCAATCCGAAGAACCTGCGCGGGATGCAGGGGAATGTCACGATTGATGAAGCCGCTTTCCATGAACGGCTGGCCGAAGTGCTGAAAGCCGCGCTGGCCTTGACCATGTGGGGCGCAAAAGTGCGCATTATTTCTACCCATAACGGCCATGAAAACCTGTTTAACGAGTTGCTCCAGGATTCCCGCGCCGGGCGTAAACGGTATTCTGTTCATACGATTACGCTGGATGATGCTTGCAATGACGGGCTGTATAAACGTATCTGCCAGGTTTCCCGGCAAACCTGGTCGCAGGAAAAAGAAGACGAATGGAAAGCTAATTTACTCAAAGACACCGCGACGGAAGAAGATGCACTGGAAGAATATTATTGCGTGCCGAAGCAAGGCAGCGGGGCCTATATCCCCCGGGTGCTGATTGACCGTGCAACCGATGCCCAGTGTGTTGTTGTCCGTTTTGCTATGCCCAGGGGCCATATGACCTGGACAGAAGACGAGCGTAAAAACACGGTGTTGACGTTTTGTGAAGAGACGCTGTTACCTGCATTACAAAAACTGGATCCTGATACCCGCCATGCTTTCGGTCAGGATTTTGCCCGTTCCGGCGATTTATCGGTCATCGGGGCCGGGAGTATTGAGCAGGACACCCGCCGCATTCTGCATATCACCGTTGAACTGCATGATGTGCCTTATAACCAGCAACGCCAGATAGCCTTTTTTATGATTGACCGACTCCCCCGTTTGGTCGGGATTGCCATCGACTCGACAGGGAACGGTGGTTATTTAGGGGAAGCCGTGTTATTGCACTACGGTGAAAATATGGTCGATGCTATCCATATCACCGATAATTTCTATCGTGAATGGTCACCAAAATACAAGGCGCTGTATGAATCCAATGACATCCGTATTCCTAAAGATGAAGACATCATTGCCGACCAGCGCCAAATCCAGAACATCCGGGGCGTGCCCAAAATTGATAAAACCCGCCGAGCCGGGACCGACGGTAAAAAACGTCACGGCGACAGTGCCGGGGCGTATCTGATGTTTACCCGTGCTACCTATATGGATGGACAAATGATTGACTTTATTCCGTTGCCGGGTAAACACACTGCGGCAAATGACGACGACGATTTACCTAACTTTGAGCGAGGCTGCTGGTGAAAATATTCAACAGGTTAGTGGATGCCGTTGGCCGCCGCTTTTGGTTTAACCACGAGATGCAGACTCAGGATGATGAATCTCGTGTGTCACAATTGCGCCGATATTATGGTGATCATCCGGTCAGTGGTTTGACGCCTGCCCGCGCGGCTGACATTCTGATTGAGGCCGAGCGCGGCCAGCTACTGGCACAGTGTGAACTGGCGGAAGATATGGAAGAAAAAGACGCGCATTTACAGTCAGAATTAAGTAAGCGCCGGCGGGCGATCCAGTCACTTGACTGGTCAGTTAAGCCGCCGCCCAATGCCAGCCGGGAAGAAATCAGCGACGCCGAGCTATTAACCGAAATATTGTTAGATGCGGATTGGTTACCCGATTGCCTTTTCGATGCCACAGACGCGATATTAAAAGGGTTCAGCTGCCAAGAAATCGAGTGGGAAGATGCCGGCGAGCTGATTATTCCTCGGGCGGTGGAATGGCGCGACCCGGCCTGGTTTCAAACGCCTCAGTATGAGCGCAATCAATTACGCTTACGCAACGGGACGGCGGACGGGGAAGATTTGCAGCCGTTCGGCTGGGTACAGCATATCGCCAAATCCAAATCGGGCTATCTTGCCCGGACGGGGTTAATCCGCACCCTGGTCTGGCCGTTTATCTTCAAGAACTATTCTGTCCGGGACCTGGCCGAGTTTCTGGAAATCTACGGTCTGCCCATTCGCGTGGGACAATATCCGGCGGGCGCGACCGACAAAGAGAAACAAACCCTGCTTCATGCGGTGATGAGTATCGGTCACAACGCCGGCGGGATTATTCCCCGCTCCATGTTGATTGATTTTAAAGCGGCGGCAGACGGCACATCAGACCCGTTCATGGCGATGATGAATTGGGCTGAGTTGAGCATGTCGAAAGCCATTCTGGGTGGCACACTGACCAGCCAGGCAGACGGCGCGACAAGTACCAATGCGCTGGGTAACGTGCATAATGAAGTGCGTTTCGAGGTGCGCAACAGTGACGCCACGCAACTGGCCGCCACACTCACGCGGGATCTGGTATTTCCTTTATATGCTTTGAACTGCAAATCATTCGATAATCAGCGGCGTAAACCGGTATTTGAGTTTGATTTGTCCGAGCCGGAAGACGTGAGCGCTTATGCCGCCGCGCTGCCGGGGCTGGTCGGTCTGGGGATGAAAATTCCGGTGCAATGGGTGCATGATAAGCTGCAAATTCCTGTTGCCGCCGATGATGAAGATTGCCTGACAGTCCCCGAAACACCCGCAGCCCCGGATTTCTCTTCCGCCTTTTTAAACGCTAAAACCGGATGGACCGCATTAACGGCGGAACCGGTGACATCGGTGAATACGATGCCGGGTGCGGTAAGCGGCCAGGAATGGCAAAACACGGTTGACCCGCTGCTAGTCCCTATTCTTGCGGCACTGGAAACCGGGGGCTATGAGGCGGCAAAAAATAAAGCGTCTGAACTCTATGCTGACATGGACGATGAACAACTGGCTGATATGTTACATCGGGCGATGTTTGTCGCCGAACTCTGGGGACGTCTGAATGCCACAACCGGTTGATTTAGGTATTGCCGCTAAATTAGAGCCAAAACTGGCCGTGGATTATTTTCGCGCCAAGGGCTATGACGTCAACTGGAACTGGCAGGAAACCGATGCTGCCGCCCATGCGCGGGCGTTCACCGTGGCAAAAGCGGCGCGGATGGATATTCTGACCACTATTCGTGATGAGGTGGATAAAGCGCTGAGTCAGGGCACCACCGAACGCGATTTTATTAAAAGCCTGAAACCCCGTTTGCAAGAGCAGGGTTGGTGGGGTAAGCAAATTGTGGTTGACGGTGACGGTAATGCGGAAACCGTCCAGTTAGGCAGCCCGGCACGGCTGGCAACAATTTATCGCACTAACCTGGCTACCGCGTATCAAGCCGGGCGATATCAGCAACAACTGGCAAGTACAGATACCCATCCCTACTGGCAGTACATTGCTGTCATTGACAAGAACACGCGGAAAAGCCATGCGGCGATGCACGGGCGGGTGTTTCGTTTTGATGATCCGATTTGGAACACGCTCTATCCACCTAACGACTGGGGGTGTCGCTGCCGCATTCGCGCATTGACTGCCGCTCAGGTTAAACGGATGGGGTTAACGGTCGAGTCCAGTCTCGGCGCGGTGAGCACCCAGCTTGTTGAGACCGGGGTTGATAAGCGGACAGGTGAAGTTTATCAGTCAGAAGTCACGACGTACCGCAACGGCAAGCAGCGCATGACCACCGGCGCGGGCTGGTCAAACAATGCCGGGCAACTGGCTATGGGGTCGGATATCAGTATTGCGCGTAAGCTGATTGGGTTGCAAAACCGTGAACTCCGTCAGCAGGTTATTCAGTCATTGAATAACGCCCCGGTACGACAACACGCGTTCGCGCAATGGGTCGGCCAGGTGCTGACGCAACGGCGTCCTGGCAACAACATTCAGCCGCTGGGGTTTATGACCGAGGATATTGCCGTGGCGGTGGAGGAACGAACCGGCAAGCCTGCCGCACGAGTGCTGGCTATCAGTGAAAAAGACCTGGTGCATGCTGACAGCCTTAAACACCAGAAAAAAGGCGTCGCATTGACGATGGACGAATATCAGGCGCTACCTAAAACCGTGGCTAATCCGTCCGCAATACTTTGGGATAAGCAGAATCAGAATTTATTGTATATTCGTAGTGATGATAACCGCACCATTAAAACGGTGGTCAATGCGCCCTGGTCTGTGCGCAAACAACCGGATGCCTTAGATGTGGTGATTAATACGTACCGGGTGCCGTTAACTGAACTGAAAAAAGGGATCGCCGGCGGGAATTATGAATTGCTGAAAGGGGCGCTGTAACAACAAAGCCCCGAATAACCGGGGCTTGTCACAATGGCGGGAGTCGAACCCGCATAAACGTATGGCTTGCGCTGACGTCGAATTACCGTTATTCGTACACTGTTTAACCTATTTTACCATGAGTGAATCTTAATGCAACTTGACTATCAATTTGATGACGCAGCGATACAAGCGGCTTTTAAACGGGTGCAAAAGCTGGGGCGGGATACGACGCCGATCACCCGCGCGATTGCCGCGGTTCTCGCCAGTGAAAGCGAGGAGGCGTTTGCGCAAGAAGCTGACCCGACGACAGGCAACCCCTGGAAACCGTTAACCGAAAAGTACAAAGCCAGGCTGGCAAAAAAAGGCAAGACAGGCAGAATGTTACAGCGTTCGCAAGGGGGACTGGCGATGTCGTTATCAACAGAATACGACGCAGTGAGCGCCGCCATCGGTGCTAACAAAATCTATGCCCCGATTCAGATGTGGGGCGGATTACCTGATATGCCGCCAGGTCCGGCTGCGGTACCCGCTCGCCCGTATATGGGGCTATCAGCGCAAGGCGCGGCGGATATTATCGACATTATCAATACGCAGCACGCAGCCGCATTGAAAGCGCGTTAGCCTGTCAGGCTGACAGAAAAAAAAGTTAAACGCCTCCTGAGATTTTTAAACGGGTTTTAAACGGGGTATAGTGTCACGGCTCACCCCCGTTTTATCTTTTCTTTCCCAGTCAGGTGTGATCCCCCACAAACCCACCTTTTTTTCATATTGCCCAGAATGGCGATATGAAAACCCAAATACCCACCCCAAAAAAACGTGTCGCCATTTTGAGTGCCGCGATTTCAGACAGTACCGATGGCTGGTATCAACTCCTGCCCGCCGGGCATTTCAGCGCCCGGGATGGTCGCCCGGACGATGTACCTGGCGGGCAGTGGTTTATCGATACCAACATTGCTGAACAATTTATTGCGGCTACCGCGTCTATTGGTCAGCCCGTGCTGTTTGACTACAACCATGTGACATTAAAACAAGATGACGATGCTGCGGCGTGCAAAGACGCGATTGCGGCGGCGTGGCTAAAAAATCCCGCAACAGATATGCAGTGGCGCGAAGGTTTGGGGCTGTTTGTTCGCCTGTCGTTAACGCCGGCGGCTCAAGCCGCCATCGATAACAGCGAATGGGCTTATCTGTCCGCCGTATTTCCTTATAACGAGCTGGGCCATCCCCTTTATTTGAGGATGGGCGCACTCACCAATGACCCCGGTTTAACCGGTATGCGGCCTCTGGCTGTGCTGGCGGCGCAAACTCTTTCGGACTTTTTACCCCCATCAAAACAGGACATTGTTATGAATGATCTTATTCTCCAGTTGCTAGAGCAGCTGGGTATTGAATTGCCCGACGATACCGCCGAACTCAGCGAAGAGGCACTCAGTGATTTGCTGAATCAGGCGCTGTCAGCGATTGAAGCATTGAAAGCCTCGGCGCAAGCCGCTGTTGATACACAAGAGGTGATTGAGAGTACGGCAGACCCGGACAGTGTGACCAGTGGCGTAACCGATATCGTTGATGATGCCGCCGCCGATATCACCGAAGCAGAGCAGATCCTTGAAGATGCGGCATTAAGCGGGGTCGACTTAACTCAATTTGTTCCCACTCGCGCATATCAGATTCTGGCCCGCCGTGCCGCGGTGTTAAGTGCCCGATCGGGCGCGCAAAGTGCGGAATCGATTATCACCAGTGCTCGCCGTCAAGGGCGGGTTGTCGCGGCAGAGGTGCCTTATTTGCGTGCATTAGCGAGACAGCACGGCATTGCCGAGTTAAAAGCGGCGATAGCGGGCCGGAAAGGCATTACGGCACTCACCAGCCGCCAAACCCTGAGGAAACAACCGTCGCGTATGGCCGTCCTTTCTGCCTTTGAAAAAGAAGCGGCCCGTCTTCAAGGGTTATCTGAGGCCGAATTCCTGAAACGCAAACAAAAAGGAGCCAAATAATGGCGATTGTGACCCCCGCGCTGATTAAAGCGTTATTTACCGGCTGGAACGGCGATTTTCAAAACGGGCTTGACCAGGCTCCCAGTCAGTATGAGCACATTGCTACCGTGGTGCCCAGCACAACAAAATCGAATACTTACGGCTGGCTGGGGCAGTTTCCGGGCATGCGTGAATGGATTGGTGACCGCGTTATCAAAGATATGCAATCACACGGTTATCAAATCATTAACCGGCCATTCGAAAGCACGGTGGGCGTTGATCGGGATGATATTGAAGACGATAACGTCGGCATTTACTCGCCGCTGTTTACTGAAATGGGACGTGCCGCCGGTGTGCAGCCAGACGAGTTGGTATTCGGCGCGCTGTCAAACGGCTTCGCCAATCTGTGTTACGACAAACAGAACTTCTTTGATGCTGACCATCCGGTCTACCCCGATGCAGACGGTAAGGGCGAGGCTAAATCAGTCAGTAACATCCTGACAGACGACGGCTATAAAGGGTTGCCGTGGTTTGTACTTGATAATTCCAGGGCCATTAAACCCATTATTTTCCAGCAGCGTAAAGCGCCGGAAATGGTCGCGATGGATAAAGTCGATGATGAACAGAACTTTATGCGCAAGCTCATTCGCTACGGCGTCGATACCCGCTGTGAAGCCGGCTATTCATTCTGGCAACTGGCTTACGCGGCCAAAGCGCCATTGACTGCGGATAACGTCTGGTCGGTAATTTCCGCGATGCGACAGTTTAAAGCCGATGGGGGGCGTCCGCTGGCAATCCGGCCTACGCATTTGGTTGTGCCGCCGGCAATGGAAAAAGAGGCCACGCAGCTATTAGAGCGTGAGCTGACGATTGATGCTAAGGGCGGCACTGTCAGCAATGAGATGAAAGGCCGCCTTGAGCTGATTGTCGCGGATTACCTCTAATCCCCTGTTAAACGGGGTGTTAACCCCGTTTAAACCTTGTTTAAAGGACGTGAAATGTTATGTCAGAAAAAATTTCAATGGCTGAAAACGCCGAAACAATGGGTGTTTGCGTGGTTAATACCGCCCATGATGGCTATCGCCGTGCCGGGTTTGTGCTTGTTCGGGGAGAAAACACGTTGTCGACCGTTGATGTTGACCAGCGCCAGGCGCTGGAAGCTGATCCCCGTCTGTCTGTCACGGTTATTACGACAGATACCGATAATGACGAACCGGGGCGGCTGGCTCATCAAGATAACTTATCTCCGTTAACCGGGCCTGAGCAGCCCGGCCGTGATGAGCGGCTATTGAATGCGGTGATGTGTGCTGAACAGGAAGCGGACCCGTTGGTCTTTTTCACCAAAAGCGGTACGCCTCGTATTGAGAAATGGCGTGAAATCGTCGGTGACGATATCACCGTTGATGAAATCACGGCAGCACTGGCGCGGGTAAATAAATGAGTTACGCCACACTGGCTGATATGTACGCGCGTTACAGTCGTGACGGTCTTAACACCCTGACGGATGCCAAGATTGATAACTGGGCGGCATTAATCGATGACGAACTGACTCTTGCGCGTCAGCGACTGATACAAACAGCGCTGGATGATGCTTGCGCGACGATTGACGGCTATATCGACAGTCGCGCGACCTTGCCGCTGAAAACGGTGCCGTCTGTTCTGGTCAGGGTGGCCTGTGTGCTGGCGCGGTTTTCGCTCGAAGACGGCGCGGCAACGGAAAAAGCCACGAAAGACAGTGAAGATGCGATCCGTTTGCTGGAAAAAGTCGCCGCCGGGGATGTCAGTCTTGGCCTCAGTAAAGAGGCTGAACGCCCGGAGGGCGGTGATATTGCGCAAATCACCAGCGCCGGCAGTGTCTGGCAGCGCGAGAAGTCGCGGGGATTTATCTGATGAAAACACCGGCCTCGATCACCAGTGATATTTCAGATGCATTGCTGGCGGGCATTCAACAACTATTTGGTAAGACACTGCGCAAAGTGGATACCCACCCCGGCCAGTGGAGCGACAGCGCCGTTAAGCTGATTATCAATACCGCGCCGGCGGTTTACGTCGCCTGGTTAGGCAGTCGCCAGGGCGAGATACGTCACACCGCGATCAGCACCTGGGGCATTTTTGTCAGCGCATCCGTGTTAAACGGTAAACAAACCCAGGTGCCGGGTATTTATCAGATTGTTGAGCGGCTCACCGCCTGGCTGAACAACCGCCGGATTGCCCCGGCGGGTAACTTCACGCTGACTCAGGTTGGCAACCTGTGGAGCGATACGCAAAGTCAGGCAGGCGTGGCGGTGTATGGGCTGTATTTTGATGCGCCGCAGCCATTGCCGGATCCTGTCGCGATTGATGATTTGGATGATTATGCCACTCATTATCAGCAATGGGAGCAGCCAGCGGGGACGCCTGAACAGGAAGCCCTGATCCATTTACCTACTCAGGATAAATTAACACCATGACTGAATTGCATATTAAACCCACACCGGGGTGGGTTGTTCGTGACCCTGAAACCTATCAACCCTTAGCGGAAAAAGGGGAAAAAAAGCCCCGTAACGCTTACTGGCTGCGTCGGTTGAAAGACGGTGACGTGATTGAAATATCCGCTACAGTACCAACGAAAAAAGGAGCGCAATAAATGGCTCTCTCATTTAATGAAATCCCGTCCAATATTCGGGTACCACTGTGCTACATCGAATTTGATAACAGTGCTGCCGTCACCGGTACGCCGCAGATGTTGCATAAGACGCTACTCTTAGGATTGCGCATGAAAACCGGACGGGTACCCGCCGGGCAACCTTTTCGGGTCACTTCTGCCAGTGCGGCTGAAACCGCGTTCGGACGTGGCTCAATGCTGGCTGAAATGGCTGCGTCATTTATCAAAGGCAACGCGTTTGCTGAACTGTGGGCGCTCGCCCTTGACGATACTGACGATGGCGTCAGGGCTGAGGGGAAAATTCAGCTTATCGGCAAGGTGGCCCAAACCGGGCAAATTGCGTTGATGATAGCCGGCGTTCCTGTCCGTGTGACGGTCAAAGCCGGGGATGATGCGGTCACAATGGCCGGTAAAATCCGCGAGACGATCAGTGCACAGGAAAAACTGCCGGTCACAGCAAGCGCGGAAGCCCTGGCTGACACCGTGATATTGAAAGCCAAATGGGGTGGTGAAACCGGCAATGATATTGATGTCCGGGTCAACTACTACGACGGGGAAATGCTCCCGGCGGGCATCAATTTAGCGATCACCCCGATGGGTGGGGCTACGGGCAACCCCGATTTAGCAACCGCCATTACGGCGCTCGGTGATACCTGGTGGAACTATATTGTTAACCCCTTCACCGATGCACAGAATCTCGATTTACTGCGTGATGAATTGAAAACCCGTTGGGGACCGCTGCGGATGATTGACGGCATCTGCTGGATGGCGTACCGCGGCACATTGGCTAAAACCTCAACGTTCGGGACGTTACGCAATGATTATCTGTTTTCCACGCTGGCAACCGGGATTGCGCCACAGCCGACCTATATCTGGGCGGCCACCCTGGCGGGCGTGGCGGTGGGTTCACTGAGTATTGACCCGGCCAGGCCCCTCCAGACGCTGCAACTGCCTGGTATTTTGCCGCCTGCTGCCAGCGACCGCTGGGCATTGAATGAGCGTAACTTGCTGCTCTATGACGGGATATCAACATGCAATGTGGCGGCGGGTAATGTCGTGCAGATTGAGCGCATGATAACCATGTATCGTGAAAACAGCTTCGGCGACCCCGACCCCAGTTATCTGGATGTCGAGACTATCGCGACTCTCTCGTATCTGCGTTACTCAACACGGGTGCGTATCACGCAAAAATACCCGCGTCATAAGCTGGCCAATGACGGTACGCCGTTCAGCGCCGGACAGGCGATAGTCACGCCGTCCGTCATCAGAACGGAGTTGTTGGCACTGTTTACCGAACATGAATTTGCCGGACTGGTGGAAGATTTTGACGCGTTTAAAGCAACATTGATTGTGGAGCGCGACAGCAGTGATCGCAATCGCATTAACGTACGCAGCAATCCGAACCTGGTTAATCAGTTCCGTATTTATGCGCACGCTATCCAGTTTATTTTGTAATAAGGAAAAATGATGGCAAGCCCCTATCAGTACACCGGTATCGCGTATATCCGGCTTAACGGCAAAGAAATTCAGACCAAGGATGGTGCGCAACTGACGCCCGGCGGCGTAACCCGTGACCCGGTTATCGGTGCCCGGGTTTATGGCTGGCAGCAGACACCGAAAGAAGCCCGGCTGAGCTGTGTTATTCCGCAAGGTCCCGGCGTCAGTCTGTTTGTGATTAAAAATATGGTGGACGCGACTATCGAATTTGAATGCGACACCGGCGAACGTTTTATGCTCGCTAATGCCTGGTGTGACGGCAATGTGTCGCTCACCAGTAAAGGTGAGATATCTGCGGAATTTATCGGTATTGAATGTAAGGAAATTTAACCATGTTTCAGTTAAAGCACGGTCTGCAATACGGTCATGATGATGAAGCCGAAAAGCAGTTTGATGTCGAGCTACGTCAGTTGACGGCAGGCGATTTGATTGATGCCGAAACCGCCAGTGAGCGGGTCGTGATGACGGAAAAAGGCCCGATGCTGCTCTCCAGCCCGGCGCTAATGGGCTATGAGCTGTTACGCCGCACTATCGCGCGTGTTGGCAACATCAACGGCCCGATACCGATGGCCCTGTTAAAAACCCTGCATCAGGATGATTTGGAGTTAATCGCCAGCCAGGCCGGTTTACAGCGTCATGTCGCGATGGAAACGATGAGGCAAGTCGCCGACGAGGGGCGATAGTTTGCAGTGCGTTCGGGCTATCGAGCGCACTGCCTTATCAGTCGGTATCCGGCTGAAAGGTGGGCCAGCCTGGGCGCTGGCCTTACCCTTGCCGAAACTATGGCTGTATTCACACTGGCTGGAGAAACGCTAAATGACCACGGAAAATCGCGCTGAATTTATTGTTGACCTGGTCGGCAATGTGACGCAAAAGGCCCGGCAGTTTGGGGCCAGTATCCGCCGGTTCGGCACGGAAGGCAGTCGCTCAATGCGGCTGTTCTCCAGTGCGGTGACGGGGGCGAACGGTATTCTGGATAAATTTGATAACCGCATGGTGGGATTTGTGACCGGCGGCGGGCTGGCAATGGCGGGCAAACAAGTTGCCGACCATCAGCAGACTATCACCGAACTGGGCACAACCTATAATCTGACGGCGGACCAGGTGATGAAACTGGATGCCGCGGTAACCAAAGTCGCCGCGCATCGTAAGCTCAGTACCTCGGATTTAACGACCGGTGCAGAAGCCTTTTTGGGAAAAACGAATGATTTTGAGGCGACCTTAGCGCAACTGGACAATATCGCGCTCAGTATCAACGGGATTAAGATGGATGCTAGTGAAGCTGGTGATGTTCTGGGTAAGCTTTGGACAACTGGTAAAAGTTATAAAGCTCCAGAAGCAATGCGCCGCTGGCTAGATACAGTAGTATCCACTTCGAAGGAGGGAACTGGAAATATTAAAGAGCAGCTTGTAGCAATTGCTGCGCAAGCGAAAAATACAAAATGGCAGTCGCCAACAGCTCAAGGGCAATTGTTGGCGATGATGCGAATAGCCAGTGCTGAATTTAATGACCCTTCACAAGCGGACAGTGCCTTGCAAGATTTTTTTGGGGTTATTACCGACAAAGATAAATTAAAGACACTGTGGCAAAAGGGGAGAATAAAATCCACTGATAAAAGTAAGCAACTAAAACAACCTGCGGATTTAATGTTTGAAATCGGCACGGCGGCCAAAAATAAAGAAAACAATTTAAAAGATGTTTTCGACGGCGATACCTTGAAACTGGCCATGGTTTTTGCTGATCCCCAAAAACGGGATTTGGTAAAAAAAATTGCTCACCCGAATAATATCGAAGAGGGATTGCTGGAGAAGAAAGCCACCCAAAATGTTCAGACGTTTAATGGTGCATTAACGTCCCTGGCGAATACCGGCGAGCGATTTGCGCAGTTAAAGCTGGCTAAGCCGGTTCAAGACCTGGCCGATGCCATTCATTCGCTTACCCCAGAAGAGCTAGACAAATATGCCGCTGCGGTTGAAAAAGCTGCGTATGCGATCGGGGCCGCGGTGGCAGCGCGTTATGCGTGGCGCGGTTATAAAAAGTTATCCGATATGGTCAAAGGACCCGGGGGCACAAATCCCACTTCTAATAATGACAAACTGGGGGCGAGTGATTCGGATGTCGTGCCGGTTTATGTCACGAACTGGCAAGACCAGAATAATAATCATGCAACTGGTTCTGATGATATTTTTAAATCAAAAAAAGGCAGACTCCGCGGAGCGGCAATTGCATCAACCATTGCGCTGCCCGGGTTGTCATCTGAAGAAGTAAATAAAAATCTTAATAAGTATTTCGAACAGATGCGTGAAGAATACCCCCATGCCTACGACGCAAGCGGTAAAGAACGTGGCTCCTCAATATTCCCGGTCGACCTTAAGAACTGGTATTACAAACATAACGATCAGATAGTGAAAGAAGGGATCACACCCTCCCCTTATTTAACCGGAAATTGGGAACAGAAGTCTCCTCCGTCGCTGGCAGAACCTGCGAACCCACAACCCCAACCGCAGCAAAATCAGCAAAAACCGCCGGAGGGCAAGATTACAATTCAGGTCGAAACGACCGGGGATATCAAAGCGAAAACCAAATCAGTCAAGGCTGAGAATGTCGATTTGCGCGTGAACACCGGCTACAGCTATGCGAGAAGTTACTGATGATGTCCGATTTTGAGGACGTGTTAACCCTGTTTAATGATACCTCCTGGCGCTCAAAAGTGGGGACGGGTAAAGGGACATTTCGCGGTGCCCCATTCTATATTATTGATGATGCGACATTGACTGGCGGCCGTCGTGTGGTTCGTCATGAATACCCGTTGCGGGATGATGGCGAAACCGAAGACATGGGGTTGACCACCCGCGAGTATTCATTTACGGCAGTGGTGTTTGGTGATAACTATTTTAGCCAGCGTGATGCGCTGATAACGGCACTTGAAGCTCCCGAACCCGGCGAAATCGATCACCCCTACTGGGGCAAGCAGCGAATTCAAATCGAAACCTACACCGTGCGGGAATCCTGCTATACCGGTGGGGTTGCGATGTTCTCTGTCACTTTTGTGCCGGCAGCAGATAAAACCGCCCCGGTTGAAGCGCACAAGCCGGAACTGAACAGCGACAGCCTGACAAACCGCGTTCTGTCCGATGTCACAGCGGCATGGGAAACAGTAACCGGCGCAATAGCTAAAGTCACCGATACGCTGAATACCGTTGAAGCGACGGTTAACACCCTGGTTAATGGTATTCGCAGCTTACCGGCCACTTCCGGGATGAACCAGTTATTGGGTTCCGCGCTGGCGCTGAAAGGCTCTTTAAAGAATCTGATTAACGCCCCACATCAGCTCTTTGATGATATCGCTAATTTGGTCAGCGGCATGGCGGAAGTTGCCCCGCCTGCCGTTGCCAGCCGGGCATTACGTAAAACCGGCAGCAGTATTCAGGTGCAATCAAAATCGAATGTGCCGGCAGTGGCGCATTTACAGCATGTTGTTAATACCACTACCACTGTTTTTATTGCGGCTCAACTTGCCGGGTTAGTGTTAAATGCGGCGACAGAAGCCGCGAAAACCAAACCGCCTGCGCCTTCATTAACCCTGGCCGGAACGTCTTACACCGTTTTTTCTTCGTCAGCCGTTGATGTTCTGTCATCCGAATTTGGGGCTGAAATCCCGGTAACTTCCATTCCGCTCATTGAAACGCTGGATGATACCCAAAAAGCCAGCGCACAGCTTGATGATGAGTTGATGCAATTACTGATAGCGACCGGGGATCTGGGTTGGTTCGAGACCTCAAATCAGCTCCGGGATTTTCGCATTACCTTTGTGCAACAAATGCAGGCCACGGCGGGGGCATTACCAACTGCCAGGCATATTGCGTTAGCGGGGACAGAGCCGGCATTAGTCACGCTTTATCGCGAAACCGGCGAGGTGCATCAACTTGCCCGTTTTATCCGCCGCAACGGTATCCGACACCCGGCGTTCGTCACCGGCGGCGTAGACATTGAGGTGATTAATGGCTAATACCATCGAATTAATTTTGGGTAATAAAATCTATTCCGGCTGGAAAACGCTGGATGTGACTCGCAGCCTTGAAGATATGGCCGGGCAATTCTCGTTAGGTGTCACCGTTAAAGGCGGTGATTCACCACTGGTACTGGTGCCGGGGCAATCTTGTCAGCTCGAAATTAACGGTCAGCGGGTAATTACCGGTTATGTGGATACGGTGGAAACCAGTATTGATGATGAGCGGACTATCACAGTGTCAGGCCGGGATAAAACCGGTGATTTAGTTGATTGCGCGGCCATTCATGGCAGGGGCCAGTGGCGTAATGTCACACTGGAAACTATTGCCAAAGACTTATGCGAGCCATTTGGTGTTGTCATTCGTTGGGAAGTCAAAACGGTGTCGGCAGCAACCGTGTTCAAGCAATGGCAGATTGAACCCGGCGAAACCGTGTTTGATAACTTGTCACGCGCTGCCCGGCATCGCGGGGTACTGGTAACCAGTAATGCGCTGGGTGAACTGGTTTTTACCACTGCCGGCACGGAAAAAGCCGGTGTTTTGGTACTGGGGCCGGCAGACAGCCAGGGCGTGAAGATTCAAACGATTGACACTTATCTGTCGTGGATTGACAGGTTCAGTCTGTACCAAGTTAAGGGCAGTAATGCTGCCGGCGGTTTATGGGGTGAAACTCAGACTCCGGCGCAATCTACCGCGATTAATATTGATGTGCGTGATGCTGAAATCACCCGCTATCGCCCGACAATTATTCTTGCTGACGATAACCTGACCACCGCAAAAGGCAATGCGCGTGGCTCGTGGGAACAGAAGCGTGCACTGGCGCATGGTATGACTGCAACAGTTGGCGTCACCGGCTGGTTCAAACCAAATGGTCAGCTCTGGCAGCCTAACGAACTGGTGACGCTAAAGGCCCAGCAAGCCGGATTGAATGAGAAAACACTGCTGATTGTCTCGGTGAATTATACGCTTGATAACGATGCGGGCACGGTAACAAAGCTCGAACTGATGCCGCGTGACGGCTTTAACGAACCCGCCCAGCCTGAGCCTAAAACCAATGACGGGGTATGGAAATGATTAATCAGCTTAATAAGCTCACCGCCAGCATTCAACGCCGGGTCCGGCTGCTGATTTCGCGGGGCGTGGTTAATATTGTCAATGACTCGCTGAAGCAGCAAAACTTGCAAGTTTCGTTGCTGGCTGATGAAGCTGCTGACGATGTAGAACGATTTCAAAACTATGGTCACAGTAGCGTTCCGCCCGTCGGCAGTGAAGCGATTGTATTGTCGGTGAGCGGCGTTCGCCAGCACTTAGTTGCGATTGCCGTCGATAATAAAAACAGTCGCATGGGTAAGCTAAAGGCGGGCGACAGTGCGCTTTATCACCTGGAAGGGCATCATGTCTTACTGACTGAAAATGGTGTTGTTCGTATTCAGTGCAAGCGTCTGGAAGTCGTTGCGGATGAAATTGTGTTTGATGCTCCCCAAACCCGCTTTACCGGCAATGTTGATATAAAAGGTGTCAGTACGGCGGACAATCATATGTCAGGTTCAACCAGCGGTAAAGACCATATTCACACTGAGCATGACGGATACAGCACGAGCAAACCGAGATGAATGACATTGCGCTTCAATGGCAAACCAACAACGCAGATATTGCTATCAAGCATGCGGATATTGTGCTGGATAACTCATTAGCGACTGCGGTCATTATTTCATTGTTTACTGACCGCCGGGCGCTGGATTCTGACGAACTCCCTTCGGGAGCCGGTACTGATAAACGCGGTTGGTGGGGAGACTCATTTAATACTCGACCAATTGGCAGCAGATTGTGGCTGTTATCACGAGAAAAACAGTTGTCATCGGTTTTGCATCGTGCCAAAGCCTATGCAGAAGAAGCGCTGACATGGCTGATGGAAGATAACCATGCAAAGCAAATCACTGTTGCTGCAACAGCACCCGAACGCGGGGTTTTATTGCTGACAGTGAATATTACCCTATTCAACGGCAGTGTGTTGCCTCTGTCGTTTAAAGCTCATTTAAGTGTGATTTAAATGCCGTATAAAGCCCCATCTCTTAGCGCGTTACTGGCTCGTACTCAGTCAGATATTGAGAGTCGTTTACCCGGCACATTTGCCCGTTCTGCATTTAGCACGACAGGGGCAATTGCTTTTGCTAACGCAGGTAACGCCGCTGGATTGCATGACCATCTCGCCTGGACTAGCCGGCAAGTTGTCCCACATCTTTCAGACGATGACAAACTCTTGGAACATTGTGAATTCTGGGGGGTATGGCGTAAACCCGCCACCCAGGCAACAGGGAATATTACAGTGACTGTGCTAAATGAAACTGTGATACCCAAAGGTACGCGCTTTCAACGCCCTGACGGGGTTGTTTTTGAGTCCATTGATGATGTTTATGCGGCACTGGGTGAAAACCGGGTTTCTGTTATTGCCACCGAATCCGGTAGGCGGGGAAATACAGCAGCCGGGGTTGAATTTGAATTGGTTTCGCCCGTGGTGGGTGTAAAAACTCAAGCCATGACTCATTACATCGGCGGTGGTGCAGAACTGGAATCGATTGATTCACTGCGTTCTCGTTTGTTGTTCAGAGTGCAATACCCGCCATCCGGGGGCAATAAATATGACTATGAACGCTGGGCAAAGGAATGTGCCGGGGTAACCCGTGCATGGTGTATTCCGCGCTATCGGGGCTATGGCTCGGTAGGCGTTTTATTCGTCATGGACGAAGAAACCAATATATTTCCACGACCAGGCGATCTGGCGCGTGTGAAAGAATACCTGACTGGGCATATCAATCCGGTGACCAATCAGGCAGAGGGTAAGACTACCGGGGCAGAACTGATTGTTGAAAGTCCTGTTGCTAAAGTCATTAATTTTCGCATTCGTTTATCGCCGAATACCGAAGCAGTTCGCCATGCAGTAAAAGCCAGTCTGAAAAGTTATCTTGAGAATTTGCCGCATGGCGGACTGGCTTTACTGTCAGAAATGCGGGCAGCAATTTCTAATGCCCCTGGCGAAATTGATAATACTGTAATTTCGCCCGTTGCTGACATCTATGCCGCAGAGAATGAAATTTTCGTGCTGGGAGATATCGAATGGCAATGACCGCAAAAGACTATCAAAAATCCGGTCTTGATTTATTGCCAGTCGGCAAAGCCTGGGTAAGAGATCCCGATAGTGATCTGGGTAAATTAATGCTGGCCTCCGGCGAAGAATTTGCCCGCATCGACGTAATTAATGACACTATTTTAAATGAAATTTATGCCGACCGGGCTTTTATGCTGCTTGAAGATTGGGAAGACTTTACTGGGCTTCCCGATTGCAGTATTGACGATGAGTCAACGATTGACAGTCGCCGGCAGGCAGTAAAAGCAAAGTTAATCATGTCAGGTAGTCTCTGCAATCGATTTTATGAACACTTAGCAGCAGAACGGGGCTATCGCATCAAAATTGAAGAACATTATCCGCATCACTGCTTGCGGGGGTGCAACTATCCCATTTACCCGGAAAAGAATTGGTTTCGTGTTTTTGTTCATGTCTTTGAAAGAACCTCGCGCTTTTCAACTGTGCTTGATAATTGTAAGCAACGCTTGCGTGTTGCTGATGCGGCAGACCTTGAGTGTTTATTAGAACGCTATGCCCCCGCCGAAACTGAATTTGTATTTATTTATCATGAGGATTAACGATGTTTGGACTTGATAACCCATCGGGCGTTAGCGTGATGCCGCCCATCACACCAGCGAGTAACCCTAATCCCCTCTGGTTTACGGAGGGTGGCGCTGGCCTAAGCGTCAGCTACCCCGGCCAGGAATGGTTTAACATTGTGCAAGCTGAATTGCTGTCTGTATTGCAAGCCGCAAACGTTAGGCCCGACAAGAGCAAATTAGATCAACTTGCTGTAGCTATCAAAAGTATTGTCGCTGAAAAGAGCATTGGACTGACGGATAAACTGGGTAATAGCAGTGTATTAGCCGCATCACAAAAGCTGGTTAGTGAAGTTAATGACAATGCTAATAGTAAGCTGGCAAAAAATCAAAACGGTGCCGACATTCCTAACAAAAGTGAGTTTGTGAAAAACCTCGGGTTGGTGGAAACGGTGGAGAGGGCGAATAATGCGGTACCGAGTAGCCGTAAAATTAACGGTAAGGCGTTGACCGGGGATGTTAGTCTGAATGCCGGGGATGTGGGGGCTTATTCAAAATCAGAGTCTGATAATAAATTCGCGCGGGGTAATGTTGAAGTTGTTAATACAATGAGCGCATATCCGAGAATCAATTTTTTCCCGCAACAGGGAAAAAAATCTCGTGGGTACTTTGCTATTGAAGCAAGCCTCAATGACGATAATTATCAATCTATTTATGTCTATCATAGAAATTCCGCGGATGAAAATATTTATGTTGTTAATTTTCCGCAGAAATCGGGTACATTAGCAACACTTGATGATATCAACGCTCCTGCCGGCATTCCATTGCCGTACCCCCACCGCTATACACCTGCCGGTTACTTAACATGCAACGGTCAGACATTCGATAAATCTGTATATCCGCAACTAGCATTAGCTTATCCTGACGGTAAAGTGCCCGATTTAAGAGGCGAATTTATTCGAGGATGGGATGATAGTAGAGGTGTCGATCCAGGTAGGGTGTGTGGGTCGTGGCAAAGTGATGCAATCAGAAATATTACAGGAAGTGTTGAAACAGATAGAGCGCAGATAAGCAATGCAACCGGCGCATTCGGCGGGCCTGCTACAGCAGCAGGCGCAAACATCAACGGGACGACACTGCAAATCGGGCGAGACTTTACATTTGACGCATCTCGTGTCGTCCCAACCGCTAATGAAAACAGACCCCGCAACGTCGCATTTAACTACATAGTGAGAGCAATATAATGACAGAACAGAAATACTCTTTAGAACATGAAACGGCAATTTTGGGTAAAGATGGTTTAGCGACTCAAGCCGGCTGGATAAAGGTTTATCACTCGAATCAAATCACACGAGAATTCATCAACTCTGATATTGAGTATGTGATGCTCGGTGTCAGTTTATCGGCCGGTGCTTATCCCGATGCGCCTGAGTTACCGAAGTCTGATGACCAGGCTGTTTGCCGCAGCATAGACGGTAAATGTTGGGAAATACTCCCCGATTATCGCGGAAAAATCGCTTACGACACGCTGACTCGTGACCCGATTGAGATAACAGAAATTGGGGAATTGCCGAATACGTTGACCTTCAAGAAACCTCCCACTGATTTTGACAAATGGGATGGCAAAGAGTGGGTAGTTGATAAAGACTTACTCAAAGCTCATCAAATCAACGAAGCAAAACAGAAGCAAGCAACACTGTTACAGCAAGCAAATTACACAATCTCATTGCTGCAAGATTCTGTCGACTTAGAGATGGCTACAGATGAAACAAGAGCATCTTTATTGGAGTGGAGAAAATACCGAGTATTACTGACTCATACAGATTTGAATCAAGCGCCCAACGTTCAGTGGCCGGAAGTGCCGAAGTGAGACGTGTAATTTGGGACCGTGGCAAGAAAAAGTTGCGGGTTGAAAATCATTAGATTATTTCATTAATGAGCGGTAAATAAGGTTGTAGCGAGCCGCGTAAATTGAAAAAGCGCGTCATTTAAATTGATAAAATTTCTGCGCCGCGCTTTTTATCAAAACATGTGGTTTATTTAGCCCCTTTTATAGTCAATAATTGACTGCATTTCACTCGTTTCTTTCTACATTCCTACAAACACTCATTTCGAACGTTAATTGATCTAAAAAAGCCGTCTGAGCGACCTATACAAATGGAAGCACTGTAAGTTAGCGTGAGGTTTTCCGCACACTCACACATAGAGCTAATTTTGATAAATACAATTTATTCTATGTGCGGCGACGGAATTTACATGTCAAAGATCGGTTATATCCGGGTGTCAACAAATGACCAAAACAGCGATTTACAAAAAAATGCTTTGATGAATATAAATTGCGAACAAATCTTTGAGGATAAATTAAGTGGAAAAACAACTAACAGACCCGGTTTAAAGCGGGCTTTAAGACAACTTAAAAAAGGAGATACTTTAGTTGTTTGGAAGCTAGATAGACTGGGACGTAGTGTAAAACATCTGGTCGATTTGGTCTCTAATTTAAACGAGAGAGGTATTCATTTTCAGAGTCTGACTGACAGTATTGATACCAGTACAGCTATGGGGAGATTTTTCTTTCACGTCATGAGTGCGCTGGCAGAAATGGAACGGGAATTGATAGTTGAAAGGACAATCGCTGGATTAATAGCTGCTCGTGCGCAAGGGAGGATTGGAGGCAGACCGGTAGCATTGTCAGTTGCTGAACAACAACAAGCTGCTAGATTGCTGGTAAAAGGTCACACACGTAAACAGCTATCGCTGATTTACGATGTTTCACTCTCTACTATTTATAAATATTTACCAATAGAGAAAACCAGACAAGAACAGCTAAAATAAATCACATATTTTGATAAAAAGCGCGGCGCAGAAATTTTATCAATTTAAATGACGCGCTTTTTCAATTTACGTGGCTCGCTACACCCAACCTAGATTGTTGTTAAAAAAATGTCTGGGGTATCTGTCAATATTGCTTGTTATTGTCAGCATAGCGTTGCTGGCATTCGTGGTACGGCAGCAACATCATCAGTTAGTGGAATTTCAGGTATTGATGCGAAATGGATCATTCCAGCATTTGTCTGATGAGGTGCAAAATTTGCACGAACGGTTTGATAAAGCGGATACCGGCTTTGTCTCCCGTCAGGACTGGCAAATGCAAAATGACCGGTTTCATCAGATATTGATAGCGCAACAGGACTCCATCAACGATCAACAGAAACAGCTCGCACAGTCAGTGACTGATTTAAGCCGTGCGCATCAGGATCTTACCGAAACAGTGAATGTATTGAAAAATATCGGGGAACAGCAGGAAATGCGCGTTGACGCATTAATCGCGTGGAAATCTCAGCAGGAAAAGTATTCTGGTAGACAAGCTGGCACACCTGACCGGGAGGTTCTTCGAACGAAGAAACGGATAGTGGCTCCTTTCATGCTTTCTGGTATTGAACGTCGGGGAGAACAAGTTTATGCCGTTATTATTCCACAAGACACAAATCCTCATTCCCAAATATCTCAAATGCGCTTACTGACTCCGGGTGAAAGCGCATTTGAGTGGACGTTGGTCAGTATCTCCGATCATCAGGCTTTGTTCCAGGTACAAGGGTATCGTCAAATCCTGTCAGTCAATGGAGGGTAATGATGAGAAAAGATTTTTTCAGCCAGAGGAAGGGGTTGGTGCTGATTGGTGTTGTTATGTCTCTGTCAGCTTCGGCGGCACAGGTTGCTATTTCTGAACAGACAGAGACGGGAATGAAAGCGACTCAGCAACAGGTCATGCAGGCTGAAAACCACCGTATTCAGGCGCAAATGTGGGGACTGACGGAAGCAGAGTTTCAGCGTTATCAGCAATTGATGCAGGGGCAACGGGGCATTCAGTCTCCCGGGCTCGATCCGTTGAGTGCATTGGGCATTGAGGCCGAAACAGTACAAGCGCGTCAACGTTATGCAGAATTGTGGGTTAAACAGGAATATGTCCGTACTGAAAAAGAGTTGGCGTTCCAGCGGGCGGTGGATGCGGCCTGGAAGCGTCTGGCGCCGAATATTTTGCCGGTTAATTTAGGCAAGGGGGACGGAATCGCACCGGGTAATCTGGGGCGGCTGGCGTTATTTGTGAAAGAGGATTGCGCGGCTTGTGATACCCGTCTGGCTGCTGTCTTGTCCGCTGACTGTGAGGTGGATATTTACCTGGTAGATAGCGAAGGCAACGATGATGTTTTACGTACCTGGGCAGGTAAACATCATATTTCATCAGAAAAAGTCCGTAGCCGAAAAATCACGCTTAATCATGACAAAGGGCGCTGGCGACAATTTGGTCAGGGGAAAATGCCGGTCGTACTACAACATGAGAATGACGGATGGCGTGTGGTGGCATTTTGAGTCTCGCTGTGGCGGGAAGTCTCTTTTGGATGACAGAAGGTATGGCCGCGGCGGTAAAACAGGTCGTTCCGCCTGGGTACCAGCAGATTGCGCGGGTTCATGGCGTACCCGCTGAAATGCTTTATGCGTTGGCACTGGCTGAATCGGCAAAACGTTTGCCACAGGAGAAACATGAACGCCCCTGGCCGTGGACGCTCAATGTGGCTGGAAAAAGTTATCGTTATGCAACCCGACAAGCGGTCTGGCAGGCGTTGCAGGGATTTATGCGTAGCGTACCCCTCAAACGTATTGATGTGGGGATTACTCAAGTGAATTTAGGCTGGAACGGCCATTATTTTCGTTCTTATTGGGATGCCTTGGACCCCTATACTAATCTTCATGTGGCAGCCCGTATTCTGAAAACCTGTTATCAATCCAATCCGGGTAGTTGGTTGAATGCGGCAGGCTGTTATCACCATCCCGCTGGCGGTCAGCCCGCGAGTAAGTATCGGAAAATCGTCGCACGTAAACTGAGTACGCTAAAGACCCGATATCCTGTTTTGTCTACCAATATTGCTGTAGCTAATACGACACAGACCTGGATTGAACCGAAGGAAAAATAAAGAAGATGTTAATCCATAACTTAATCCGTTATCGCTGCCGTTTATTTTTAATGATGATATTGACGCCCTGCTCTCAGGCTGCACTGACTATTGTGGCTGATTTAGGTGGACAATCTACAGCAGTGTATTTTGATGCCATTAACGCTCAGGACAATGAACTGACGACTTCTTCAAATACGGAGGCGGCCCCGCCAGATTTAACCGAAGGGGGCATGTTACCGGTGGAAACGCCGGAATTGTCTCCCGGATCTGTTGACGCTCGTCCGTTGCAATTGCCGGGAATGGGAGCGTTGTTCATGATTGGGGATGATGCCTTGTCAAAACAGTGGTTGAAGAAAAATTTGGTTGGCCTTCGGAAAAAGCAGGCGGTGGGGTTGCTGGTCAGTGTGCGGGATAAAGCACAATTGGATGAACTGCGTCAGCTTGCAGAGGGATTGGTATTAGCCCCCGCTTCCGGTAGTGATTTGGCCCGGCGGTTGAACTTGCGGCATTACCCAGTGTTGATAACCGATACTGGCTTAACCCAGCAGGTGCGTTGATGTGGCCCCGTCATCCTATATTATCCGAACTGATGTTGCCACACAGTTTCCCGGTGCTTTTGTTGGGATTGTTGTTGGCAATTGCGGTGTTATGGCGGGCTAGATGAGCGATCGTTATGTGATTGAAGCACGGTTACGTCCGGCTGTTGAGTTGAATACCGCTGTTGTTTCGGCGGTTGCCGCCGGTGTCTGTATCGCAGTGCCGTGGGCGGTGGCATTGTCACCATCGGTCAGTTATGTCATGGCGGCAGGTTTTGGCGTGTTATCAGGTTTCCGATTCCGGCAGGGGTTACATATACTGAACTACCGGCGCAATATCCGACGATTGCCCCGTTATGTGATGGCCAGCCACCAGGTGCCCGTCAGCCATCAGAGATTGTTTCTGGGGAAAGGGTTTCTTTGGCAACAAAAACATACGCAACGATTTCTGGATACTCTGCGCCCGGAAGTCGAACGTTATGTTCAACCTTCCCGGTATTATCAATTAGCGAGGGCATTTGAGCAGCGGTTTGAGTACCCATTGCCCTCTTTATGTCGTCTGACGCAACGTGATTCTCCGTGGAACCCGGTGAGGCCACTGCCGCCAGTAGGAGGCAATCCAGCATTGCATGGCATTGAACCGGATGAAGTCAATGTGTCAATGGATTTGCGTGAGCGGGTTGGCCACATGTTGGTCCTCGGTACAACCCGTGTTGGTAAGACCCGGCTGGCAGAGTTACTCATCACGCAGGATATCCGGCGGGGTAATATCACGATTGTGTTTGATCCGAAAGGGGATGCAGACCTGCTCAAACGCATGTGGGCGGAAGCGCATCGTGTCGGGCGGGAAGATGAGTTCCATGTGTTTCATCTGGGCTGGCCGGATATTAGTGCCCGTTACAATGCTGTTGGCCGTTTTGGGCGGGTTTCAGAAGTCGCTTCTCGTATAGCAGGACAATTGAGTGGGGCGGGTAACAGTGCCGCTTTTCGTGAGTTTGCCTGGCGTTTTGTCAATATCGTTACTCGTGCTTTGGTGGCACTGGGGCAGCGACCGGATTACACCCTGATATTACGTTATGTCACCAATATTGGGGAACTGTATGAAACTTATGCTGAAAAAATTATCAGGCAATGCCAGCCTGTGTTATGGGAGCAGGTAGAGAAAAGTCTGGGTCTGCTGACGGAAGACGATTTGCCACGCAATATGCAGGGGCAGGCGAATGCAGTGAAAATCTGGGCGATTGAAATGGCATTAAGCTCAGAAGTGGGGAAAAAACTCTATGATCCGATACTGGACGGGTTGCGCAGTGCGGTTCGCTATGATCGCACCTATTTTGACAAAATTGTGGCGTCCCTGTTGCCATTACTGGAAAAACTGACCACGGGGAAAATAGCCGCACTGTTGGCACCAGATTACACGGATATGAATGATCCGCGTCCCATCTTTGACTGGCAACAAGTGATACGTAAGAAAGGTATCGTCTATGTGGGGCTGGACGCTTTATCGGATGCAGAAGTGGCTTCGGCAGTAGGCAATTCCATGTTCGCAGACTTGGTTTCCGTTGCTGGCCATATCTACAAATTTGGTCTGGATGACGGTTTGCCAGAAAGTAAAACGAGAAAACTCCCCATTAGCTTACATTGTGATGAATTCAATGAGCTGATGGGCGATGAATTTATCCCGCTGATTAACAAGGGTGGTGGTGCCGGGATAGAGGTAACCGCTTACACCCAGACTTTGTCTGATATTGAAGCACGTATTGGCAGCAGTGCTAAAGCGGCGCAGGTAACAGGAAATTTTAATACTCTGGTTATGCTGCGGGTCAGGGAAAATAACACCGCCGAGCTGCTAACCCGCCAGTTGCCAGAGGTGGAAGTGTACACTAAAACTTTGGTCTCCGGGATTACCGATATTTCCAGTCCAGAGCAAGGCGGTCATTTTACCTCTAACACTCAGGATCGGGTTAGCACGATCAGAACGCCGTTAATTACGCCTGCCGAAGTGATTAACTTGCCGAAAGGTCAGGCATTTGCTCTGCTTGAAGGGGGGCGGTTATGGAAGATCCGCATGCCGTTGCCAGCAGCCGATGATGATGACCTGATGCCGATAAGTCTGCAAAAAATCGCTGATGATATGCGTAAACATTACCGTACCAGTGAATCCTGGTGGTCAGCGGGATCAATGCCAAGTGACAGTCAGATTGATTTCAATGTGATGTTAAATCCAGCGTTGCTGACGCCTGATGGGGAAGCTGACGATGACGCAACAGAACACTAAATCGCAGCAGATGCCAGCGAAAAAATCAGGTCCGTTAAAAACGGTCCTGTGGGATATGCCATGGATGCTTATTGGCTTCCTGCTGGTATCGTTGTTTTTTAGTCTGGTGATTGAATACCTTGGGATAGCCTTTTTCTGGACGGAACAGGGAGAGAGACACAGCCAGCAAGTGATGATCACGGAAAGCGGTTGGTTGTCTAAAGAATTTACCCGCAGCTTACTGTTATCAGAGCCCGCTACTACGCTCAGTATCGGGTTAAAATGGAGTTATCAGTGGGTGTTTGTAGACAGTGGTGCACTGGACTGGATTAACCAACAGCATACAGTACAAGCTCGGAGCCACTATGAGATGGTGAGAGAGTTGAGCGATTGGAGTGTATTACTGGCGGAAAGTTTGCGGAAGTACTTGCTGGCAACGGTATATGTGACCGTAACCTTTATTATCCGGCTCACTATTCTGGTGTTGTCTTTGCCATTGTTTGTGATGGTTATAGGCGTTGCTGTCGTTGAAGGACTAAACCGACGTGACCTGCGGCGTTATGGTGCCGCTTATGAGTCGAGTTTTGTTTATCATCATGCCAAACGGTTTGTTAAACCGGCGTTTTGTGTACCCTGTCTGTTATATCTCTCCTGGCCATCGGCTGTGTATCCCAATTTATTATTGTTACCCGCAGCTCTCCTATTAGGGGTCGCTATTACCGTGATGATGAGTACTTTTAAGAAATATCTTTGAGATAAAAGCAGTATGATGTGGATTGGTTGGTAAAACGTCTCAAGTACCTCTTTAATAATAGTAAGAATGATTTTATGCCGCTGAGAGAGATGGCCTCCAATATGAGGCCAACGGTTATAACATTTCCTTAGCAGTATATTGGTTACTCCTCATAATGACACGGAAGATGGATACAGTAACCAAATTGAGGGGAAATCCCTTTTATTCCCTGGGAGTGTTTTTATCATTATGACTGAGTTCTGCTTCCAATTCCTCAATGCTTGGCAAGCTGGATTTTAAGTCCTCTGGCAATGTACGGGTTAACTCATAATCCGAAACGCCAATTGGTTTTTGAATACCGCGCAAGGCATATTCGGCCAGTATCCGGTCTTTGGTCTGGCACAAAATCAAACCTATGGTGGGCTGATCAGTGGAATGTCGTAGCTTTTCATCGACCACCGAACAATAGAAATTCATCTTACCGGCATGTTCAGGCTTGAATTCTCCTCGTTTCAGCTCGATCACAACGAAAGCCCTCAAAGTCAGATGATAAAAAAGTAGGTCAATGTAATAATCTTGTTCGCTTACGGTAATACGATATTGCCGCCCCACAAAAGCAAATCCCTCGCCGAGTTCAAGTAGGAATTTTTCAAGGTGTTTGAGCAGCTCCGTTTCCAGCTCACGTTCTTTGAAGGGTTCCGATAGGGTGAGGAAATCGAAAACATAGGGATCCTTCAGGGTCTGCTGTACCAGCTCCGATTGAGATACGGGTAACCGGTTCTTGAAGTTGCTGACAACCGAGCCTTGCCGGGCATAGGCATTGCTTTTGATCATATGAAGCAGGGAGTCTCGGCTCCATCCCTGTATCAGAGTCTGTTCTGCATACCAGAATCGCTCGGTTTGATCTTTTATCCTCTCGATCAGCAGAATGTTGTGACCCCACGGCAATTGTGCCACAGGCTGTGGCACAATTGTCGATACGGGCTTTCCGGAACCTTGTTGCTCCATTCGTGGCGAGGCGTACTCCCGGTAGAAACGTAGCATGCGCTTCAGGTTCCTTTCTGAGAAGCCTTTGACCTCTGGCAATTCATTAACAATATCCCGTGCCAGCTTCGGGATGATCCCTGCTCCCCACCCTTGTTGCTCCTGACGTTCATGGAGCATGTGACCGATGTCCCAGTACATCTGGATCAGTTCAGCATTGACGGACTGCGCGGCTCTGAACTGACCACCACGGATCCGTTCCTTTACATCGGCGAGTAACGAGGTGTAAATCTGTAGTTCTGATGTCATGATTATCTTGTTTCTTTCAGTATTTTGTAGACGGTGAAGCGGTTAATATCCAGTTGCCTGGCAATCTCAGAAGTCCCAAAACCTTCATCTTTCATTACCAAAACCTGTTGTCGGTTTATGGACGGAACCTGACGCCCTTGGCTTCGATTCGCCCTTCGTTAGTTTGTTCCAGTCTCCGTTGCCGTTCGGTCTGAGCCACGGTTGACCGGATAGTGCTCCTGTCGTCCAAGAACCAGACGGTTACATCCATCTCAGGCAGGTAATAGTTGTGTTCAGTGGTGATATTAGAAAATATCAATTATCAACCCGCTTATTTTAAGTGATCCAGGATGTTTATAGCTCTGTTTCAACCTTAAATTCAAGTACCCAAAATTTTCAAAATCAGATAAACAATTATTCACTGTAATCGTTACTCTTTTTCGTCACTCTGTTGATGTATATATCTACGCAGATTTAGGGTAATGCTATGGTTTATTTCCGTTTATTTTCCCATAGTCTTTTTGTCCTGACGATACTAATGAGTTGGCCTGTGCTGGCTGGGGAAAAAGATGAGCTGGCCACCACACTCAGACAGCTTGACCAGGTGCAGGCCAGTTTGGAACGTGCCCGGGTTTTGGCCATTCAGGAGGGTCAGGCAGACCGTTTTTATTTTGATTATCTACGTGCTAACCGGGACCTCAATATTGTCCGTGAAGGCATTAACCGCTATCTGACCCCTTCCCGTGCCCAGCCCGGGATTTCTGCGGCTGCGCTGGATGTGACCGGTCAGTATCGTCAGGAGCGAATACGGTGAACGAGGTTCAACGCAATGCATTCAGGGCGGCTTCCGGCAATCTCGATCCTCATGTGATGCAATTTCTCTGTATCGGTTTACTGATAGCGGTGCTATTTCTCTGGGCCGCATGGGGAATGGTAGACGTCTGGCAGGGCTGGGCCAATGAAAAGGTCCGTGAAGCGGCGATGAACCGTTTTGTCATTCGTGTGGCGTTGTTGCTGGTGATGGCTATCTGGATGTTTGCCAGCTAATCGTTTTTTTAACCTGTAATGGAAAAAAGGGAAAATGAAATGGGTCTGTTAAACCGGGGATGTCAGTCACTGTTCCGCCTGTTTGTCCGTATCAATACCTGTGTAGTGTCACTCAGTGTGCTGGCTTATCTGGTTTGTCAACCCGTGACAGCGGCATTGCCAACGGTTGAACCGCCTTCCAGCGGGAGTGGCGGCGGCATTTTTAATACCGTCAAAGGTTACTTGCAGGACGGCATCGTGATAGGCGGGCTGGTCGTTGCCGCGATCGCGTTTATCAATGTGGCGACCGCGGCAATCCATACGTTTTCTGAAGTTCGCAGTGACAGAGCTTCCTGGACTAAATTTGGCGCGATTGTGGTGGTTGGCGTGGTGCTGTTAGTGGCGGTTATCTGGTTGCTGGGCAAATCGACTGCCATTCTCTTTTAACCCCAGGGAAGCGTCAGTATGGTTCAGACTATTCGTTTTTTACCTGACCGTCTTAACGCCGAACCTGTCGTGTTCCGGGGATTTACTACCCCAGAGCTGGGCTGGACGGCATTAACGGGACTGATAGCTGGCACGGTCATTGGCTTGTTACTGGCACCGGTAACGGATTGGGTGATGATACCGACGGTGGCCCTGATTGCGCCGTTATTATTGATTGCCTTTGGCGGCAAATACCTGGCCCGGATGAAACGCGGTAAACCGGCGCATTATCTCTATCGACGGCTGGAGGTTAAAAAGCGGGGCTGGGGTCTGGGTGACCCGTCACTGATTATCACATCACAACGCTGGTCGTTGCGCCGCCGTCACCGGGTAATGACCCGAATGGGGCGGTTATGAGCCGTTTTCGTCATGCAATTCAAGATCGGGACCAGCATATCCTGACGTTACGCGCTGCCTGTGGTGTGCTGGTTTTGTTGTTGTTACTGAGTCTGAGTGGCTGGCTGATGGCGCCGAGAGCGTTAACCATTTATACGCCGCCGGATGTCCGCAGTGGCAGTACCCGCCCGTGGTGGCAAGTGCCTGTCTCCCAGGTCTATGCCTTTGGCTTTTATATTTTTCAGCAACTGAATGCCTGGCCGAAAGACGGGGAAGTCGATTATCCAGCGAAAATAGCGGCGCTTTCTCCTTATCTGACCCCCTCCTGTCAGGTATTTCTGGAACAAGATGCTCAAAACCGGTCGCAAGTGGGTGAGCTAAAAGATCGCGTGCGGGTGGTGTATGAAATTCCGGAACGGGGCTTTCGTGAGTAAACGTCCGGTCATCTCACCTTGTTCTTCCTCTCCGGCCCCTGCACGCTACTGCTTCCTTATCTTCACCTGGAGACTGACATCATGAGCCGTAGCCGATATACCCCGGAACAAAAACAGCAACATGTGACCCAATGGCGCCACAGTGACCTGACCCGAAAACAGTATTGCGAACAGCATCAGCTGAGTTTTTCCTCTTTCCGTGACTGGATTGCCGACAGTCACAAAATGCGCCAACCTCTCAGCCAGACACTGCCCGCCCTCTTGCCGGTTTCACTCCAGCCTGACGACGCGCCCACCGTCACCCTGCATACCCCAGACGGCTATGCCATCGCCTGTTCCTTGACGCTGTTGCCTGACGTGATGCGGGTACTGGCCCGATGCTGAAACCGCAACAGCTCTTTCTGGTGCGAGAGCCCGTCGACATGCGCCGGGGCATCGATGCCCTGACCCAGCACCTGGAGGGACTAAATTTACGCTGGCAGGACGAAGCCGCTTTTGTCTTCTGCAACAAGGCCCGCTCCCGTCTCAAGGTGTTGCGCTGGGACCGACACGGCGTCTGGCTGTGTACCCGCCGTCTGCGCCGGGCCCATTTTGTCTGGCCGAAGCAGGGCGAGCGCAGCTGGGTGATGACGCCCGCCCAGTTTGACTGGCTCATCCGCGGCATCCACTGGCAACAAGTCGAGGGAGATGACCTGTCCGGCTGGCGAAGCTAATTCC
>NZ_RCWD01000047.1:0-35977 GCF_018448965.1 Photorhabdus hainanensis | reverse complement strand
TGACACTGGCGGTCAAAGACACGCTGGACAATCAGTCGGGCCGGCTGGAAGCGGGCCACGCGTTCCGACTCAGTGCCTCCCAACTGAATAATAATCAGGGGAGCATTGTTGCCGCCGGGGACAGCGCCACCCTCACCGTGGGCAAAACTATTCAAAACGTTAACGGTCATCTTGAAGCTAAAACCCGACTGACAACGACCAGCCAGACCCTGAATAACACGCAGGGCGTATTGCTGGCGCAAAACATTGACAGCCAGACCACAGGCCATCCCTTCACCAATACCGCCGGACAGGTGATAGCCGAGGACACCCTGAAGGTCAATAGTGGTGAACTGGATAACACGGCGGGGCTGTTACAATCTGGCCGCGAGATGTCCATTGATACCCACGGGCAGAAGCTCACCAATACCCGCGATGCCGACCAAAAAACGGGCCGGGTGTTAAGCGGCGGGCAGTTAACCCTACGCGTCGGCGATGTTGATAACACCAGCGGGATAATCGCCGCGGACGGTAAAACCACGCTGACCGGCGCCAGGCTCACTAATACTCAGGGCCAGATAGCCGGAAATAGCGGGCTGGACATTCACAGCCGACAACTCACTAACCGCAACGGGACTTTACAATCCGCCGACGCCCTGACTCTGGATACCGACGGACAGTTACTGGATAACCAGCAGGGCCATATTCTCGGTGAGGGCAAGACGACCCTCACCAGTGGCCCGCTGGACAATCGCCACGGTCATCTTCAAGGCGGACAGTTGGCTATCGATACCCGACACGCCGCGCTGGATAACCGGGACGGCAAATTGTTATCTACGGACACCTTAACCCTGAATACTCACCAGCTCGATAATCGTCACGGGCAGGCGCAGGCGGTGGGCGACACCACACTCAATGTTGACACCCAAACCGATAACACCGGCGGCCTTATCCGTGGCGGTCAGCAATTGACCCTGAACACCGCTCGCTTGATTAACCGGAAAACAGCGCAGGTTGATAACGGAGTAGAAGCGCAAAACCTGACGGTCAACGCTCAACAGGTGGACAATACCCAGGGCGCTTTACGGGCAGCCAACCATCTGAAAGCTCAGGTGAGTCACACGCTGGAGAATGCTGAGGGGTTAATCTCCGCGGGCAAGCAGCTTACCGTAGGCGACGCGACCCGTCCTACGTCTCTGGTGATTAACAACCGGCAAGGCACGCTGATTGCCGGGGAGCACGCCACGATTAACGCCCATGCTCTGAGCGGTGACGGCCAACTGTTGTCGCAGGGCGATATGGCGGTCACTTTAACTGAGGATTTTCACCATACCGGCAACACCGCGGCCAATGGCAATCTGACCCTGAAAACGGCCGGTAATCTTATCAATGACCGCCAGATAAAAGCCGGTCAGGCGCTGCATCTGGGCGCACAGCATCTCACCAATAACGCCTCCGGCGAAATCAGCGCTAAACAAACGCAAATCAACGTTCACGATACCCTGAACAATACCGGATTGATTGACGGCAGCCTGACCCATCTCACGGCCAACACCCTGAACAATACCGGCACCGGGCGCATTTACGGGGACCAGCTCGCGCTCCAGACGGGCACGTTGAATAACACCGCGCAGGACGGCAAAGCCGCCGTCATTGCGGCGCGTGACCGGCTGGATATCGGCACCGGAACACTGAACAACCGTGACCATGCCCAGATTTATAGCGTGGGCGACATGCGCATCGGCGGCCAGTTGGATAACGCGCTGACGGCTACCGGTCAAGCCCGTGAGCTCAATAACCACGCGGCGACGATTGAAGCCGGGCGCCATTTGAAGATGAATGCCGACCAGATTAACAACACCAACGCCGGGTTGGTGACTCAGGTCGTCGAAACAGAAAAGTCTCAGCATCACGATGCAGTACTCAGCGGCCAGACCACTCGCTATGACTGGTCACAGGTGGACACTTCCCGCCGCAATAAATACAAAGTGCACGATGCCATCATGCCGGATGGCAGCCGCAGTAATGACTTTTACGAATATCAGTACACCCGGACCGTCAAGGAAACTCAGGTTAAACAGAGCGACCCCGGTAAAATTCTGGCCGGGGGTAATATCACGCTCAACAGTGCGCAGGTCACTAATCACGACAGCCAGATTGTCGCCGGCGGGGCGCTGGATGGAGAAATCGGCGAACTGCACAATATTGCCACTCAGGGCGAACGTATCACCACCGATAAAGGTCGCCAAACTCACTGGTACGCCAAAAAGACCAAACACAAAAAGTTCGGATTCGGGGGGACCAAAACCTCGCAGGGAAAAAGCCGCAGCAATTATGCCCCCGCCCCAGTGATAGAAACGATTGACCTGAAAACGCTGGCCTGGCAGGCGCATACCCGTCCACAGGGTACCGATATCACGATTACCGACCGACAAACCGGTCAGATACATTCTGCCCCCACAGCGGTCACGCCGGTGAACGGTATCAAAAATCAGCCACTGGTCTTGCCGCCCGGTCAGCCGTTTGAACTGAGTTTGCCCCCGGAGACCGTCAAAGGGCAAACAGTCGACCCGGTGATACGCGTGGTGACGCCCGATACCCGCCTGCCGAATAACAGCCTGTATACCGTGCAACCGGGCAGTGACAGCCACTATCTGGTCGAGACCGACCCGAAATTTACCCAGTACAAACAGTGGCTCGGCTCGGACTACATGCGGCAACAGTTAACGCACGACCCGGCGCTGGTTCACAAACGCCTGGGCGATGGGTTCTACGAACAGCGTTTGGTGCGTGACCAAATCACCCAACTGACCGGCCAGCGCTATCTGCCCGGCTACAACAACGATGAAGCCCAGTTTAAAGCGCTGATGGATGCCGGTGTCGCCTTTGGCAAACAGCAGCAATTAACGCCGGGCGTCGCCTTAAGCCCGGCACAGATGGCGTTGCTGACCTCAGACATTATCTGGTTGACTAACCAAACCGTCACCTTGCCGGATGGCACTACCGAGGTGGTCACCGTGCCGCAGGTTTACGCGCACGTCCGTCAGGGCGACCTGAGCAGTGACGGCGCTTTGCTGGCCGGGAATACCGTGGCGCTCAACAGTCAGGGCGATATCACCAACAGCGGCACGATTAGCGGGCGTGACGTCACCCAACTGACCGCCAACAATTTGACCAACAGCGGCTTTATTCGCGGCGGCAAAGTGGATGTGACGACCCAACAAACGCTTACTAACCGGGGCGGCCAGATTCAGGGGGATGACCGGGTGACTCTGAAAGGCCGCGATATCATCAGCGCATCGACGGTGCGCGGGGATGAGGCTAACCGCTGGCTGGACCGTCCGGCAGGCATCTATGTGCAGAACGATAAGGGCGCCTTATCGCTGAGCGCCATCAACAATGTGCAATTAACTGCCAGTGACGTCAAGAATGCCGGTAAAGACGGTCACACCGAGATAACCGCAGGCCATAACCTGACGCTGGACGCCTTAAGCACGCGCCGCACAGAGCAAGGGAATTGGGGGAAAGAGAACTATCGCCATCTGACCCAACAACAGGATATCGGCAGCCAGATAACCGGCGCCGGTGAGGTGACCCTGCAAGCCGGGCAGGATTTGAACGCCACCGCCGCCCACGTCAACGCCGGTCAACAACTGACGGCGCAGGCCGGCAATAACCTGACGCTGACCACCGGGACGGCTTCATCCGATTTAGTGGAGCACAGTAAACAAACCAGCAAAGGCTGGCTGTCGAAATCGTCAGTGGAAACCCACGACGAAGTGCATGACCGGCAGGCTCTGAGCGCCACATTCAGTGGCGATAAGGTCAATCTCCAGGCCGGTAAAGACCTCAATATCCGCGGCAGCAATGTCGCCGGTACGCAGGATGTCAGCCTGAACGCCGGTCATCAGCTCACCGTCACCACCGCCGCGGAAGCGCGCGATGAAACCCATTTGAGGCAGGAGAAAAAATCCGGCCTGATGGGCACCGGGGGGATTGGCTTCACCTTAGGCAAGGCCAGCCAGAAAGTCACCACCGACAGTGACAGCCAGCTGAGTAAAGGCAGCACGGTCGGCAGCAGCCAGGGCAACGTCACCCTCAACGCCGGAGAACAGCTCCGGGTTCACGGCAGCGAGGTGATTGCCGGCAAAGACCTGACGCTGGCCGGTCAACAGGTCGATATCACCAGCGCGGAAAACCGCCATCACACCACGACAAAAACCGAGCAAAAACAGAGCGGCTTAACCGTGGCGCTGAGTTGCGCCGCCGGCGGGGCCGTTAACAGCGCGGCGCAAACCGCCAGAACCGCCCGCACTGAAAGTGACCCACGAGTGAAAGCGCTGCAAAATACTAAAGTCGCGCTGAGCGGGGTACAGGCCGTGCAGGCCGGCCGACTGGCGGAAGCTCAGGGCAGTGATGACAAAGGCAATAATAATCTGGCCGGGGTGAGCCTGTCCTACGGTCGCCAGTCTTCCCGTTCAGAACAGCAGCGCCGCCAGACCACTCAACAGGGCAGCCATCTCACTGCCGGGGATAACCTGACCATAACCGCCAAAGGGGATGGCAAAGGCGCATCAGGCCAGCATGGCGATATCCGTATTCAGGGCAGCCAGTTACAGGCGGGTAAAGACCTGCAACTGAATGCTAACCGGGATATTCAGCTCTCCTCCAGCCAGAGCACTGAACAGACCACCGGCAAAAACAGCAGCCACGGCAGCTCGCTGGGCGTGGGCCTGACTGTCGGGCCGGGGGGCACCGGCCTGAATGTCTCGGCCAATGTCAGTCGGGGCAATGGCCATGAAAACGGCAACGGCGTCAGTCACACTAACACCACATTACAGGCGGGACAGACCGTCGGGCTGAACAGTGGCCGGGACACGACGCTGAAAGGGGCTCAGGTCAGCGGCGAGCAGATTACCGCCGACGTAAAACGTCATTTGACATTAAGCAGCGAGCAGGACAGCCAGCGCTATGACAGCCAGCAACACAACGCCAGCGCGGGCGTCAGCGCCGCCGTGGGCCCCCTCACCCACGGCACCGCGAGCCTCAATGCCAGCCGCAATAAACTCCACAGCAACTATGACAGCGTGCAGGAGCAGACCGGGTTGTTTGCCGGCAAAAGCGGCTATCAGGTTAACGTCGGCGACCACACCCAACTGGACGGCGCGGTGATAGCGAGTCAAGCCGACAAAACCAACAACACCCTGAACACCGGAACGCTGGGCTTCAAGGATATTAAAAATCAAGCGGACTTTACTGTTGAGCAGCAAAGCGCGGGCGTCAGCCTCGGCCAACCCACCGCCGGTCAGGTCCTGAATAATCTGGCGGTCAATGGGCTGAGTGGTTCCCATAACCAGGGCCATGACAGCAGCACCACGCACGCCGCCGTCAGTGACGGCAACCTGATTATCCGGGATAAGGCGCACCAGACGCAGGATGTCGCGACCCTCAGCCGCGATACCGATAACGCCGCCAATGTCCTCAGTCCGATATTTGACAAGGAAAAAGAGCAGCAACGACTGAAACAGGCGCGACTGATTGGCGAAATCAGCGCCCAGATGACCGAGATAGCCAGTACCGAAGGGAAAATTATCGCCACCAAAGCGGCGAAAGCGAAGCTGGACCATATCAGTGAACCGGACAAAGCGGCAGCCAGAAAAAAACTGGTCGACAGTGGCAATCCACACCCGACTGCGGCGGATATCAATAAGCAAGTTTATGACACCGCTTACACACAGGCGCTGAATGACTCGGGCTTTGGGACCGGCGGAACCTATCAGAAAGCCCTACAGGCGGCTACGGCAGCCATTCAGGGCTTAGCGGGGAACAATCTCGGTCAGGCGCTGGCCGGGGGCGCTTCACCGTATCTGGCGGGCGTGATAAAAGAGCTGACCACCGACCCGAAAACCCATCAGGTGGATATCGCCACCAACACGCTGGCCCATGCGATTCTGGGGGCAGTGGCCGCCGAAGTCAGCGGTAACAATGCCCTGTCAGGGGCAGCCGGTGCGGCTTCGGGTGAACTGGCGGCGCAGGTTCTGATTAAGCAGCTTTACGGCGACGGGGCCAACGTCAGTGAGTTAACGGAGGAGCAGAAGCAAACTATCAGCACCCTTTCCACCCTGGCGGCAGGACTGGCAGGCGGTATTGCCGGTGACTCCACCGCCAGTGCCCTCACTGGGGCGCAGGCAGGGAAGAATGCAATTGAGAATAATGCGCTGGCCTCGCGAAATCTGGGCGATTGCAGAACGATGTCACCGGAAGCCTGTGGTAAGGCCAAAGAATTGAGCCAGCGGATTTTGGATAAAGGTCTGCCGTCGGTTGAAGACACGCGCGGTAAACTGGCATCGTGTCAGGATGACAGTTGCCGTAAAGGGGTCTGGGCAGAATACCGGCAGGCCAGTGATGCGACCATCAACAGCCTGAAACAGATGGCGTTGAGTGGTGAGTTGAGCCGCGAAGAACTGGCCTTTATCAACCATGAATTGGGTAAAGAACTGGCGGTATCGGGATACCGTGCCAATGACAAGATAGGCCGTTCAGAGCAGAGCAGCTGGCTAAATGGCGGCAGCGGACCCCTCTCCGGGTTCTTTAACACGGAACTGCGCCAAAAAGAGCTGGAGAATGCAGGTTTATCCAAAGCCGATGCGGCGCAGTACGTGAAGGAAGAGCAGCGCAACCTGTTGTTGCTGGAGACTGCGACGGGAATTATTGGGGCAAAAGCCAGTGATAAAATGCAGGCGAAGCCATCATCTGTACCGTCAATAAAAGGTTCGACTGATAACAAAGGCAGTAGCTCGGAACAACATACTAATGAGCATAAAGTTATTGTTGTAGATAAAACAAAATATCCAGAATCAGCGAAGCATATTGAAGATGCTCAGAAAGCAGGGCATCCTAATGTGTTGACGATTGATCGTGGGGGCGCTGCTCAGAGGAGAAGAGAATCCTTGAAAAATACTCCTCCGGTGAAAGGTGCAGATCGTGATGAATATCCTCCTGCCATGTTTAAAGAAGGTGGTTCAGGTGCTTCGGTTCGACCAATTACCCCTTCTGATAATAGAGGTGCTGGATCATGTATTGGTCAACAATGTCGCGGATTACCTAATGGTACAACTGTAATTATAAAGACAGAAAAGACAGACAAATCAGGCAAAATAGAAACGGAGAAATAGAAAAATGTGGCCTTTAACTGACAAATTACTCTCAATTTGTAGTCATGATATTTCTTCGGTTAGATCAGAAAAATATATTGCTTCTAATTATGGAAAATCATTGGTAGATGAATTGAGCTGTTTATTGACTAAAAAAAATGGATTTTATGGCTTTGAGTCTGCATTACGCGTTTTTCCATATGAAACGATAGATGAAGAGATCGGCTTAATTGATTGGAACAACAATAGGTTATGGATTAACTCGTACGAAGATATGGCTAAGGATGCTCTTTTCTTTGCAGAAGATATCTTTGGAAATCAGTTTTGTTTAAAAGATGATTGTATTCATACATTCGATCCTGAAACGGGATTATTTGATAAATTAGCCGAGAGTATAAATGAATGGAGTGGGATTATCTTGGAAGATTATGAAGTCCTAACTGGATATTCTTTGGCTCATAATTGGCAAAACATTTACGGCCCTATTCAATCTGGCTATCGTTTAGTCCCTAAAATTCCTTTTGTTTTAGGGGGAGAATATGAATTGGAAAATCTTTACTTAGCTCGAACAGGCGAATCAATGAGAGCCAGAGCTGATTTGGCTCTACAAATACGAAATATTCCCGATGGAGCAAGTATTAAAATGGACATAAAAGATTAAAAATCAGTTAGCAAAAAGATCCCAATCCAAGCGCTGGGATCTTTTTTAAGCCGTCAGCTGTTCTCAACAAGCCGGATAATCAACTGCCCCCGTTCAACGGTGATGTTCACCGCCTGTCCGGTGGTAAACCCGGCTTCTTCCAGCCAGTTGCCTTTAAGATGCAGGCTGGGATGCTGACTGTAATAACGGGTCATGCCGGTGTTGCGATCTTCGTGGCGGGTGCTGGTATACCCCACCTTATAGCTGCGCCGGGCTTTTGAAATCTTCCAATCTGCATTACAATCGCGGTTAGCCATAGTAACTACTCCAATAGTTGCTTACGGTTAGCGGCGGTTCCGTGCTCCAACACGGGATCGCCGCACGTGTTTTACGTCTTACTTCTTGGTGCCCGCTCTGCTGTTGTTACGGGCAAAACGGTTGGCATCGTGTTTTAAAATCAATGACTCCAGTAACACCCTTGCCACTTCTTTCTCTTCCGGCGTGAACTGGCTGATAGCCTCAAACTGCAAACGCAGTTCTTCATCCGGGTTGCGCTCATTCTCGTCAAAAACCAGCGTATCTGCACTGACAGAAAGTGCACGGGAGAGCTTGCGGATAATCTCCAGTGTCGGTTGTACTTCGTCAGCTTCATAACGCCGGATCATTGTCACGTGACAACCGACTTTCTCCGCCAGTGCGGCCTGGGTGAGCTTGCGGTCTTTACGCAGGGTTGCCAGACGTTTACCAAAGTCCATAGAAATTACTCGCCAAGGAAACAGAGCCAGCATTTTAACCCCCTTGTTTAAACGTGATGCTTGAAACATACCATATATGCATGTATAAAGAAACCATAAAAGCATATTGACAGGTTTTTACAGGAGGTCACTGATGACCCGCGTTCCCGATACCGATTTAGCCCGCTTAAAGCAAACCGTCTCGTTGCTGGGGCTGGCGCGTAAGCAAGGCCGTGCGATGAAAAAACGCGGTGAGGATTATGTGCTGCGCTGTCCGTTCCATCACGAGAAAACGCCCTCAATGGTGATATCGCCGGCTAAGAACCTGTATCACTGTTTTGGCTGTGGCGCCGCGGGGTCGGTGCTGGACTGGGTGATACAAACGGAAGGGGTGACGCTGAAAATCGCTATCCGCCGGCTGCGGGAGCTGGCCGGGCTGCCGGACATGGACAATACGGTGGTGGCCGCCTCTTCGTTAGCCGCCCAGCCGAAATCACAGGCTGCACCCCTGCCGCGCCCGAAACTGGCCGACCTGGACGATGACGGGCAGGCGCTGTTGCATCAGGTGATTGATTTTTATCATCAGAACTTACTGGCGTCACCGGAAGCCAAAACCTGGCTGGAAAAACGCGGGCTGCATCATCCTGAACTGGTCAGCCACTTTAAGCTGGGGTATGCGGGTCATCACGGTATCAGCGGTTCCGCGGGATTGTTGCCGTCCAAAGACAGTCAGGAAGGTCAGCAGTTGCGCGGCAAGCTATCGGGGCTAGGCGTGTTGCGTACGACCACCCGGCAGGACCACTTCCGGGGCTGCGTCGTGGTGCCGATAATCGGCTGGGCCGAATCGGCCAGTGTGGCCAGCCGCGGGCGGGTGCTGCAACTGTATGGTCGCCGAACCCAGCCGGATTACAAAGTGCTGAAAGACAGCCCAAAGCATCTGTACCTGTCCTCACCCCTGGCCGGGGTCTGGAATGAGGCAGCGATGAAAGCCGCATCGGAAATTATCCTGTGTGAAGCGCTGATCGATGCCATGACGTTCTGGTGTGCCGGGTTCCGTAACGTGATTGCCGCGTTCGGGGTGAACGGGTTTAACCGTGAGTCCCTCGAAGCCTTGCAGTATCACGGCGTGAAACGGGTGCTGATTGCCTTTGACCGCGATGAGGCCGGAGACCGTGGCGCGGCTAATGTGGCCGCTGATTTACTGGAAGCCGGTATCGAGGCATGGCGGGTGCAGTTCCCGCCGGGCATGGATGCCAATGACTATGCGCTGAAAAGCGGCAACGCCGAACATGCGCTGGGGCTGGCCCTGCAACAGGCGGTCTGGCTGGGACAGGGAACCGCGCCGGGCGCGGTGTTCAGCCATGAGCGGCCCGTCTCGTCAGATATGACGGAAAAGCCCCAAAGTGCCGGTGTGGCTGAATCCTCTTCTTTAGCCGCCCCGCCAGAGCTAACCGTTGCACAAGTGCCCTGCGAGCGCACGGCGTCCGGTGAACTGCTGATGAAAAGCGGGCCACGTATCTGGCGGATACGGGGGATGAAAAAATCGCCGGTGCCCGATGTGATGAAAGTCAATGTGCAGGTGCGGGATGAAACGTCCGGCCTGTTCCATGTGGATACACTGGACATGTATCACGCGCGGCATCGTCAAAACTACATCAGCACGGCGGCGCAAGAGCTGGAATGCGAGCTGTCGGTCATCAAACGCGAAGCCGGGCGGGTCCTGCTGATGCTGGAGCAGCAACAGGATGCCGAACAGCGAGCGGAGGCCGAAGCCGCAGGGACAACGGCCGTCACGGTCAGCGCGGAAGACGAAGCCGCCGCGCTGGCGTTGCTGACATCGCCAAACCTGACAGAACAGATTATCCACGACATGGCCGCCTGCGGGGTGGTCGGCGAATCCACCAATCTGCTGACCGGGTATCTGGCGGCAGTCTCGCGCAAACTCGATAAACCGCTGGCCGTGTTAATCCAGAGCAGCAGCGCGGCAGGCAAGAGCAGCCTGATGGATGCCGTGCTGAACCTGATGCCGGAAGAGGAGCGTATCCAGTACTCGGCGATGACCGGGCAGAGTCTCTACTATCTGGGAGAAACCAGCCTGCAACACAAAATCCTGGCGATAGCCGAAGAGGAAGGCGTACGGCAGGCGGCCTATGCCCTGAAACTGTTGCAGTCCGACGGCGAGCTGAAAATCGCCAGCACCGGCAAGAACGAACAGAGCGGCGAACTGGTGACGCGGGAATACAAGGTACAGGGACCGGTCATGCTGATGTTAACGACGACGGCCATTGATGTGGATGAAGAGCTGCTGAACCGCTGTCTGGTGCTGACGGTCAACGAATCGCGCGAGCAGACGCAGGCTATCCACGCGATGCAACGGCACCGTCAGACACTGGCCGGGTTGCTGGCTGACTCGGAGAAAAGCTACCTGACTCAACTGCACCAGAACGCCCAGCGCCTGTTAAGGCCGCTGAAAGTGGTGAATCCGTATGCGCACCAGCTCACTTTTTTAAGCGATAAAACGCGGATGCGGCGTGACCATATGAAATACCTCACCTTGATACAGGCCATTGCCTTACTGCACCAGTACCAACGGGAAATCAAGAAAACCACGCATCGCGGGCAGGTGATTGAATATATCGAAGTCACCCAAGACGACATTGCCCTGGCTAACCAACTGGCACATGAAGTTCTGGGGCGCACGCTGGATGAAATGCCGCCGCAGACGCGTAAGCTGTTGCTGCTGATACAGGCGATGGTGAACGAACAGGCGCAAATCCAGCACTGCCAGCCAAACGAAGTGCGCTTTACCCGGCGGGATATCCGCGCCTTTACCCACTGGAGCGACAGCCAGCTTAAGAATCATTGTCAGCGTCTCACCGAAATGGAATACCTGCTGTCGCATGGCGGCAGCCGGGGGCACCTGCTGCATTATGAACTGCTGTGGGACGGGGAAGACAACAGCGTGGCGCACCTGTGCGGCCTGCTGGATGTCGGAGAACCGGACTCAGAAACCGCTGGCAGTGAACGCAAGTCTGACCCGGAAGGTGGTAAGTCTTCCCCAAGTCTGGGGCAAGTCTGGTCTAAGTCTGGGGAAGAAAAACCCGCGTCAGCCCAGACAGTACAAGGGCCGGCGGGTGAACAAGTCCGGGCAGATGAAAACGCAGTTATCAGGGAAAATAATCACGGAGACGCATTGCCCGTGCCCGACAGGGATAAAACGCCGGCAGCCGTCCCGACAGGTCATGATAGCAAGTCTGACTTAAATGAACACAAGTCTGCCTCAAGTCTGGGTCAAGTTCGGGTCAAGTCTGGGGTGAAAAAATCCCCATCAGGGCAGACAGAACACGGGTTCAGCGTGCCGCAAGTCGGGGTAACGGAAGACACGGTGATAAAAGGAAAAAAGAAAACGCGCCCCTTGTCTGCGCCCGCCCCTCAATCTCAACCGGAGGTCAATCATGGCAAACCGTAAACCGCGCAAAGGAAGTTTCCTGACCGTCGATGACGTCTACCGTCAGCCGGTAGGTCCGGCACATGACCCAAAAAGCTTATATGCGCTGCTGCTGCGCTTCGTGGCATGGCGGCAGGAGCGGAACTGGTCGGAAACCACGCTGAAAGTGCAGACCCATCACACCTATCGCTTTATCCTGTGGGCCACGGAACGGGGCCTGTACTATGCCGCGGATATCACCCGGCCGATACTGGAGCGTTACCAGCGTTATCTGTATCAGTACCGCAAGACCAACGGAGAGCCGCTAAGCATCCGCACCCAGCGCACGCAGTTGCAGCCGTTGCAGGTGTGGTTCAAATGGCTGACCAAACAGAACCTGATACTGGCGAACCCGGCAGCGGACATTGAGCTGCCGCGGGAAGAAAAACGGCTGCCAAAGTATATCCTGAGCATTGATGAAATCGAGCATATCCTGTCGCTGCCTGACCCGCATACGTTGCAGGGCGCACGCGACCGGGCCCTGATGGAGCTGCTCTGGTCAACGGGGATACGGCGCAGTGAAGCGGCCCGGCTCGATATCTACAGCATTGACGGGTCACGCAAAACCGTGACCGTCCGGCAGGGCAAGGGGAATAAAGACCGGGTGTTGCCCCTCGGCGAACGGGCTTTAAGCTGGCTCCAGTTCTATCAGCAACAGGTTCGCCCGCAACTGCTGGTCACCCCGGACATTCAATCGCTGTTCGTGGCAATGGACGGTCTCGACGGGTTGCAGCCGAACGGTATCACCCATGCCGTGAGCGGCTATATCCGGGCCGCCGGCATTGAGAAAAAAGGTGCCTGCCACCTGTTCCGACACGCGATGGCAACCCAGATGCTGGAGAACGGGGCGGACCTGCGCTGGATACAGGCCATGTTAGGCCATGCGAGCGTGGAATCCACCCAGGTGTATACGCAGGTCTCTATCCGGGCCTTACAGGCGGTACACGCCAGCACCCACCCGGCGGAGCAAATGGCTGACGAGAAAGTCAGCGACGCCGATGAAGTGGGTTTACTGGCCGACCTGTACGCCGACGATAACGCCGGCACGAGCACGCCCCCGGACAGCCCAGAGCCGACCTCAACACGCGATCCCCGCTGACCATCCGCACGCCCCCGTTGAGTTGGGTGGGTTCGGTGTGGGGGCAGACCGTGGCCGGACTGCCCGTCGGCATCGGTGCACGCGGGGGTAAATAGTCGTCAGGCGGCCCAAGCCCCAACGTCCCCGTTGAGCCGGTCCAGGCCGCCCAACGCCTATTTAACATAATGCGGGGGAATTATACGCACTGCGCCGGTGAGCCCGGGCAACCGCCTGAGCATTGATGAGCGGCTTAATGCGTATAATTGGCATTATGTCTTGCGCCCCCGCGGGTCGGCATTGCGGGGAGTGGCGCACAAGGCTGCGCCTTATGCTCTAACCGACTGAGCCGGACATCGGCAACCCTGAGTTCTTCTTTAGCTGCCGTGCCAACGTCCGGCCAACACCCCTGAAGGCAGGTCGGCCTGCGGCCTCCGCTCATTGACTTCCCCCCGCCCCAACCCTGCTGCACTGGCTGCGCGCGGCTCGCACTGTGCTGCGCTCCGTTGCTCGTCCCCGTGCTCGCCATCTCCGCCCCGTGCAGCCCCCGGGGGCTTCCCTGAACCCAGCGAGGTCATGCAAAGCCGTGCCCGGTCTGAAACGCCCGTGCCCCAGAGCGTCGCAGGAGCGCCGCTTGCGGGCTCTATGCCGCCCGCGCCCGCAGAACGGCCGCCCGCCGCCCAAGCGAGTTGGGCGACGTTCGCCCGTTGCCGAAAAAGGCGCTACACTGACAATGGCACGGCGGGAAAAACCGGCCTTTGGAGGCGAAAAGCGCGTCAGGGGGTTTTGGGTTCGGCGGTGAACGGACATTGGAAAAAACGGGGTGTAACTGACTGAGGGCATTAGGAAAATCGGCGTTCGGTAATCAACTTTGCAATGGAATGCGTTGTTATTGAGAATAATGCGCTGGCCTCGCGAAATCTGGGCGATTGCAGAACGATGTCACCGGAAGCCTGTGGTAAGGCCAAAGAATTGAGCCAGCGGATTTTGGATAAAGGTCTGCCGTCGGTTGAAGACACGCGCGGTAAACTGGCATCGTGTCAGGATGACAGTTGCCGTAAAGGGGTCTGGGCAGAATACCGGCAGGCCAGTGATGCGACCATCAACAGCCTGAAACAGATGGCGTTGAGTGGTGAGTTGAGCCGCGAAGAACTGGCCTTTATCAACCATGAATTGGGTAAAGAACTGGCGGTATCGGGATACCGTGCCAATGACAAGATAGGCCGTTCAGAGCAGAGCAGCTGGCTAAATGGCGGCAGCGGACCCCTCTCCGGGTTCTTTAACACGGAACTGCGCCAAAAAGAGCTGGAGAATGCAGGTTTATCCAAAGCCGATGCGGCGCAGTACGTGAAGGAAGAGCAGCGCAACCTGTTGTTGCTGGAGACTGCGACGGGAATTATTGGGGCAAAAGCCAGTGATAAAATGCAGGCGAAGCCATCATCTGTACCGTCAATAAAAGGTTCGACTGATAACAAAGGCAGTAGCTCGGAACAACATACTAATGAGCATAAAGTTATTGTTGTAGATAAAACAAAATATCCAGAATCAGCGAAGCATATTGAAGATGCTCAGAAAGCAGGGCATCCTAATGTGTTGACGATTGATCGTGGGGGCGCTGCTCAGAGGAGAAGAGAATCCTTGAAAAATACTCCTCCGGTGAAAGGTGCAGATCGTGATGAATATCCTCCTGCCATGTTTAAAGAAGGTGGTTCAGGTGCTTCGGTTCGACCAATTACCCCTTCTGATAATAGAGGTGCTGGATCATGTATTGGTCAACAATGTCGCGGATTACCTAATGGTACAACTGTAATTATAAAGACAGAAAAGACAGACAAATCAGGCAAAATAGAAACGGAGAAATAGAAAAATGTGGCCTTTAACTGACAAATTACTCTCAATTTGTAGTCATGATATTTCTTCGGTTAGATCAGAAAAATATATTGCTTCTAATTATGGAAAATCATTGGTAGATGAATTGAGCTGTTTATTGACTAAAAAAAATGGATTTTATGGCTTTGAGTCTGCATTACGCGTTTTTCCATATGAAACGATAGATGAAGAGATCGGCTTAATTGATTGGAACAACAATAGGTTATGGATTAACTCGTACGAAGATATGGCTAAGGATGCTCTTTTCTTTGCAGAAGATATCTTTGGAAATCAGTTTTGTTTAAAAGATGATTGTATTCATACATTCGATCCTGAAACGGGATTATTTGATAAATTAGCCGAGAGTATAAATGAATGGAGTGGGATTATCTTGGAAGATTATGAAGTCCTAACTGGATATTCTTTGGCTCATAATTGGCAAAACATTTACGGCCCTATTCAATCTGGCTATCGTTTAGTCCCTAAAATTCCTTTTGTTTTAGGGGGAGAATATGAATTGGAAAATCTTTACTTAGCTCGAACAGGCGAATCAATGAGAGCCAGAGCTGATTTGGCTCTACAAATACGAAATATTCCCGATGGAGCAAGTATTAAAATGGACATAAAAGATTAAAAATCAGTTAGCAAAAAGATCCCAATCCAAGCGCTGGGATCTTTTTTAAGCCGTCAGCTGTTCTCAACAAGCCGGATAATCAACTGCCCCCGTTCAACGGTGATGTTCACCGCCTGTCCGGTGGTAAACCCGGCTTCTTCCAGCCAGTTGCCTTTAAGATGCAGGCTGGGATGCTGACTGTAATAACGGGTCATGCCGGTGTTGCGATCTTCGTGGCGGGTGCTGGTATACCCCACCTTATAGCTGCGCCGGGCTTTTGAAATCTTCCAATCTGCATTACAATCGCGGTTAGCCATAGTAACTACTCCAATAGTTGCTTACGGTTAGCGGCGGTTCCGTGCTCCAACACGGGATCGCCGCACGTGTTTTACGTCTTACTTCTTGGTGCCCGCTCTGCTGTTGTTACGGGCAAAACGGTTGGCATCGTGTTTTAAAATCAATGACTCCAGTAACACCCTTGCCACTTCTTTCTCTTCCGGCGTGAACTGGCTGATAGCCTCAAACTGCAAACGCAGTTCTTCATCCGGGTTGCGCTCATTCTCGTCAAAAACCAGCGTATCTGCACTGACAGAAAGTGCACGGGAGAGCTTGCGGATAATCTCCAGTGTCGGTTGTACTTCGTCAGCTTCATAACGCCGGATCATTGTCACGTGACAACCGACTTTCTCCGCCAGTGCGGCCTGGGTGAGCTTGCGGTCTTTACGCAGGGTTGCCAGACGTTTACCAAAGTCCATAGAAATTACTCGCCAAGGAAACAGAGCCAGCATTTTAACCCCCTTGTTTAAACGTGATGCTTGAAACATACCATATATGCATGTATAAAGAAACCATAAAAGCATATTGACAGGTTTTTACAGGAGGTCACTGATGACCCGCGTTCCCGATACCGATTTAGCCCGCTTAAAGCAAACCGTCTCGTTGCTGGGGCTGGCGCGTAAGCAAGGCCGTGCGATGAAAAAACGCGGTGAGGATTATGTGCTGCGCTGTCCGTTCCATCACGAGAAAACGCCCTCAATGGTGATATCGCCGGCTAAGAACCTGTATCACTGTTTTGGCTGTGGCGCCGCGGGGTCGGTGCTGGACTGGGTGATACAAACGGAAGGGGTGACGCTGAAAATCGCTATCCGCCGGCTGCGGGAGCTGGCCGGGCTGCCGGACATGGACAATACGGTGGTGGCCGCCTCTTCGTTAGCCGCCCAGCCGAAATCACAGGCTGCACCCCTGCCGCGCCCGAAACTGGCCGACCTGGACGATGACGGGCAGGCGCTGTTGCATCAGGTGATTGATTTTTATCATCAGAACTTACTGGCGTCACCGGAAGCCAAAACCTGGCTGGAAAAACGCGGGCTGCATCATCCTGAACTGGTCAGCCACTTTAAGCTGGGGTATGCGGGTCATCACGGTATCAGCGGTTCCGCGGGATTGTTGCCGTCCAAAGACAGTCAGGAAGGTCAGCAGTTGCGCGGCAAGCTATCGGGGCTAGGCGTGTTGCGTACGACCACCCGGCAGGACCACTTCCGGGGCTGCGTCGTGGTGCCGATAATCGGCTGGGCCGAATCGGCCAGTGTGGCCAGCCGCGGGCGGGTGCTGCAACTGTATGGTCGCCGAACCCAGCCGGATTACAAAGTGCTGAAAGACAGCCCAAAGCATCTGTACCTGTCCTCACCCCTGGCCGGGGTCTGGAATGAGGCAGCGATGAAAGCCGCATCGGAAATTATCCTGTGTGAAGCGCTGATCGATGCCATGACGTTCTGGTGTGCCGGGTTCCGTAACGTGATTGCCGCGTTCGGGGTGAACGGGTTTAACCGTGAGTCCCTCGAAGCCTTGCAGTATCACGGCGTGAAACGGGTGCTGATTGCCTTTGACCGCGATGAGGCCGGAGACCGTGGCGCGGCTAATGTGGCCGCTGATTTACTGGAAGCCGGTATCGAGGCATGGCGGGTGCAGTTCCCGCCGGGCATGGATGCCAATGACTATGCGCTGAAAAGCGGCAACGCCGAACATGCGCTGGGGCTGGCCCTGCAACAGGCGGTCTGGCTGGGACAGGGAACCGCGCCGGGCGCGGTGTTCAGCCATGAGCGGCCCGTCTCGTCAGATATGACGGAAAAGCCCCAAAGTGCCGGTGTGGCTGAATCCTCTTCTTTAGCCGCCCCGCCAGAGCTAACCGTTGCACAAGTGCCCTGCGAGCGCACGGCGTCCGGTGAACTGCTGATGAAAAGCGGGCCACGTATCTGGCGGATACGGGGGATGAAAAAATCGCCGGTGCCCGATGTGATGAAAGTCAATGTGCAGGTGCGGGATGAAACGTCCGGCCTGTTCCATGTGGATACACTGGACATGTATCACGCGCGGCATCGTCAAAACTACATCAGCACGGCGGCGCAAGAGCTGGAATGCGAGCTGTCGGTCATCAAACGCGAAGCCGGGCGGGTCCTGCTGATGCTGGAGCAGCAACAGGATGCCGAACAGCGAGCGGAGGCCGAAGCCGCAGGGACAACGGCCGTCACGGTCAGCGCGGAAGACGAAGCCGCCGCGCTGGCGTTGCTGACATCGCCAAACCTGACAGAACAGATTATCCACGACATGGCCGCCTGCGGGGTGGTCGGCGAATCCACCAATCTGCTGACCGGGTATCTGGCGGCAGTCTCGCGCAAACTCGATAAACCGCTGGCCGTGTTAATCCAGAGCAGCAGCGCGGCAGGCAAGAGCAGCCTGATGGATGCCGTGCTGAACCTGATGCCGGAAGAGGAGCGTATCCAGTACTCGGCGATGACCGGGCAGAGTCTCTACTATCTGGGAGAAACCAGCCTGCAACACAAAATCCTGGCGATAGCCGAAGAGGAAGGCGTACGGCAGGCGGCCTATGCCCTGAAACTGTTGCAGTCCGACGGCGAGCTGAAAATCGCCAGCACCGGCAAGAACGAACAGAGCGGCGAACTGGTGACGCGGGAATACAAGGTACAGGGACCGGTCATGCTGATGTTAACGACGACGGCCATTGATGTGGATGAAGAGCTGCTGAACCGCTGTCTGGTGCTGACGGTCAACGAATCGCGCGAGCAGACGCAGGCTATCCACGCGATGCAACGGCACCGTCAGACACTGGCCGGGTTGCTGGCTGACTCGGAGAAAAGCTACCTGACTCAACTGCACCAGAACGCCCAGCGCCTGTTAAGGCCGCTGAAAGTGGTGAATCCGTATGCGCACCAGCTCACTTTTTTAAGCGATAAAACGCGGATGCGGCGTGACCATATGAAATACCTCACCTTGATACAGGCCATTGCCTTACTGCACCAGTACCAACGGGAAATCAAGAAAACCACGCATCGCGGGCAGGTGATTGAATATATCGAAGTCACCCAAGACGACATTGCCCTGGCTAACCAACTGGCACATGAAGTTCTGGGGCGCACGCTGGATGAAATGCCGCCGCAGACGCGTAAGCTGTTGCTGCTGATACAGGCGATGGTGAACGAACAGGCGCAAATCCAGCACTGCCAGCCAAACGAAGTGCGCTTTACCCGGCGGGATATCCGCGCCTTTACCCACTGGAGCGACAGCCAGCTTAAGAATCATTGTCAGCGTCTCACCGAAATGGAATACCTGCTGTCGCATGGCGGCAGCCGGGGGCACCTGCTGCATTATGAACTGCTGTGGGACGGGGAAGACAACAGCGTGGCGCACCTGTGCGGCCTGCTGGATGTCGGAGAACCGGACTCAGAAACCGCTGGCAGTGAACGCAAGTCTGACCCGGAAGGTGGTAAGTCTTCCCCAAGTCTGGGGCAAGTCTGGTCTAAGTCTGGGGAAGAAAAACCCGCGTCAGCCCAGACAGTACAAGGGCCGGCGGGTGAACAAGTCCGGGCAGATGAAAACGCAGTTATCAGGGAAAATAATCACGGAGACGCATTGCCCGTGCCCGACAGGGATAAAACGCCGGCAGCCGTCCCGACAGGTCATGATAGCAAGTCTGACTTAAATGAACACAAGTCTGCCTCAAGTCTGGGTCAAGTTCGGGTCAAGTCTGGGGTGAAAAAATCCCCATCAGGGCAGACAGAACACGGGTTCAGCGTGCCGCAAGTCGGGGTAACGGAAGACACGGTGATAAAAGGAAAAAAGAAAACGCGCCCCTTGTCTGCGCCCGCCCCTCAATCTCAACCGGAGGTCAATCATGGCAAACCGTAAACCGCGCAAAGGAAGTTTCCTGACCGTCGATGACGTCTACCGTCAGCCGGTAGGTCCGGCACATGACCCAAAAAGCTTATATGCGCTGCTGCTGCGCTTCGTGGCATGGCGGCAGGAGCGGAACTGGTCGGAAACCACGCTGAAAGTGCAGACCCATCACACCTATCGCTTTATCCTGTGGGCCACGGAACGGGGCCTGTACTATGCCGCGGATATCACCCGGCCGATACTGGAGCGTTACCAGCGTTATCTGTATCAGTACCGCAAGACCAACGGAGAGCCGCTAAGCATCCGCACCCAGCGCACGCAGTTGCAGCCGTTGCAGGTGTGGTTCAAATGGCTGACCAAACAGAACCTGATACTGGCGAACCCGGCAGCGGACATTGAGCTGCCGCGGGAAGAAAAACGGCTGCCAAAGTATATCCTGAGCATTGATGAAATCGAGCATATCCTGTCGCTGCCTGACCCGCATACGTTGCAGGGCGCACGCGACCGGGCCCTGATGGAGCTGCTCTGGTCAACGGGGATACGGCGCAGTGAAGCGGCCCGGCTCGATATCTACAGCATTGACGGGTCACGCAAAACCGTGACCGTCCGGCAGGGCAAGGGGAATAAAGACCGGGTGTTGCCCCTCGGCGAACGGGCTTTAAGCTGGCTCCAGTTCTATCAGCAACAGGTTCGCCCGCAACTGCTGGTCACCCCGGACATTCAATCGCTGTTCGTGGCAATGGACGGTCTCGACGGGTTGCAGCCGAACGGTATCACCCATGCCGTGAGCGGCTATATCCGGGCCGCCGGCATTGAGAAAAAAGGTGCCTGCCACCTGTTCCGACACGCGATGGCAACCCAGATGCTGGAGAACGGGGCGGACCTGCGCTGGATACAGGCCATGTTAGGCCATGCGAGCGTGGAATCCACCCAGGTGTATACGCAGGTCTCTATCCGGGCCTTACAGGCGGTACACGCCAGCACCCACCCGGCGGAGCAAATGGCTGACGAGAAAGTCAGCGACGCCGATGAAGTGGGTTTACTGGCCGACCTGTACGCCGACGATAACGCCGGCACGAACACGCCGCCGGACAGCCCAGAGCCGACCTCAACCCCCGATAACCGCTGACCATCCGCACGCCCCCGTTGAGTTGGGTGGGTTCGGTGTGGGGGCAGACCGTGGCCGGACTGCCCGTCGGCATCGGTGCACGCGGGGGTAAATAGTCGTCAGGCGGCCCAAGCCCCAACGTCCCCGTTGAGCCGGTCCAGGCCGCCCAACGCCTATTTAACATAATGCGGGGGAATTATACGCACTGCGCCGGTGAGCCCGGGCAACCGCCTGAGCATTGATGAGCGGCTTAATGCGTATAATTGGCATTATGTCTTGCGCCCCCGCGGGTCGGCATTGCGGGGAGTGGCGCACAAGGCTGCGCCTTATGCTCTAACCGACTGAGCCGGACATCGGCAACCCTGAGTTCTTCTTTAGCTGCCGTGCCAACGTCCGGCCAACACCCCTGAAGGCAGGTCGGCCTGCGGCCTCCGCTCATTGACTTCCCCCCGCCCCAACCCTGCTGCACTGGCTGCGCGCGGCTCGCACTGTGCTGCGCTCCGTTGCTCGTCCCCGTGCTCGCCATCTCCGCCCCGTGCAGCCCCCGGGGGCTTCCCTGAACCCAGCGAGGTCATGCAAAGCCGTGCCCGGTCTGAAACGCCCGTGCCCCAGAGCGTCGCAGGAGCGCCGCTTGCGGGCTCTATGCCGCCCGCGCCCGCAGAACGGCCGCCCGCCGCCCAAGCGAGTTGGGCGACGTTCGCCCGTTGCCGAAAAAGGCGCTACACTGACAATGGCACGGCGGGAAAAACCGGCCTTTGGAGGCGAAAAGCGCGTCAGGGGGTTTTGGGTTCGGCGGTGAACGGACATTGGAAAAAACGGGGTGTAACTGACTGAGGGCATTAGGAAAATCGGCGTTCGGTAATCAACTTTGCAATGGAATGCGTTGTTGTCGATAACAATCACCTAAGTGTGGAGAAGAATCAATCGCGCAGTGAGGAACTGGTTAATTGTCAGGGTGATACCAGTTGCCGCTCTGCCGTTAGGGATAAATATCGGCAGGAGTATGACAAGGTTCAGGAACGGATAGCAACTTGTTCAGGCGCTGACCAGTGCGTTGCTGTTGCCAAAGAACTGCGGGCATTGCAAGGTGATTACAGCGCACGAATAGGCGAAATTCAGGAAAAAGCCAGAATGCAGGGGCTGGATTCCCTCACTCCAGCAGAAGTGCGGGAATGGGCAGATTTACGGGGTGCCATGTCAAATATTGACGCATCACGGAATTTGGTGCTCCATCGTGCCCAAGTCACCGGCGGCTCAGAAGAAACCACCCAGGAAATCGTGAAGATTATGGGTCAAACGGGAATTGCGGCGTCTGCGGGGGTGGCCGGAGGGATCAGTAAAGCAGGAGCAAAAGGCCGCGGGGATGTCGGAAAAGGCAAACAACCGTATCAACCGAATCAGGGGGCTGTTGGTAATATGGGAGAATTCTTCAGGCAGCCAGGGTTTGGGAGCAAAGCAAAATCGAATTCACAAAAAACAAGTAAAATGTATGATGGTCAGAGTATTTACCAAGCTTCAAGTGATATTGGAACTCATATCAAAAAAGGTGATCAATTTTATTTGGATGGTGATCATAAGAACCACTTGGAAATCTTTGACAAAAGAGGGAACTTTAAGGTTGTTATCAACCTTGATGGAAGCATTAATCAAGCCAAAACAGACAAGGCTATAGGTAGGAAATTGAAATGAGTGGTTTGGATCAAATCAAACGTGCAATATTAGAACTGTCAAAAATTAGTGCTGCTGATTTTAAGTTTGTTGATTCAGATTGGAGTATCGATTATCGGTTAGATCTTGATAAGAGACTGCAAGAAGACTTAGCTAAGTTAGAGATAGAACTGAATTTATTGACAGATGCAATCCAAAGGAAAGATATGATAACGGCTAAGTGTGCTTTAGTTATGGCTCGAGTTATTTCACTTGATTTATCAAATTTTTTCCTGAATCTTTTTGAAGATATTGAAAAAGTTGGTTGGGGTGAACAATGTGAATTACCTTCTATTCCAGAAGATTACGTAATCCCAGATCATTACAACTATCCACCTAATAAATGAACATCGATCCCGGCTATTGTGAACTGCCCCCCCAAATGTTAGACAATTATCCGACAGTTAAAAGGGGCAGTTTATTACGCCTGAGAAAAGTGGCTTATCAGGCTGAAAAGTCGCGTCGGGGAGTTGTGGGTTCAGCATCAAACCACACTGGGAAAAATAGGTTGTAACTGACTGAGGGTATTAGGAAAATCGGCGTTCGGTAATCAACTTCGCAATGGAATGGGTTGTTGTCGATAACAATCACCTAAGTGTGGAGAAGAATCAATCGCGCAGTGAGGAACTGGTCAACTGTCAGAGTGATACCAGTTGCCGCTCTGCCGTTAGGGATAAATATCGGCAGGAGTATGACAAGGTTCAGGAACGGATAGCAACTTGTTCAGGCGCTGACCAGTGCGTTTCTGTTGCCAAAGAGTTGCGGGCATTGCAAGGTGATTACAGCGCACGAATAGGCGAAATTCAGGAAAAAGCCAGAATGCAGGGACTGGCTTCCCTCACGCCGGCAGAAGTGCGGGAATGGGCAGATTTACGGGGTGCCATGTCAAATATTGACGCATCACGGAATTTGGTGCTCCATCGTGCCCAAGTCACCGGCGGCTCAGAAGAAACCACCCAAGAAATCGTGAAGATTATGGGGCAAACTGGGATTGCTGCGTCTGCGGGGGTTGTTGGGAATATGAAAGAATTTCTTACTCAACCCGGTTTTGGTACTCAAATAAAAAATAGTACACAAAAAATCAGCCAAATATATCAGGGGCAGAGTGTTTACAAAGCCGATAACAATATTGGAAAGGTGATCAGCTATATCTTGATGGTCAACATAAAAACCATTTTCAGGTTTTTGATAACAAAGGGAAATTTAAGGCTGTCTTAAACTTGGATGGTACGGTAAACCAGACCAAAACTGATGCTGCTAAAGGAGAAATTATAAATGTCTATGCGTAGAATAGCGTTGAGCAATAAAAAATTGCGTGGTATACCACGTAGACTACGTTCATTGAAAATATGGTCCGAGTCATATAGAACCTATTTTCCTGTTATCACTGAAAATGATTATTCTTATGGTTACTGGAATGTGAAAATTCCGGTACATTCAGCATTGGTACAAGGAAAACAGACAAATAAAAACATTCAATCTACTTGTGCTCAAGATTTGATAGATGCAGCTTATAACATTTATAAGGCGAAGCCAGACAACATAAATAATATAAGAATTACTTGTTCCATTGTATTGCCTGATATGTTTTCAAGTGAATTATGTATATTCACATCTGAGGAATACTTCAATGAACATACACGTAATGGGTATAGTCGGTTTGGTAAAATAACTTTATTGAGTGAACGAAGTTTATGCAAAGAATGGAATTTACGATTACCCGATGGTTTTTCAGAGCTAGGTATTCTTAGAATAAGTGAAGATGACGAGGGAAAGCCTTATTATTCTGAACACTGGTATATTGGTGAAGTTAACTAAAGCTAAGAATTTATGTTTTAAATATAAATCTCGGCCAACAACGCCGAGATTTTACTTTATATACCAGCTAATTATCCTTTATTAGCCAGCCGGATAATCAACTCAACTGACCCCGCTCAACGGTGATGTTTACCGCCTGTCCGGTGGCAAATCCGGCTTCTTACAGCCAGTTGCCTTAAGGTGCAAGCTGGGATGCTGGCTGTAATAGTGGGTCATACCATGCGTTCAATATAGAGCATCCGGATATAGCCTGCTTTAATACCAGTACAGTATGTGAAGATAAAGAACTGAGTGGCATTGGCGGATTTCTTTATTTACCCGCAATAAATATTATCTTTGCAATATTTAACTCTTTATTTAATTCATATAAAACAATGACAATATTAAACTCTGGTTATGATTTTCCAGGTGAATTACGTATCCTTATAGGATTTGAGTTTATCTGTTTTACAATTATTTTTTGAATTGCACTTTATACATCTATTCTCTTCTTTAGAAAAAAGAAGAGAACACCTTTATTTTACATTATCCTGTTAGTTTTTACTTTATTATTTATCATCACCGATTTAGCATTGGCTCATTATGTATATGAAATAAAACCGGATTATAATTATCTTTTCTTGTTTTTTAAAACTGTATTTTATGCATGTATATGGATACCTTACTTTATTATATCCATTCGAGTTAAAAGAACATTTATAAAGTAATGATTAAAATCAAACTATTTTGCAAATAACATTCAATAAGAGTAGGTGAATTTTTTGTAACTCATATTTATTCGAAAAATATGACCGTCAAAATTCTTAAGCGTGGACGAATGGGCGATTACGATGGCCCACCTATTCAGGTGAGCCATTTTTGCTGTTATTACTTAGCGTTATAGCAAGTTAATCAGGCAAATTTCCCCTTGCCAATTGTGGTATCTGCCCAGGCCGTCGTAATAGCCACTTTTTCCCTGCTGTCCAGCCCTTCGATAAAACCGTTATCACCGGCTATCGGAGCAAAATTGCTCATTGCCTGAATCAAGGTGTCAACCGCATGGTCTGAAAGTGCCGTAAATTCACGCTCTCCTGATGCATCCTTACGCCCCATCTGCGTCACTAATTTGGCTCGGTTACCATTAAAGTAATGACTAAAGGTGACTGAACCCATCGATTCAAACAAGCTCTGAGCGGTTTTATCCTGAGTACGGCGATTCACGGATAACACTAGATCGTATCCACTGCGTTGGAACCACAGGTTTTGCCAGTCAATATCGTTAAAGATAATCATATCTTCTGCGTTGATATCATTAACCTGATTGTCAATCACCTTGCTACTGACCACAAAGCTGTCTACCCCCGCACCACCCTGGAAGTGGTTCTGATATCCCCCCAAAACCAGTAGATCTTGACCATCACCGCCGTCAAACTGGCTGAATTTCGAAATTGTAGCCGCTATCAGGTGGTCATCACCTTCTCCACCATTAATCACCGCGTGATAGCCCATCAGTTTAATCACATCGTCACCCGTGTTGCCATCAATGCGGTTGTCATTACCAAATACCCTGCCAAAGTCATTGCCTTCACCTAGCTCAATCCGGTTGTTATTACCGATAGTTACGGCATAATCCTGACCTTCCCCGGCATCCACCTGGTTGTAGTTGCCAGAGGTGACAACGTAGTCCTGTCCGTTACCGGCATCAATCAAGCCACCTTCGCCAAAAACAAATGTCTGATCATTCCCTTCCCCCATGAACACATGGTTAATGCGTCCGGCTACCACTGCGGTATCATCGCCATTACCGCCAAACATCCAGTTTTCACGCCCCATCAGTACGCCCAGATCATCACCTTCTCCACCGGTAAAGATGTTGGAGGTGCCGATTGAGTAATAAACATCATCACCACGTCCTCCCCAGAAGTTGTTGTTATCGCCCAAATAAGCACCGAGATCTTTACCGTCTCCGCCCCAGTTGAAGTTGTAATTCCCTAACGATATATGGATATCGCTATCCCCTTGCAGATGACCGCTGTTACGCAAGAAATCAAACGTTTTTTGCTCCATATTGAGCAGATCCGCGGTTAGATTCTCTTTCAGATTGGTCACTAACGATTTCATCTCTTGTTGTTTATCTTGGCTGAATATCGTCGCAAACAAGTTAGGTAAGTTCAGAGAATTAAAGCCCAATGCACGCTCAGGTTTGTTATTAGCCTGAATATTCCCACTGTTGATGGCGCCCGGTACGCTTTTTTCCCGATTTTCATCAGGCGCTTTCTCTTTCAGCCCATGACTGACAAGAAATGATTCAATACCATCAGCACTCATATCTGCGTGCTGTTTCAAACCATCAATCAATTTATCCGGATCAGTGAAGACACGTAGTTGCTCACCACCAAACTTGTGAATAACTTCCAGCATCTCTCGCAAAATAGCCTTGCCATCAACCAGCTTACCAGTACGAGCAACAATCTGTCCGTCCTGAGTGTAATCCACACCAAAAATATCCGCTAAAGTGGTATCTGCATTCACACTGGATAATCGACCAAGCAGTTTGTTTTTAAGCTGACGCGGTAAGTCCTGTAGATTGTAAGTAAATGTTGTCTTCGCCAGACCCGTCGTTGAATATTGCTGCGTCATCAGGCCAAACAGAGAACCTAAGTTGGTATCCAAAATGGATTGAATATGATCGCCGAACATAAAGTTCCAGCTACCGGTTGTAACCTGAATATCTGCCCCCTGACCACCTACCGCAAAATTGAAGGCTAATTTTTCATTGGCCTGACGAAATTTATCCGCACGGCTCATTTTACTGGTATCAATATTGCTGCCGTGACCACTTAACCATTGGTGGTATTTTTTGTTCAATGCCGCTTCTGTGTCACTTTTCAAACCACGGCTGCTGCGCTCAAGCTGCGAATCCAGATCAACCAAAGTCTTGTAATCCACACTGCTAGTTTGGTCTAAACCAGACATATCCCGCACAAATTTTTTCGCGCCAGATAGCGTCCACTGTTGATTCTGCGCCGCCAACCAATCCCACTCTTCGCCGGAATGAGCAATAGATTTCAGTACACCGGTAATACGAGCAGCGCCATCAAATGGATTAACTAACGGTGGCGTAGGGATAGATTTATCCATCATGACAATCAAGTCATTACTGCGACCTTGGTTGAAGCTGACGTTACGGTTGCCAATAAACATCTGCGCCCCTTCAAGTGCTTGATAACCACCCAGATTAACGCTGTGCTTACTGTCACCATCCCCAATGTGAACCATCACATTGTTGTCGCCAAAGGCCAATGACTTAAAGCCACCAGTACCTACTTTGATACTTACGTTCGATGTTCCCCAGTTGATCGCGGTAAATTCACCGTCGCCCACGTTTACCTGTATATTCCCGGCGTAATTCAGCGATTGATCCGATTGAGGATTTGAACCGAGCGCTATCCTGTTTTTGCGCTTCCCTGGCGCGGTGAAAATATCATGGTTATTCGCAATTGCCCCTTTGGTTACTGAATCAGCTTCTGTGTACCCCACTTTGGCAAGGTTGATATCGCTTTCAGCCACGCCACGACGCAATTTTTCTGTTGTAGTCGTTAGCTCACCCTGTTCATTCCAGCGTAACACCAGTTTGTTATCGTTCAACTTGTTAACCCACTGATTATTTTTATCACGGGTAAATTTACGACCTGTTGCATCAACTGCCACTTCACTACGACGCGCTGAAACATCACTACGGATGCCCTGTTTATCTAAAGCGGCAATAAAATGATAGGCAAAACCATTCCGTTTATCATCACTAATCAGTGAACAACCCACGATGCTGATACGATCAGGTTTACCTGCTTGGTTAAAGTTCTGACTGAACTGTTTTAGTTTTATTGCCAATTCATCAGCACTGTAACCACTCAAGCGAGTGTTATTTTGTGCCGATTCGTTACGGCCGTGACCAACAATCTGCCAACGTAATTTGCCTGATAATCTGGCAGGATCGCCATAAATGACATGATATTTGCCATCAGCATCAAGTTTAACCACTACGCTGGATTCTGGGTGTTTACTCGCCAGATTGATCGCTGCTTTTGCTACAATCGTGTCATTTTCCATTTGAATAATGAGCTGACCATCAAAACGTGTCCCACGATTGTCACTCTTTTGCAGCGAGTTATTCACCACAGCCCGATTTTTATTTTGAGAGCCGGAGAGCGTTGATACAATCCTATCAGCATATTGGCTCATCAAAGCACCGCTCTCGACATGACCATAAAAGGTTTGTTCACCCGATACGCGATAACCAGAAGCGGTCAATCTTGTACGCAGCTTTTCCCCTTCATGCCCTAAACTTTGATTGTCGGTTAACAACATGATCGGCGTATTGATCGGCAAGCCTTTGAGGTTTTTTTCCACTGAAAATTGTCCATTCATCGCTTTTGCCAATGCCCCAATTATGCCGCCAGGGTTTGGTATGTCATGGGCGGTTATAGTTTTAGTCATACTCGATATTGGCCTGTCGAGTAACAGCCCTGACACCGCTTGATTATTTTGCGCCGCATATCGGGCAAGATCAGCCGCCACCGGCCCACCGACGGAATAACCATGAATGATAATATTACCCGGCTTAATACTGCGATCTTGCACCAAATAGCGAAACATCGTCCGGGCATCCTGATAGAATCCTTGTTCACCGGGGCTACCATCACTACCACCATAGCCGCGCATGTTGATAGCCAGCATATCAATGCCCTGATTTTGATAGTGGCTTTGGATATCATAAGCTTGCTCTTCCGCGGATAAACCTGAGCCATGAAGGAAAAGTACGACTTTTTTCTCTGCTGTTGTCGAAGCATCACCTGATTCTATGTCACCCTGATGATAATATCCGGTTAAACGCCCTTCCTCGCCTTTCAGGGTGATTTTGCTTGATTTGTCGTTAGCAACCGCATCATTAAGCATAGCCTGTGTTTCATCGCTGATATGGCGACGATCTTCTTTAAAACCATGCAGTTCGTTGTTAAAGAATCGGGTCACTGGGTTTAAAGAGTCTTTATCCTGTGGTGAAGTATCATCATTCTCAATTAATACCGACTCTGGCGCTCCATTTTTGCCCGATAACGCCTGCAATACTTCCACCTGAGAGTCTTCCACCGGAGAGCCGTTCTGCTCTCTCTCCGGGGTATTTGCTCGATAAAGGTGTTGGGTTTTCTCAAACGCATTATTTAATGCCTGATTTATCCATAGTTTCCCTTTATCTCCGGCAATATCCATCAGATCCCTATAACTCGCAGTGTAGTTTTGCAGTACCTGCCTACGATTATCACCGGTCTCCTGCAACGCTTTATAAACCACCAAACTTTCATTAACCGAATGACCACCATCAAATACCAAGAACACCAAAGTATTAAGATATGCCTGCTCCTGCGAGAAAGTGGGATCTTGACTAGCAATATAGTTATTAAGATGAACCATGATATTGGTCGATCCAGATGCCCCCGTCACCACGGAATGCCCTTGTGCCAGTGCGTTACGCTCAAGCGTTGTTTCCCGTCCAGGCGTTAGCACTCTGCCTGCCGCCACCTTTCTGCCATACAGAAAATCTTCATATTGATCACCGGATGGCTGGTAAGGCAGTGCAATACCATAATCGTTGGTTTTCTGTTCAGTTAACTTCACTTTATAGGTAACATCCGCCATATTCGTTAACTTACTACTGGTGGAACGCGCCTTATAGATCTGATCCCGATAGAAAATGTCCGCTTCCGCTTTCCATTGAGATAAATGTAATCCCATGCCATCAGTGAGCGACATTTTTACTGCCAGAAACGGAATTTTGATCATTTCAAAGCCGTTATCCACCTTGGTCATCATGATCTTAAAGTTATCAAAGGTCGGTTTTTGCAGGAATGCGGTCAGTTCAGGCACCCGACTGAACCAAGGACGAATATCCTTTTTAATTTTCTCGGCGAACGCTTGCATCCTGATAGCAATCTGTCCGTCGCTCACAGTTGGGCCAGAAGTACTTTGCATATATAGCTCAAACTCCTGTACCAGAAACTGACCTATCCGCCTGGAGGTAGCTATCGCATCCGGTGACGCGGTTTTCACTAACGTATTCGCCAACTCAGAATCAAAGCGACGGCCAAATAAGTTGTCAATATATTGGGTGGTCGACTTTTCTCTGTGAGCGTCAGCCTGTAATGACAGTGCCAAAGCATGTAATTTAGGATATGCCTGTAATTGGTTGACAGCATCATCAAACAACCGGATGGTTTCTTGCGATGTGACTTGCCCGGTGAGCCAAAGTTCCCTAGCCCGTTTGATCAAAGGCCCCGCTTCCGGGATATTCTCGGCGTCTAATCGGCTCATGAAAACAATAAGGCTTTCACTTTCAGTCTTAGGCGCCTCCCGTTCAGCCATTGAGTTCTTTCGAGTTAAAGGTGTAATTTTCCATTTAATAAGTTGATTAATTTCGTCTGGGGTAACGCTACCTTTCAAACCGACAATACGTCCGGTTCCATCAAATATAACTCGCTGCTTAAGATGTTCAGCATGTTGAGGCGCCACGGCGATCCCAAGGACGCCAGCGGATTCGGCTCGCTGGGCTTGCAAGTGTTCCATCATCCGGCCCATCCTAAAACGGATTAAGTTCACTTGACTGACACGCAGAGCAAATTCTTTTGGGTTATGCTGTTGCCAATGTGAAAGTGTTTGCTCAAACTGCAACACATGCTCTTCATCAAAATGGCTCATCGTTTTATAGAAAATATCACGTACAGCAACCAGCGCTTTACTAAGCTGCCTTTTCCGCCCCAATGTTCGTACATTAGGATTGATAAATAGCTTATTTCCCTCTTTCAATAAATTAAATTTTGCACTTTCAAATATTGCGGAATCTTTCTGCTCTACCTTGCTATCATTCCCCAATGATTCCAGATTAATGCCTGAAATCCGTGGTACTTTTCTGACAAACTTATCTGAACTGTTCGACGTTGGCATTACCATATCGTCAGATTGTACTTTGTTGTCAGATCGTGCTTTGGTCAACTTTGAAGTAGTTAAAACGCCGGTATTTTCCGCGCAAATACCGGCATTTATTTGTAAACGATCAACCGCTAGTTTGGCGCCATCCAGCGCTTGTAGCTCTTCTTCGGTCAATCCCTTGTAGAATTTTTTTTCAGCTTTCAGTATTAATTCGGGATCAATATAGCTACCGGTTTCCCCTGCTCCTATCGATTCATAAGCATTGCCAGACAAACCACTGCCGCCGGCACCGGTACGATCAGGTTTGGAATCGCTCTGTTTTGCCCTTCTGGCATCTTCTTGTACCTGAGCAATCTTATTTTCAGCCGCTGCAATATCACGTTTACCCCGATATTTCGCCCCCTGATAGGCGATATTTGCGTCATTTTCCGCTTCTTCGGCCCGTTGTTGCTGCAATAATGCCTCTTCTTTCCTTAACGCGGCTTTTTCCTGAGCCTCTGCAATATCCTGTTTTGCACTGGCATGGTGCTGTTCACTTTGTGCTACGCCGACTTCGGATTTCGCAACCGCTTCTTTTACTTGTTGTTGATTATCCGTAATAGACCGTTGAGCATTAGCTAATTTTTTCTGAGTAATAAATTTGGTGTAATTCAACTCATCCTGGGCACGGCTCAAAAATTGGGAAGCAAACTGATTGCGCCACTGATCACCTGATTGGCCGCTGTAATTGGCACCGCTGTAGTTGGAATAGTCATTAAGCACCTTCAAACCTTGTGTCATGGAAACCAGTTTGTCAGTCTCCGCCTGCGCTTCTGCTTCTATCGCGTTACGTTGTGTCAGCCCATTTCGGCTAAGTGCTTCCTGATCGGTTAATTCCAATTGGGATTGAGATTTTGCAATCGCTGCCAGTTGTTTCTCTTTTTCCTGTTCTAACAGTTGGCGATCTTTTTCTGCTTTTTCTTTATCATTTAACGCATTTTGCGCCGCTTTATCCTGATTCACATGTTCAGTAATAATATTGGCTTGTGGTGAGCTCTCAGATTTTGCAATAACGTTATCCAGAATATAGCCTACGCCGTCACTCAAACCAGTCCCTTTAAACTCAATTCGATTACTGCCCGCTTTTGCTGTCAGCTCTAGTGTTTTATTTTGCCATTTCGCTGCATCGCCAAGAGTCGAGAATACAAGTTTGCCGTTCCAGAAAACATCCATACCATTGTCGGCTGAATAAGAATCGGGACGATTAGCAAAATCAAAGCTTAACGAAATCACTTCTCCCTCGGAACGATTTTGCAGGTCCTGATAAATAGTGGTGTTTTTATCAACATCAAGTTCACTCACTCGTTCGCCATAACGGGTATTATTAGGTCCATCAGTACTCAATGGGCTATATGCCGCAATATCATTGGTTGATTGCCAATCTAATTTACTTTGCTTAAAGTCATTATTGACAATCAGTGACGTCTCAGATTTCACAACGATATTGTCTAAGATGTAACTAAATCCATCATCCTGACCTGTACCTTTAAATTCAATCCGGTTAGTACCTGCTTTTGCCATTAAATCGAGTTTTTGGGTGCGCTGTATAGCTCGCGGTCCAGAAGCTGAGAATACGGATTTACCATTCCACAATACCACTATTCCGCTGTCACTCAGATCACGCTCCACCATCTCTAAATGACTCATAAAATCAAAAGTCAGTGAAACTACTTCTCCTTCAGATAAATTTTGCAATTCCTGCCAAATTACGGTGTTTTTATCAACATCAAATTTACTGACTCGTTCACCATTACCGGTATTATCAAGACCATAAACACTTGCCGGGTTATATGCCTCCATATCATTGGTTGACTGCCAACCTTGATTACCTTGTTCAAAATCACCATTGACGATCAGATTTTCATTCTGATCCGACTCCGATCGCGTTTTTTGACTCAAAGCACCTTCTATTGAACTGACGTCAGGCGTCTCCACGGCTGTTATAGCGCCATTGAGACGATGGTTTAAATCTGAACTTACCGGCGCAATTTCATCCATCTGAAAGCCATCAATGGCAGAAACTTCCGCTACATTAATCGCGCCTCTGCCTTTATGGGCGCCAGACGTGTTAGCTTCCTCCCCATGAACCAGATAGTTGATCGCCTGACTGCCTCCCACTCCGAGTACAGTTTGTTTGATATTGTCGAAGAAAGAAGCAAGTTTGTTGCTTTCTGTATTACTCGATGCAACAGCCAAGCTGTAAAAATCACCATTACCAATCTTAACCACCGCGTTATTACGTGCATAACAAGCATTGATACCCAGACCATCACCAACATGAATATTGGCATTGCCTTTACCCTTCATAACAGCAATATTAAGGCCATCCCCAACTTTGGTATTGACGTTATATTTCCCCCACGCCACGTTAACCGAAACACCATTACCTACGTGAGTGTTAATGTTAGCGTCACCATGAGCAACAGTGATATTTAAGCCATTGCCTACTGTCGTCGTGACGTTAGCTTTCCCTTTTGCCGCCGTAATCTGCATACCGTCACCCACTTTGGTGATGACATTGCCTTCGCTCCATAAGGCGTTAAAGCTGTCGCCCTTACCCACCTGAGTGACAAAGTTAGCCTTGCCTTTAGCAAGCACTACATTGCGTCCATCTCCTACTCTGGTGATAATGTTGGCTTGGCCCCAAGCGCCGGTGTAATCATCACCGTTACCCACATGGGTAATGGTATTGGCATCCCCCTGAACCACCGTGACTTCTTGTCCATTCCCCACTTTGGTAATGAGATTGGCTTTACCTTTCGCGAAGTTGTAACGGTCGCCATTTCCCACTTGAGTCAGGATATTCGCTTCCCCCCAAACCGCATTCACTCCGGCGCCATCGCCAATTTTGGTGATGATATTGGCTTTACCTTTGGCAAACCCCACCGTCGTCCCCTCGCCGACATGGGTCATCACATTACCCACATCAGAAATAAGCAGACCGACCGTGGGACCGTTTCCTACTTTGGTCAGAATATTGCCTTTGCCAAGCAGGATACCGGCGGTCGTCGCGTCGCCGACATGCGTAATAACATTCGCTTTCGCCGCCGCAACCACCCCCATAAAATCATTACCCACTTTGGTAACGATATTAGCCTCACCCAGTGCTAACACGCCGGTTAAGCCATCCCCGACATGGGTCATCATATTGGCTTTACCAAACATCGCCGCCAGGGTTGTGCCCGCACCGACTTTGGTCATCACATTCAATTCACCGGCAAACAAACCGATACTGGCGCCATCACCCACATGCGAATAGATATTGGCTTTCCCGATCATTAAAGCGGCGGTCAGGTCATTGCCGACTTTGGTCAGCACATTGGCGCCTCCAATCATGACCGCAAAGGTATTGCCATCCCCAACATGGGTAAAGATATTGGCTTTGCCGATCATCGCCGCCAGAGTCATGCCATTACCCACTTTCGTGGCGATATTGCCCTTCGCCAGCATCAGCGCAACAGTTGTGCCATCCCCAATATGAGTAAACACATTGCCTGCGGCTACCATCAATGCCAACGCGTTACCGTCACCCACTTTGGTAAAGACGTTCACTGCGCCGCCCATTAACGCCCATGCATCCCCTTTGCCGACATGGGTAAACAGGTTGCCCGCGCCAATCATGGCGGCAATCGATGTACCATTCCCGACTTTGGTGAAGATATTGCCTGCCGCAGCCATCACGCCCAGTGTCAAACCGTCGCCAACATGAGTCAACACGTTGCCGATGCCGAACATGATGCCGGTCGTATCACCCTTGCCGACTTTGGTTAAGACATTAGCGCCACCGAGCATAACGCCCGTGGTATTGCTGTCGCCGATATGCGTGAGGACGTTCGCGCCACCGCCCATTACCGCCAACGCATTGCCTTTCCCTTTCTTGGTCAAAATGTTGGCGCCGCCCAACGCAATAGCGGTGGTATCGGCCATTTCGCTCTCATCACTGAGATGGGTGATAATATTGGCGCCGCCGAACATACCGGCAACCAGATCTCCCGCACCGAGTTTAGTCAGTACGTTAGCACCGCCCAAAAGTACGGAGGAGATATCCCCGGTTCCCGCCTGAGTGATGACGTTAAAACCACCCGCACCGAACCAGTTGCCATTGCCATTACCGATTTGGGTATGGGTGTTGTACCCGCCCAACATCAGCACCCGGCTGTTACCGTTGCCTTTGTGGATCGAGATATTGCCATAAGCCAGAAGATGAGCCAGATATTGTCCATCCCCGACACGCACAACAACATTTGCTGCGCCGCCGGCATAAATATCCATTTCTCCATGCTGGCTTTGGTGAACCAGAACATTAGCTAACCCCGCACCACGGAACGATAGATTGCCCTCTTCACCGTTTTTCACAACCTGATTACCATCGAATCTCAGCTAGCTTGAGTAAATACTCAGGTATAGGTGCTGCCCGGATACATGAATAAATAAGCTGTTCGAATGTTTTTTTAAGGTTAAAGCGCCAATTGAACCTGAAACAGAATTCGGCAAGATAACGAGGTAAATACTTTTTGCTAATCGAATGATATGTTCCGCGTATCGAATTTTTTACATTACTTATCATTGTGTTAACCCACTGAAAATAAGGAAGCTTAACACT
>NZ_RCWD01000046.1:0-37073 GCF_018448965.1 Photorhabdus hainanensis | reverse complement strand
GTTTGAATGTCGGGAAGCGCGCTTTCAGCTTCGGATTAAAAAAGTGGGAAAACGCCATATCGAGGTTAATCACCGCCTGCTGCAAGGCGATGGAATCATACGCTTTGAGCCAGGCATACCGGCGGGATTTTTTCGCCACTGACAGTAAGGGTTTGAGGTCTTTACGCGGGCTGAGGTTCACCCCGTGGCGTTGATGAGCGTGCTTCTTGATGTGCAGCGCATTGTTGTACGCGAAACGAACCGCACCGAACTGAGCATTGAGATAATCAGCCTGTTCGGGTGTCGGGTAAATGCGGACTTTGGTGGCTCTTAACATCATCAGCGCTCATGGGGATAGTTTATGTATTTTAACCGCTTTTTTTGTCCATGTCCCCCCCAAGCTGCCAGTGAACGTGATGGTTAATAACCTGAAAGCCCTGCGGGCTTTTCGCCTTATATCACCGCCCGCATTGGGCGAGGGTTTACGGCGGATTTTGCTAAATATTAAATGCATCAGCTTTTCACCATAATATCCGCTCTATACAGTATATAAAAAAGTCCGTTACCTTGGGATTTCAGGCAGTTATTCCTTCGAACCGCTTCGCAAAGTTATTATTTCTGCCTTGGACAGCATCTCTTTATCCTCTATTTTGCCGTTATGTATGGATAGCCAAGGAGCAGCGGATGCTTAATTTATTGATGTAGTCACATGGATGTATCAGAAAAGAGTTGTCCTGGGTGGGAATGGAATTTACACTGCATACTATGGTGTATAATTTATCTACAGTTGTTACCTTTATATTCATTAGTTAATTTTATTTGTCATAAGTTTGTGGCGCAAATTACAGGGGTTACAGCGATGAGGCTTGAACTGCAAAATTTGGATGAAATGTCACCGGCGCAAGAGCGCGCTTTTATGGCTATCTTTGATGCTCAACTGGCAAATGACGATGGTTCAGAGGCGCGTGCTCACCTCAATGCTGGTGAACCAATTTATTATGCGGAGTTTGACACTCCAGCAGGGATGGTTATTAAGGAATATCCAGGTGGCCGTAGGGAGCTGGTTAGCTTTATGAGTGGTACCGAGGAGGTAGTTGAGGTTTTGGAAGAGTGACGCATCGGCCTCAGCTATGGGTTATTGCAGGACCTAATGGAGCTGGCAAATCGACACTGGTTCGACGTCATCTAACTGGCAAGGTTCCTGTAGTAAATCCCGATGATATAGCACGAGAACTCAGCCCGCATAATCCATCACTGAAAAATGCGGAAGCGGGTCGGTTAGCTATCAAACAACGAGCGGTTTTTCTCCAAGAATGCCGCTCATTTGCTGTCGAGACGACTCTCACGGGTAAAGGAGAAATTAAGCTGATGGAGCTGGCTGTTAGTGCCGGTTACAAGGTTAACTTTATTTTCGTCGGTGTTCATGATGTGGGTTTGTCTGCCGCACGAGTGGCGCTTCGTGTAAGAGCGGGAGGGCATAATGTGCCAGTTGTCGATATATTCAGGCGCTATGATTGTTCTATAATTAACCTACCGCTGGCTATGAATATATCAGATAGGGTCTGGATTTTTGATAATAGCAATAAGCGCAGGCAGCTATTGTTGGCTCGGGACCGTGACAGAGTGAAGCAATTGGCCAGTTATTTACCTGAATGGTTTAGGCGTGCAGCCAGTAACGAAATCATTTCTGCTCAGAAATTAAAAAAATCGTAATAGCCTCACGATCAGCCAGAGCCATTGGCTTCCATTCCAACTCTATTATATCCCCTTAAGTAGGGCTGCTTTTTTGGCTGCAAACCGTGCTTTAACTTCCTCATGAGGAACGCAGGGGTGGGGATCATCGATAGCTGCCTGAACTTGCTTACGGAACCATGCATCATAGAGAGCAGCTTCATGTGCTCGCTTCAGCGCTTCCACACGGTCCGGTCGATTTGGTGTGGAGTCATCAATTGTTCCTGTGACCATAAACGTCTTCTTGGTTATTTATATGCGAGTATTTAGAGTAGCATATGCATTTAACTATTAATTGCAATGCAATTAATAGTTAAATGAGTCAGGTTCTCACCATAATTATCGGTTTTGTGCAGTATATGAAAAAGTTCGTTATCTTGGGATTTCAGGAAGTTATTCCTTCGAACCGCTTCGCAAAATTATTACCTTTGCCTTGGACAGCATCTCTTTATCCTCTATTTTGCCGTTATGCATGGATAGCCAGGGAGCAGCGGATGCTTAATTTATTAATATTGGTTCTGTTTATTGTTTTCAGTACACCGATAGTTGCGGCTGAGACATTGAATACAGAGAAAAATTGCCCGGATTGAGCGGGTATTTTTTACATTCTCCGCAGAAGGGGTCTGACGGTTCTAGTTATCTTTCTTCTCTTTGCGGGTTCAGGTGTTCGTTATGATGGCATCGAGGGCTGAGATAATTTCATTTCTGGATGAGGCTACGTTGCATACAAAATCTGATTTGTTGATTTTTTTTGCATCCAGAAACGTTATTGCCGGTGTAAATATATGATAACTATTATTATTAATGACCACCTGAGGGGTGATTCTTTTCTGGTTGAGGCTAATGTCATTTTTAGATACCAGAGGAACAATAATCCTTGTTGTTAAATCATCAAAATAATCATTCTGGATAATAAGGTAAAACGGCCAAAGCCTGTTTGTTTTGGCCGATGGATTACGATACACATCAAATTGCTGTGGCATTACAGGCTCCCGAAAAATTCATCGTCTGTGAGCATTCCAGCTTTCGCCATGAATATGTTCATAGCCTGCATATCTTCTTTCTCTTTCTCTCTCTCATCCTGTTTAGCTTTTATAGCCTGCGCCAGAAGGATATCTAGTGTTGCTGAGAGATTCATGTCCATACTATGGGCTTTATCGACCAGTGAAGCCGTCAGGTACACGTTGGTGCTTCTTTTGGTGCGGTTACGGGGAGAGGTAACGGTATTCATGGTGTTTACTCCTATGCGCAAAGGTATGCGCATAAGTATGATGGGTAACGGAAAAACAATCAAGTATCCTGCTTCTTGAAAGACTTAGAATTTAATTATTAATTGCAATGCAATAAATAGTTAAATGAGTCAGGTTCTCACCATAATTATCGGTTTTGTGCAGTATATGAAAAAGTTCGTTATCTTGGGATTTCAGGAAGTTATTCCTTTGAACCGCTTCGCAAAGTTATTATTTCTGCCTTGGACAGCATCTCTTTATCCTCTATTTTGCCGTTATGCATGGATAGCCAAGGAGCAGCGGATGCTTAATTTATTGATATTGATTCTGTTTATTGTTTTCAGTACACCGATAGTTGCGGCTGAGACATTGAATATAGAGAAAGATTGCCCGGCATGGTCGCAGGATAAATTGCAATATGAAACAAAAAGTCTGATGCAACAGATGGCTCAATGGGATCAACTTTATCGTCAGAAAGGGATCAGCGAGATCGATGACGAAGTTTATGATCAATTAATGGCGGAGCTAATTCATTGGCAGCTTTGTTTGAAACAATCACCTGATTCGAACTTTCCGGTAGAAGTTGTTGCGGATAATAAGCTGGTTCATCCAGTTGCTCATACTGGATTAAATAAACTGAAAGATGAACGGGAAATTAACCGATGGTTGCACGGCAGATTACCTGTCTGGTTACAGCCAAAGATTGATGGCGTGGCGATAACATTGATTTATCAGAATGGGAAACTGGTTTCATTAATCAGCCGGGGCAATGGCGCCGAAGGGGTAAATTGGACAGCAAAAAGCCGACATATTTCCGATATTCCCCAAGAGATAGAAAACGCACCGCCTTATATGGTACCGCCTTATATGGTATTACAAGGGGAGCTTTTTCTGCATAAAGATGGGCATATACAGCAATCTTCCGGCAGTGATGGCGCTCGTAATCGTGTCGCCGGTTTAATGATGCGTAAAGAGCATTCGCCAGAATTAAAGCAAGTCGGTGTGTTTATCTGGAGCTGGCCGGATGGTCCTGTTGATATGGAAAGTAAATTGCGGAAACTGGCGGATATGGGTTTTCCATTAGCGCTTCGCCACAGCCATAAAATAGAGAGGCCAGAACAGGTACAGAAACTACGGATGCATTATTTTGAACAACCCATGCCTTTTGCCACAGACGGTATCGTGCTGAAACAGGAAATTGAACCTAAAGGGAATCAATGGCGGTCTGGCTCTAACAGTTGGGCTGTGGCATGGAAACACCCTTTACGTCATCAGATTACACAAGTCAGGGAAGTGAGCTTTACTATTGGCAGGACGGGCAAGATCTCAGTTGTGCTTGGGCTGGATAAGGTGAAACTAGATGACCGACAAGTCAGCCGAGTCAATATTGGTTCAGTCCGTCGTTGGCGACAGTTAGATGTGTTGCCGGGGGATCGGGTCACTCTCACGCTGGCCGGTCATGGTATCCCGAAATTAGCTCAGGTGGTGTGGCGGATCAAAGAGCGTCAGGATATTCAGCCGCCAGATAAGCAGCGTTATCATGCACTGAGTTGCTTGACGTTAACGGCGGGCTGCGAACAACAGTTTAATGCACGATTGAAATGGCTTGGTGAAAGTTTGCAAATGACAGGCGTCAGTAGTGGTAGTTGGGCAATGTTGACCGAACAGAAGTTAGTCACGGATTTAACCGATTGGTTGGTACTTTCAGTTCAACAAATCGCGGCCTTACCGGGCATTGGAGATAAACGAGCTCAGGCCATTTATTCACAATTCAGCAAGGCAAAAAATCAGCCTTTTTCCTATTGGATGAAAGGGATTGGAGTACCTTATATGGATAAGTTGTCTGACGATGTTGATCACTGGCGGCAAATGGAGCAGAAATTAGCCGGATCACAGTTAAAACAGCAACTCACTCGCGGGCAATTGAAAAAGTTGTCTGATTTTGTCAATGACACGCAGGTTAAAGCAATTGCAGAGAAACTGTCAGTGGCTGGTATCAAGGGGTTTGATCGAGAAAACGGGGTTGGGCCGAACCCCGTTGGTATGACTCAGTGATCAGAATGTTCATAATTAAAGACAGGTAATCCAAGGCGGTAGCGGATAGCAACCAATCTTGCTGTCAAACCTACGATTAGGGTAATCAGTACAATGCCATCCTGCGGTAATGGCGTGTGTTGTAAGCCAATATATAACCAGGCGGCGGTAAAAGAGACGCCGGCATAAATCTCTTTCTGGAAAACTAACGGGATGGTGTTACACAGCATATCGCGTAACACGCCACCGAAAACACCGGTGATAACCGCTGCGATGGAGGCGATGATTGGGCCATAGTTCATATCCAAGGCAATTTGTGCGCCGAGAATGGAGAAAACAATCAAGCCAATGGCATCAAGGATAAGAAACAGGCGGCGTAAATGCTTCATCATGGGGGCAACCCAAGTGGTTATTACAGCGGCACAGGCGACGGTGACGATATATTCAGGGTGTTTAACCCAACCTAGAGGGTAGTGCCCCAGAAGTATATCCCGAACGGAGCCGCCGCCAATGGCGGTGACCGAAGCAATAATAATCACGCCGAACATGTCCATTTTACGGCGGCCCGCAGCTAAAGCGCCGGTCATCGCTTCGGCAGTAATACCAATGATATAAAGAACACTTAGTAACATAGGTTATTCGATGTGCATAACGTAAAAAGGTAAGAGTAATGTCGAAGTGGTAAAGTCTCGACTGAAATTTTTTAGTTCCATCCATTTCGGATTAATATTATTTATCCGAAAAAACCTGATGTAAGGATAATAAAATGGCCTTTCAGGAACGGCAAATCACGTTTGATAATCGCAGCCACCAGCTTACCAATATTAATGTCTGGACGCCAGACAGCCAGTGGTTAGCTTATGATGTGCGTCCTTATGGCGCTTCTTTTACCGGTTTAACGATAGAAAAAATTCATGTACACAGTGGCAAAACAGAAATTATCTATCAGGCTAAAGAGGGGACTCATGTTGGCGTGGTGACCGTCAGCCCAACAGAACCTGTCCGGTATGCGTTTATTCATGGGCCAGAATTCCCAGATGAGCAATGGCATTACGATTTTCATCACCGGCGAGGGGTGATTGTCAGCGAAGATTTACCGGGAAAAGCGGTCACCCTGGATGCGATGGATATTACTGCTCCTTATACGCCGGGAGCGCTGCGCGGAGGCAGCCACGTTCATGTATTCAGCCCGGATAGTAGCCGTCTGAGTTTTACTTATAACGACCATGTTATGCATGAACTTGATCCAGCGCTGGATTTACGCAATATCGCCGTGGCTGTGCCTCTCAAATCAGTTGAGCCACCTAAACATCATCCCCGTGAATATGATGGTAGCTATTTCTCCGTTGTAGTCAGTCGTACCACTTTTCAGCCGGAGCCGGGTAGTGATGAGATTAACCGTGCTTATGAAGAGTGTTGGGTCGGCCAAGCTGGATATCGTAAAGCGGATGGAAATTGGCAGCGTTGGGCGTTGGCATTTATTGGCGATACTATTTCTGCGACAGGGGAAAAAGTACCGGAAGTTTATATCGTTGATCTACCTGAACAGGATGCTGATTATGCCGTAGCAGGGGAAAAGCCACTGCAAGGGACGGAAACAACATTACCTGCACCGCCTGCTAATATCATGCAGCGTCGTCTGACATTGACCAATCATAGGCGTTGGCCGGGGGTAGCGAATAATCCACGCCACTGGTTGCGGGCTTCACCGGATGGTGGGCAGATTGGTTTTCTGATGAAAGATGATAATGGCATTGTGCAACTGTGGACAATATCGCCAAATGGCGGCGAACCGCGTCAGATAACTCAGAGTCATTATGGTATTCAATCTGCTTTCAGTTGGGATCGAAGCGGTCAATATGTTGCTTTCATTTGTGATAACAGTGTGATGTTGTGTGATGTCAACAATGGTCAAATGCAGCGTCTGACAGAGCGTACAGAAAAAGCCCCTGCCGCGGATGCGGTTGTGATTTCACCGGATAACCATCATGTTGCCTTTATGCGTGAAGTTGATGGCTATATGCAAATTTTCCTGGTGGAAACAGGACTGAAATAAATATATTTGCCGCCAGTTCACTTGCTGCTGGTGGCAATAAATAAACCGGAACGGATTATCAATTAATTGTTTTTGGTTTGATGTTGTGCTTTTTCTATTTTTTCAATTCGCTCTTTTGGTGAACTGGCTGATTGATCTTCGTCAGATTTTATATAGTCATAAGGTAATAACAGAGTATCTAATAGCGCGGAAAAGGGCAGATCGATCGCGAGTAGTGGTTTCATTACCCAGCCTGTATCTTGATCTTTTAACATTTCAATGTCAGTTTTAGCGCCGGGATAATAACCGCGGCTAGGCCCGGAATGTGTCATGATGCTGGTACACCCGCTGATTAACAGCCATCCTAATGTGACGCAAAATAGAATTAGTTTATTACTCTTCATCGGTTCTATCGATCTCGTATAGCTAAGCCGCTGAAATAGTTCGCCCTTGAGTAAGTTTGTTGGGTGATCTTTATTTCCCCAAATTTATCCAAATCCCTTAATGAAGGGTTTTGACATCAATCACTATAATCACGTCACGCAACGTTGACCATAGTGTTGAGATCAAAAAGTCGTGAATTTTTTATGTAACAGGATTTTTTTCTGTATTTTAATTAGTAAAAAGTAATGTAAGTCATCATAATGATCTGAATAGTCTATAACTTAAATATTTTTTAAGTATATGCCCAATGGATTTCAAGATGCATCGCGATGGCGAGTGAGTATCGCCAACAAAGAGGCAACTTGAAAGATAACGGGTATAGAAGTACGTTTTTACTTTGACTGCCATTAAACGCACAAAAACCCGCCTATTCAGGGCATTGGATTTAGAAATTTCTGATTGAATAGAGGTTGCTTAAGGAGAGCAGGCAAGCAAGGAGTGTTTCTTTCTCTTCTTATGCACAAAGCATTCTACAAATTCTGAGAATAATTATGTAAAGTCCTCGTTGTCATTTAGCTCCTGCATTTCCGAGCAGGAGCTTTTTTACTATATTTATTACGATTGATGATTACATTATTGATTTGATTATATTGATTTCAGGCGGCTTGCTGATGCGCTAATTTAATTTCTTCCGCCAGAATCGCAATCCCTTTGGCAATACTTTCCGGATCAGGAACATAATTCATACGCATGCATTCATGAGTATGCGGCCAATCTTGTTCCAGTCCGGGGAAGAAATAGTGACCTGGAACCATTAACACACCCCGTTTTTTCAATCTGTGATAAAGCATTTCTGTGGTTATCGGTAGATTTTTAAACCACAACCACAGAAAAATAGCGCCTTCTGGTTTATGGATAAGGCAAAGTTCTGCCGGCAGATAACGACGGATAATCTGAATCACGTCTTGAACCCGTTGTTGATAAAACGGGCGGATAACTTCCTGTGACAAACGAAGCAGGTCATTGCGCCGGATCATTTCCAATGCCATTGCGGGACCCACACCGCCCGGCGCAAGGCTGATGATGCCATTCATGTTACTGACGGCATTGATGATTTTCTCGTTAGCGATAATGATTCCGCAGCGTGAACCCGGCAACCCTAATTTGGATAAACTCATGCACAGAATAATGTTGGGGTTCCACAATGGCGTAGCTTCGCTAAAAATAATACTTGGGAATGGCACGCCATAAGCATTATCAATGAGTAATGGAATCTGGTGTTGTTGAGCCAGACAATCTAGCCGTTGTAACTCTTCATCAGTGATGACGTTACCCGTTGGGTTGGTTGGGCGAGAAACACAGATCAGGCCAATATCTTCGGTAATATTGAGATGGTCAAAATCAACATGATATTTGAATTGGCCTTCTGGCAATAACTCAATATTGGGTTTATTGGCAACAAATAAGCCTTCGTCCAGCCCTGAGTCAGAATAACCAATATATTCCGGTGCTAGTGGAAACAGTACTTTGCGGACAGTGCCATCTTCTCCGCGCCCAGCCAGCAGATTAAATAGATAGAAGAATGCACTTTGGCTGCCATTGGTCAGGGCAATATTTTGTGTGCCAATCTCCCAACCCAATTTTTCGCGCAACATCTCTGCCAATGCTTGAATCAATGTATCCTTTCCTTGAGGCCCATCATAGTTGCATAGCGTGTCAGTGAGTTGGCCGTTGGCGACCATCTCTGTCAGTAGTTGCTGAAAATAGTCATCCATTTCTGGAATGTGCGCCGGGTTGCCGCCGCCTAGCATAATTGCTCCGGGCGTCCTCAACCCTTGATTAAGGTCATTCATCAGGCGGGTGATGCCTGCATCTTGTGTGAACTTGTTACCAAATTGAGAAAAAATCATAGCCGCGTTCGTTGTCGGTGTGTTATTGGGATTAAGAGACATAACACCATACTCCGCGCACTATTGGGGTGCAATCTGGAAAATTATGACTATTAGTTATTTAATATTGCGTTTAATTTAGCATTTAAAATAAAGAACTGAATGTTTGGTTAATATCCAGCTTTATTATTCATTTTAATCTTAAGTGCGATAGTAATTCACTGAATTTATTTTCTACATAAACAGTTTATTATATGGTCATTGACCAAACCGGTAGCTTGCATGAATGCGTAGCAGGTGGTGCCGCCGATGAATTTGAATCCTCTCTTTTTCAGCGCTTGCGATAACGCCTCTGAAATCTCGGTCTTTACCGGTACCTCTGTGATCGTTTCCCACTGATTAATAATGGGTTTGTTATCAACGAAGCGCCAGATAAAAGCGCTGAATTCTTCTCCTTGTTGCCGCATTTTAAGATAGGCTCGCGCATTGCTGATAATCGCGTTGATTTTGGCGCGGTTACGGACAATCGAGGGATCAAGCATCAGCCGTTCTACATCGTTTTCATTCATGACAGCAATTTTTACCGGATCAAATTGGTGAAAGCATTTACGATAACCTTCACGTTTTTTCAGAATAGTTAGCCATGACAGCCCAGATTGCTGCCCTTCCAGACAGATCATTTCAAACAACTTTTGGCTATCTTTTTGGGGTTTTCCCCATTCATTGTCATGGTAAGCCAAATATTCCGGGTCAGAGGTAACCCAATGGCAGCGTATTAATTCCATAGTTGAGATTTCCAATATGAGTGGTTGATAATTGACAGTACCTTAACTGTATAAATATACAAGTAAAATAACTCGATTAAGATTTTTTTATTTCAAGGTGAAATTAAGAGCGAATTCAGGGCTGTATATCTTAAGGTCAAAGGGTATACTGACCAACTTCCTTTCAAATTCATATGTATCGCGTGCGGATCTAACATGCAAAAGTTTGATACCAAGACCTTTCAGGGGCTGATCCTGACATTACAGGATTATTGGGCGCGCCAGGGCTGTACCATTGTCCAACCACTGGACATGGAAGTTGGCGCGGGTACTTCTCATCCAATAACTTGCTTGCGTGCGCTTGGCCCGGAGCCAATTGCCGCCGCTTATGTGCAACCTTCCCGTCGTCCGACGGATGGCCGTTATGGTGAAAACCCTAACCGTTTGCAACATTACTATCAGTTTCAGGTCATTATTAAACCATCCCCAGACAATATTCAGGAGTTATATCTAGGTTCTCTGAAGGAGTTAGGATTAGACCCAACAGTTCATGACATCCGTTTTGTTGAAGATAACTGGGAAAACCCAACATTGGGCGCTTGGGGATTGGGTTGGGAAGTGTGGCTTAACGGGATGGAAGTGACTCAGTTTACTTACTTCCAACAGGTAGGCGGCCTTGAGTGTAAGCCTGTCACCGGTGAGATTACCTACGGTCTTGAGCGTCTGGCAATGTATATCCAGGGCGTAGACAGCGTTTATGATCTGGTTTGGTGCGATGGCCCGCTGGGTAAAACCACTTATGGCGATATTTATCACCAAAATGAAGTAGAACAATCCACCTATAACTTTGAGCATGCTGATATCGATTTCCTGTTTACCTGTTTCGAACAATATGAAAAAGAGGCTCAGGACCTGCTGGCGTTAGAAACGCCGCTACCGTTGCCAGCTTATGAACGTATTCTCAAAGCAGGTCATACCTTCAACTTGCTGGATGCCCGTAAAGCTATCTCGGTGACTGAACGTCAGCGTTATATCCTGCGTATCCGCACCCTGACCAAAGCTGTTGCCGAAGCTTATTATGCCTCCCGTGAGGCGCTAGGCTTCCCTATGTGTAACAAGAATCAGAACTAAGAGGCTGTCATGACTCAACAGACTTTCCTGGTGGAAATCGGCACAGAAGAGTTGCCGCCGAAGGCTCTTCGTTCATTGGCTGAATCATTTGCTGCTAATTTTGCGGCAGAGTTGGATAACGCGAATTTGGCGTATGGTGAAGTAAGCTGGTTTGCAACGCCGCGCCGTCTGGCGCTGAAAGTTGCTAATCTGGATGAGGCGCAAGCTGATCGTGAAGTAGAAAAACGTGGTCCGGCGATTGCTCAAGCATTTGATGCTGAGGGTAAACCGACAAAAGCGGCAGAAGGTTGGGCTCGCGGTTGTGGTATCACGGCGGCTCAGGCTGAACGTTTAGTGACAGATAAAGGCGAATGGCTATTGTATCGCGCGCTGGTAAAAGGCCGACGTGCAACAGAGCTATTGTCGGGTATGGTCAGTCACGCGCTGAGTAAGTTGCCAATTCCTAAACTGATGCGTTGGAGCGATAAAGAGACTCAGTTTGTTCGTCCAGTTCATACCGTTACCATGTTGTTTGGCGATGAACTGATTGAAGGCGAAATTCTGGGTATTAAATCCGCGCGTGTCATTCGTGGCCACCGCTTTATGGGTGACTCTGAATTTACGATTGATAATGCAGAACAGTATCCCGCGATTTTGCAGCAACGCGGTAAAGTGATGGCAGATTATACAATCCGTAAGGCACTCATTAAGCAGGATGTAGAACAGGCTGCGATTAAGTTGGGCGGTATTGCTGATATCAGTGACAGCCTGCTGGAAGAAGTCACTTCATTGGTTGAATGGCCGGTTGTGCTGACAGCGAAATTTGAAGAGAAATTCCTTGCCGTGCCGTCAGAAGCGTTGGTTTACACCATGAAAGGCGACCAAAAATACTTCCCGGTTTACGACAATGCCGGCAAGCTGATGGCAAACTTTATTTTTGTCGCCAACATTGACTCTTCTGATCCACAGCAAATCATTGACGGTAACGAAAAGGTGGTTCGTCCACGTTTAGCTGACGCGGAATTTTTCTTTAAGACGGATCGTAAACAGCGTCTGGAAGACAATCTACCTCGTCTGGAAACCGTGCTGTTTCAGAAACAACTTGGTACTTTGCGTGATAAAACCGATCGTATTCAGGCGCTGGCTGGTTGGATTGCAGAGAAAATCGGCGCTGATGTGAATCATGCTGCCCGTGCTGGTTTGCTGTCCAAATGTGACTTGATGACCAACATGGTATTTGAGTTCACCGATACGCAGGGTGTGATGGGAATGCATTACGCCCGTCATGACGGTGAAGCAGAGGATGTCGCTCTGGCATTGAATGAGCAGTATCAACCGCGTTTTGCCGGTGATGAACTGCCTTCTACCGGCGTTTCTTGTGCGTTAGCGATCGCTGACAAAATGGATACTCTGGCGGGTATTTTTGGCATTGGTCAGCATCCGAAAGGTGATAAAGATCCATTTGCGCTACGTCGTGCAGCGTTGGGCGCTCTGCGTATTATCGTTGAGAAAAAACTGCCGCTGGATTTGCAGACATTGACAGAAGAAGCGGTTCGTCTGTATGGCGACAAGCTAACGAATGCCAAGGTTACGGATGACGTGGTTGAGTTTATGCTTGGCCGTTTCCGCGCCTGGTATCAGGAGCAGGGCTACAGCATTGATACCATTCAAGCAGTGTTGGCGCGTCGTCCAACACAACCTGCTGATTTCGATGCTCGTGTTAAAGCAGTGACTCACTTCCGTACACTGGATGAAGCCGCAGCATTAGCCGCCGCGAATAAGCGTGTTTCTAACATTCTGGCGAAGTCAGAAGAGACATTGAACGAGAAAGTAGATGTTTCTGCGCTGAAAGCGCCGGAAGAGGTGAAACTGGCAACACATCTGGTGGCTTTACAGGATAAGTTGGCACCTTTATTTGCTCAAGGATGCTATCAGGAAGCGCTGGTTGAGTTGGCATCTTTGCGTGAAGTTGTCGATGCTTTCTTTGACAACGTGATGGTGATGGATGAAGACTTACAGGTGCGAATAAATCGCTTAACCCTGTTAAGTGAATTGCGTGACCTGTTCCTGAGAGTTGCTGATATTTCGTTACTGCAATAGTAATCTGAAATAGTCAATTCCGGCTGTTGTGAAATGCGATAGCCGGAACTTAATACCTTTAACATTGATTTTATCGAGGTTTTGGTTGGTATGGGGTTAACCATATCTGATCTAGTGCGTATCACCTTGACTAAAGTTGCGAAGGAAAAAGCATTACCGTTTGAAATGCGAGTACCTAATAAATTGACTGCCGAAACTTTGGTTAAGAGTGATCGTGGTGAAGACATTCATCAAGCAAAGAATGCTGACGATTTATTCGATCAGCTTGGTATCTGATGCGCTAGGCAAGATATTCAGGCTAGTTTAGACGTGGTGTGAAGCCTGTACAAAAATTCGGGGTGGGAAGGGAAAGTTTCAAAATAGCCAATGTAGCCACGACATTACTTTTACGTATGACGTATTTTTTGTAAAAACAGTGTAAGCGTGCGGCATAGCGACGTTCACGCTGTTTTTATCAGCAACTAACCCATGATTATCAAAAAGGTATTGACGGCCTGTAGCGAGCGCAGTAAGATTCGGCTCGTTTTCGGCGAGTAGCGCAGCTTGGTAGCGCAACTGGTTTGGGACCAGTGGGTCGGAGGTTCGAATCCTCTCTCGCCGACCAATTTAGAGTTTGGGGCTGTCAAATAAGCCGCAGGCTTGAAGAAATAGAGAAGCCTTACAGTGATTGCTGTAAGGCTTTTTGTCATCTGGCTGTTTACTCTAACAGCCACAGCCGTTTGGTGCATAAGCTTGCATAACTTTGCTATCAGCATCAAAATGCTTCGGCCTTCCACCGTTGAAAAGGCCATAATGTTTTTTCCCATCACCAATTAAATCAAAAAGTGTATGGTAACGACTTTTGCTGATCATATCGGCAGTATTCCGGCATACTGGGACCGCTCTACCTGTTTCAAAAATATGTTCTCGATCAAGCACAAACTGATCCGGGGCATCCGATAAATTGCCTTTGTAAATGGCAACTTGACCATAATCCTCACAACGGTCTTCCAAATCTAATTTGAACAGCCTCAGCGTCATTGAATACAGTTTTGCACCGCCCAGTTTTGCTTCGATCTCCTTATTATTTATGGATTTCAAACTGCTATTAATGACACGAACATCATTAAAACCGGCTGCTTTTGCCAGCCGTATGAAATCTTCAAAGTACAATGCATCACCAATACACTCACAAACAATTTGTTGGTCATTTTTCAGTGATTGGTCCAGCCTTCTATCCAAAAAAATATCAGAAAAATAGATTTCACCACCCGATTTGAGTAAACGGGCCATACCAGCCAACACACTTGCCTTAGATACAGATAGATTGATGACACAGTTTGAGACGATAACGTCGATACTTTCAGGTGGTAAATTAAGTTGTTCTAGCGACTCGATATAGCCTTGCTGAAAATGCACATTGGTGGATGAGTAGTTAAAGATTTGACGATGGTAATCCACAAAACGTTGGGCAAATTCGATTTGTTCTGCCGTTGCGTCAATACCAATAACTTTACCCTCGGTACCTACAAGGTGAGACAGAATAAAACAATCACGCCCGCTACCACATCCCAAATCTAATACTGTTGTTCCTTCTAGCAGGGGAGGAAAAGGCGTACCACAACCATAAAAACGACTCTGTACATCAGGATGGATAAGCTTAAGAATTTCTTTGATTCTGTCTGAAGTGGTGTTGTCCACAGTGCATACATTTATAGCAAGATCCTCTCTACTAGACAGGGTTTTACCATAATAGTGTTGTATGTCTTCGATTCGTCGTTTAATCGATAGTTCGTTCATATCTATTTCCTTCAAATTAAATTATTAATAGGCCGATATTACGTTTCGGTAATTTGGCGCCAGATTTACAATGAGTTATCATATTCCTGATCAATGCATAGATGATCAATGTATAAAGTCAAAAAAAACCGTCATTGCTGACGATTGATATGTGCGGCGACTTCCATCCAAGCTTCTACCGCGACAGTAAAAGCTTTACGCCCTTTATCTGTTAATGTGTATACCTTGCGTCCACGACCTGCAACGGTTTCGTTGTGTACCGTGACATATCCACCCTGCTCAAACTCACGCAGTACCGGATAAATCGTACCTTCAGTAGGTGAACAACACCCTTGGGTAGAATGTTCAACCTCACGGGCTATTTCGTAACCGTGCATAGGCCGTTGTTGTAAGACACTGAGAATGAAAAACTTGGATAAGCTCATCTTAATGATGCCATTCCAATACATTCTATCAGTGTAGTCCACTGTGGTTCGTCCAACAGTGTTAAGTGTTTTCTTCGATTTGTTCATAACGGCATCATATACATTGAGCATCAAGGTGTCAATGTATCAGGTAATCTGTTTAATTTGTTTTATTATTGACTTTATTCATCATCATGAGTCACCTCTTTTCGATAATAAAATGTAGGTATCTCTTGGCTGGTTTCAAGGGATGCCTACTTCCGGCATCCCTTTGATCAGTATTTCAGATGGATCTTCTGAACTATTTCACACAAGTCTGATATTTTTCCAGAATTGCCACATACTTACCATTATGTTTCTGTCCCATATAGGTGACAGTGTTCCTGCTACACCACAATATGAACTTTATGTTCCTATTTCATCGTTCCCATAGTAATTTTCAGATTAGGCTACCATGTTTTGGAATGGAAGATATTTTTGGATCAAAACTCAAAAGGAGTTTAGAAGGTCCTCGTGTATACACTCCTGTTTCTTGATAATGATAGTTATCAGCAAAACGTAAATTGTGCAGGCGATCCAAAATAATATTGGATGAGACTTCTAACTGACTGAGTGAAAATGCAGCCGCAATACAGGCATGAGTACCTACACCAAAAGCCAAATGTCTTTTTCGATTTGCTTTCTGTTGAGAAGTTGTATTTTTTCTTCGATATAGATCAAATTCATTTGGTTTGTGAAAAACCGATGGATCGCGATTAGCTGCGCCAATCATACAAAATATTACAGTGCCTTTAGGTATATCGATACCGGAAATAGTGACGTCTTCACTTGCTTCTCTTGGAATTAGTTGTACCGGTGGTGTCAGACGTAAAGTTTCTTCAAATGCATCTCTAACCAGATTGCGATCTTTAACAACCGCATTAAGCATACTGGGATTAGATATTAAGTGATTAAACATCATGGCTAATACTTTGTCAGCAGGTTCTATCGCCGCTAATAGAATGTTTAAACATAGTGCTGTAATTTCACTTATGGACATCTCTGTATCTTGACAAAATATAGATATAATGTCCTCACTGGGATTACACCGTCTCTGATCTACTATAGGGCTTAGTAAGCGAATCAATTTTTGACCACATTCAATACTATGCATTTTTTCTGGCTCTGTTTGGTCAAACTGGGTAACAAAACTGGTGATACCCTTGTGCCATTCAGCTATGTCACGATAGTTATCACTTGGCAATCCAAGAATACCTAATGTCACTAATACGGCATAATCTCGGCCAAAGTCATTAACAAGATCTATACTTCCTTTTTCTATATGAGGTTGTAAGAGATCTTCAGTAATCTTTCGAATCATGGGGTCGTAGTGACTATTAAAATAATCTCTTAAAAGCCCCTGCATCATGAGTTTTCGTTTACACGTATGTTCTTCACCTTCCATTTGAATAAGAACGCGATCCCCCATAACAGATTCCGGTTCAGTTAATGGCTTCGTATTGAAAATTGAAGACTTTAAAATAGTGTCAACATCCTCATATTTGCCAATAAAATAGCCGTTTCGGGGTTGATCAAAATAAACTAAATCTTGTTTATGTAAGATGTCGTAAAAGTCGTAAGGATTTTTTATAAATTTGGGATCGTGAATATTGAAAGAACTTAATTTAGCCATTATTTTGCTTCCTTTCTAAGGATGTTTGGTACTAAAAGCCTATTAACATTAAATACAGGGACTATCTCATCAGACTGTTTGTATTTTATACTTGAGTAACGATTCCGTAACTTTGTTTATCTCCTACTTGTATAGGATAACTACCGTTAAACAACCCTTTTCCGATTGGCCAAGGACGATGATAAAGTAACGTAGAATATTTTACCCCAAGTAATCGAGGGGTATCGAGGTAGAAGGGAATTTCAGCGAAAATATATGGTAACGCTTTATATACTAATTGTAGGTCAATTAGACCAAAGTATTGCCCGGTACCTTTTAGTCGCCCTTTTATGGCTTGAAAGGACATATCAAGGCAGATTTTTTTAAAAGATTCTGATTCATTAAACGCGTTTTCAACTTGTGTTTTAACAGATTGGTAGTCATGGTTTAGTGCGAAGTCACTAAATTGAATGACTCTGATTTGCTTACTTTTTAGCATTGCTATGGAAATCGCATAATCAAGGTTACATAAATGACGTCTAATTTCTCGTTGTGTTTTCTTGATTGCCTTAGCATTCTCAGTTCCACCAGCGACTAAAAGGCGCGAAGCTTCACGTTCACAAGGTAACAAGATGTCGACTTGCTGGAAGTAATGACTTGACCACTGAATAAGGTCCACTACATAGTCCTTTGAAAAACGCGAGTTAAAGGGGCTTATCCCTATTAGCGCGTGGTCGCCTTTTTGAATAATTTGGCCACAACGAGGGGTTTCACCTTGGACAATAAATGATGGTGAATTCTCGTGCAGCAATGTTGAATGGAGTGGTAATATCTGATTGTTCGTTTCTTTTAAGAATTTTTTTTCAGTAGATAACATTTCCATTGACTTTCCATTTTTTTAATGTAATCCCGCATAATCCTGGTATGAATTTTTTAATTTTTATATAGGTTCATTACATCTCCATTAAGATATTTATACAGAAATTTGATCTAACTTAATCTCGTAAAAATGTCAAAAATTATCGAAAGTCAGAGTTAGATAAACCCCATTTCGAATCGATCAACGAATTGATGTTAAATGAGTTTTTACCGATTCAGGTTGCTGTTGAGAAAGTGAGACGAAAATCGGGTACAAAAATGCATCGTCATCCTTGGAGACAAGATAGCATTCTTTAATAAGGAGGTTGTTCAGATAACAACACCTAATGCTGTATTTTTAACTTTATGTCAACATGCTTCGCCATATTAGTCATGTGGCGACTTTATTTGAGTATATTGACAGATATTCTGTTTATATGGCTAGAATAATGGCAAGAAGATATAACTATTTTTCTCTGGTAAATTTATCAGCTTTTATTGATAAATTAAAAAATCCATATATAAATTATGCTATTTAACTTGAGTTCTATTTAATCTCTTGTGTCAGTAATCCTGTAGAAAAATTACGTATATACTAATAATATCATAGTAAAAAATAACATTTAATTACTATCCGTGATATTTAATTTATCCATCTGAGAAATATCTCTCATTCATTAAATGACTTGTTTGAAAAAACATAAGAATGGTGTATGAATATTATCTTCTATGAACATCAAATGGAATATAAATGTGAGATTAAATGACATAGGTAACACAGTTTTACTTGAAATTAATAAGTTTAGAATAAACGGCAATCGAGTATTTTCGAAGTGTGAATATCAAAATTCTATAAGTAGACATAAAGACAGGATGTTTTTGCATATCGATAATATGTTAGCAAAAGAAGGTAAGATGCGGCCAAATATGACATTGATTGACTGTTCGAAAGGAAATAGTGGGAAAGGTGAGATTAAATATGAATCCGTAATAACAAAAGGAATCCAATGTCGGAAATTTACTTTTTGGAATAAGAGAATCATAGGTGATATATGTCTTCACATAGTGGCGTAATATATGGGGTTATTTTCTGCCTCATCAGTGCAGCATTTGATGTTTTTGTTGCGTATTTAACTCAATCAATAAACTCAGCTATTGTCATCTTCTATTGTTTTACATCATCTACTTTATTATTTATGATGATAAGCATTTTCAAAGGGATTGATCAATTAATTGAAAAGATCCGCAAAAATGTTTTATTGGTGGTGATTATTAATGTCTCAATTTTATTAAATTGGGGAGGATTAATCATTGCGCTACGCTTTCTTGAGCCTGCAATAGTAGGTGTTGCTTCAGTGGCTTGCGGCCCTGCAATCACTATCCTTCTCTCATCTTTTATCGATAAGGACGAAGCAAAAACAGAAAAATTGGAAGTTGTCATATCCTGGTTAGTTCTCATTGGGGTAGGTGTGATGCTGGTAAATTCATTTTTGGGAAATAGTGGATTATCATCAACTTCAATTCAGGACAGGATTATTGGTATTGTGAGTGTGATATTTGGCGCCATAGGAACAGTATTATACACTATTTTTTCTAAGAAATTATTCAAGGAGAAATGGCAAACGTATGAGATATTGTCTGTTAGAAGTATTTTAATGGTAGTACTTTCATTTTTTTATGTTTCAGTATCCAGTGTTTCTCTTAGTTTAGATATCGATATGATTCTTCCGATGTCGATTCTTGTTATCGTTGGACATTTACTTCCAATCTATCTGGTATTAAAGACAATTAATGCCATTACCCCTCTTCATGTCTCTTTGTTATTTCTGCTAATACCTGTATTTACGATCATTTTTCAATATCTTGATTCACGTATAGCGTTTTCTGTTGAAAGTTTGATTGCAGCTTCGGTTATAGTTTCTTTATTAATCATTCTTGGGGTGAGTAAGATAAAAAAGACAAATAGGGTATAGAATGAAAAAGGCTGCTATTGTAGATGATTTTTCTTTTGGTAAGGTTATGGTTAATGATTTTATAGTGTAATTACAAAGATACCCCTTTTTCTATGAGGCTGCTTTTTGTGCTGATGAAAATAAGGAATTATTTAAAGGAATATGGACATGTTTACTTTTAGAGTAAACATGTTGTTTTTATTATATAAACTTACTCAATTAATCAAGAAAGTCCATATGTAAATTACGTATATACTAATAATATCATAGTAAAAAAATAACAATTAATTACTATTAATAATATTTAATGTATTTATTCTTACCCCTCGATTTTATTAATTTCATGATAAATAAGGCTTAATTTATCCATCTGAGAAATATCTCTCATTCATTAAATGACTTGATTGAAAAAACATAAGAATGGTGTATGAATATTATCTTCTATGAACATCAAATGGAATGTAAATGTGAAATTAAATAACATAGGTAACACGATTTTACTCGAACTTGATAAGTTTAGAATAAACGGTAATCGAGTATTTTCGAAGTGTGAATATCGAAATCCTACTGGCAGCCATAAAGATAGAACATTTTTGCATATCGTTAATACATTAGAAAAAGAAGGTAAGATACGGCCAGGCATGACATTGATCGACTGTTCGACTGGCAATGGCGGGGCGGCACTAGCATGGATAGGAAGAGAGAAAGGGTATAAGGTCAAGATATTTATGCCGGAAGGCATGACAGATGAGCGTAAAGAGCAAATAAGATCTTATGGTGCAGAAATTTATGAGACACCAAAGGAACTGTTTCTGAATGGGGCTGTTTCGGCAGCAAAAGATTGTGCTGAAAGCGGAGATGATGTCTTTTTTCTTGACCAATCAGGTACAACCTTAAATAAGGAAGCTTGGAATATATGTGGAGAGGAGATCGTCAAAGAATTAAAAGAAAATAATCTTATTCCAGATTATTTTATTTGCTCGATAGGTACAGGGGGAACTTTCTCAGGAATTGCCGAAATATTAAAAAGAGAATATAGCAATATAAAAACAATTGGTATTGAAGTAAATAGTTCTGCGCCATTATATGCACTGAGAAACGGCCTTCATTTTGAACATCATAATCATAATTTGATGGGGCTTGGCGCGGGTGTTCTTTCGGTCAACACTGTCCAAGAATTAGTTGATGAAGTATATACAGTAGAGGGGGATGAAGCATGGAAAAGAATGAAAGAATTTATATTAAGTGATGATCTTGGTATAGGACCTACTTGTGGTGCTAATTTACTAGTATGTGAGAGGATGCTGCAAAAAGTACATAATAAAGTATTCATTACGTTATTCTTTGATAGTGCATGGAAATATAAAAGTCGTTGGGATGGTATTTATCCTGAATATAAGGCAGATTGAAAATGTTATTAGAAGATGTTTATGAAAACGCAAGGGTTGTTAATTCGGGGAGAGCACTTACAACAGTTAATGAATTTACAGATCAATTACCTGCGTTGAGGCCCCAGGTTTTGATCGAGGTTGCTCATAGAATAATCCAATTAATGGATCTTAAAGTAGATAAAATTGTTACAGAAGAAGATAAAGGCGCTCCACTGGCAACAGCTATCTCCCTCCTTACAGGAATACCATTAGCAATGGCTAGGTGGTATCCCTATTGTTTGGACGAGATGAATAATACTGTTGTACAGATCAGCTCTGAATATTTTGAAGGAAAAATGTATCTCAATGGAATAGAGCCAGGTGATCGCGTCTCTATTATTGATGATACGTTAAGTACTGGAGGGGCGGTGATATCCCTTATAGAAGCGGTACAAAAGAGAGGGGGTGAGATTAAAGATGTTATCTGTGCGGTAGAGAAAATCCAGAATAATGGTAAAAATAAGGTGAAAGATAAAACGGGCATAGAGGTGAAAACGATTATGAAAATTTATCTTGATAATAAAAGTGTTAAGGTTATTGATTAATAACAAATATGAAGACAATAACGATTAAAGATGAATTTGCAATAATAAGAGGACTCTAATGTCGGAAATTTACTTTTTAGAATAAAAGAACGATAGGTGATATATGTATTCGTATAATGGCGTAGTATATGGGGTTGTTTTTTGCCTCATCAGTGCAGCATTTGATGTGTTTGTTGCGTATCTAACGCAATCGATAAATTCAGCTATTGTTATCTTTTATTGCTTTGTATCATCTACTTTGTTGTTTGTGATGATCAGTATTTGCAAAGGGATTGATCAATTAATCGTGAAGGTCCGCAGGAACACCTTATTGGTGTTAATTGTTAATGTCTCAATTTTACTAAATTGGGGAGGATTAATCATTGCGTTGCGTTTTCTTGAGCCTGCAATAGTGGGTGTCGCTTCAGTGGCTTGCGGTCCTGCGATAACTATCCTCCTCTCATTTTTTATCGATAAAAGCGAGGTAAAAACAGAAAAATTGGAAGTTGTCATATCCTGGTTAGTTCTCATTGGGGTAGGTGTGATGCTGGTAAATTCATTCTTAGGAAATAGTGGATTATCATCAACCTCAATTCAGGACAGGATTATTGGTATTGTTAGTGTGATACTTAGTGCTGTAGGAACAGTATTATACACTATTTTTTCTAAGAAATTATTCAAGGAAAAATGGCAAACATATGAGATATTGTCTGTTAGAAATATTTTAATGGTAGTACTTTCATTTTGTTATATTTCAATATCTGATGTTTCTCTTAGCTTGGATATTGAGATGGTTCTTCCAATGTCGATTCTTGTTATAGTCGGGCATTTACTTCCAATCTATCTCGTACAGAAAACAATTAATGCCATTACCCCGCTTCATGTCTCTTTGTTATTTTTGTTAATACCTGTATTTACGATTCTTTTTCAATATCTTGACTCACGTATAGCGTTTTCTGTTGAAAGTCTGATCGCAGTTTCGGTTATAGTTTCTTTATTAACTATTCTTGGTGTGAGTAAGATAAAAAAGACAAATAGGGTATAACGAGGTATAAAATGAAAAAGGTTGCTATTGTAGATGGTTTTTCTTCCGGTAAATTTATGGCTAAAGCGCTGTATGAGAAAGGGTGTTATCTCTTGCATATAGCTTCGAAACCGGATTTACATAGTTATTACTATAAAGGATTTGATTATTCAATCTACCAAGAGCACCATGTTCACGACACGATAGAAGATACAGTCAACTTCCTTAAAAAACAGGAAGTTGAATTTATTATTGCCGGGAGTGAAAGTGGTGTTTCGCTTGCTGATGAGCTTAATAATCATTTTGAATTGAATTATAGAAATGATTTTGCTAAGACGTCTGCAAGGCGCAATAAATATGAGATGATTGATACACTGAAAAAATGTGGAATTCCTGCGGCTGAGCAAGGTAGATTTTCAGATTGGCCTGCTGCGGAACAATGGATTAAAGCCTTTAATAATTTTCCTGTGGTACTTAAGCCATTAGAGAGTGCAGGCTCTGATGGTGTTTATATTTGTAAAGATGTGCACTCTGCTAAGGAAGCTTTTCATAAAATACTGGGAAAATATAATAAACTTAATATTTGTAATCATCAGGTTTTAATACAAGAGTTTCTTAACGGAACTGAATATGTCGTTAATATGGTGTCGCTTAATCGTCACCAATTAATTACCGAAGTAGTAAAATATAAGAAACGCAAACTTGATACTGGTAGTATAATTTATGATATTGATGACATTATCGATTCCTCTTATCCAGAATATAATGTTTTAGTAGAATATACGAGAAAAGTTGTCATTGCTTTAGGTATATTTAATGGCCCCAGTCATGCGGAAGTGATGTTAACACCTGATGGTCCAAAACTTGTTGAAATTGCCGCGAGAATAGACGGAATATTACGACCGACGATAGCAAAATTAACAACAGGTTTAGGACAAATTAGGGCTGCTGCCATGTCTGTTGTTGAACCAGAAAATTTCTATAAGGCTATACAAAGAGAAGCTTATACTCTGATTAATCATTCCTATAATGTATGCTTGATTAATCATCGTCCTGGCGTATTTACTGCTAATAATTTTATGGCAGAATTAAAGAAATTGCCCTCTTTTTGTGAAGCTATTTTTTATGTTGATGAAGGTGATGAAATCGAAATAACTAAAGATGTTTTTAGCCAACCTGGAACAGTTTACTTAGTTCATCATGATAAGAATGTTATCCAGCAAGATTACGAAAAAATTAGGAGAATGGAAGAACTGGGTGGGTATTTGAAACCTATTTAGAATTATATGTCAGATAATAATAATGGTCGCTAACCAGAGATGTGTTATATTTTCTAGTAAATTTCTGGCTCTGGCGGCTATAAACTATAAATGGATAAGACTAGATTTAGTCGTTTAGATATTATCTAAATTTACCGGTAAACCGTTAATGAAACCCAAGGTGATGGAAAGTAGAAATAGATAAACTAGTAACAGGTTTTTGTATTTATTTATATAACTGATGTTATACTTATTGGATTAACTTTTCAGGTACCGATTTTATTCGGCGCACAGCATTTTATACCAGTTATCATCTTTTCTCGTGAAATAATCGTTTACTAATTAATCAAACAACCACAAATTTTGCGCCCAGGTTAATAGTGATTAGTACTATCGCTATGTGCTTTTTATGGTCTTTTTGTCTATAAAATGTGTTCTTTGTCATATTTTTGTGCTAACTATGTTAATTATTAGTTTCCTTTGTGTTTTCCTGTTGTTTGTGACATCTGTTGAGATCTTATTGACGCAAGAGACAACAGTTGTTTAATTGATAAGCTGAAAATAATAAACAAAACCTAAACAGCGCAGTTTCGGACAGGAAGTGCAGATTCTGGCTGTACACAACAACATCACAAATGGAGTGCAAGAAATGACTACTTTCTCTAAAAGAGCGAAGTTATTGAAGCTAGGGGTCAGCTTAGTTGCATTGGCAGTAACCGCCAGCGTTCAGGCAAAAACATTGGTTTACTGTTCCGAAGGCTCACCGGAAGGCTTTAGTCCACAATTATTCACTGCCGGTACAAGCTATGATGCCAGCTCTGTACCGCTGTATAACCGTTTGGTTGAGTTCAAAGCCGGTACCACCGAAATCATACCTGGGCTGGCGGAGAGATGGGATATTAGTGATGATGGCAAGACATATACTTTCCATCTGCGCAAAGGCGTTAAATGGCATGAGAATAAAGAGTTCAAACCCACTCGTGATTTTAATGCTGATGATGTGATCTACTCTTTCATGCGTCAAAAAGATGAAAATCACCCATACCATAAAGTCTCTGGTGGTAGCTATGAGTATTTCATTGGCATGGGCATGAGTGAGATGATCGATAAGATTGTAAAAGTTGACGATTATACTGTCCGGTTTGAACTGACCCGTCCAGAAGCCCCGTTCTTGGCTGACATAGGGATGGATTTCGCCTCTATTATGTCCGCGGAATATGCAGATAAAATGATGAAAGCCGGTACGCCGGAGAAAGTCGATCTGAATCCAATCGGTACTGGCCCATTCCAGTTGGTTCAATATCAGAAAGATTCTCGTATCCTATATAAAGCGTTCAAATCCTACTGGGGTGATAAAGCGAAAGTAGATCGGTTGGTCTTCTCTATTACTCCTGATGCATCTGTTCGTTATGCAAAACTACAGAAAAATGAATGTCAGATCATGCCATATCCAAATCCAGCGGATATTGCCCGTATGAAGAAAGATAAAGATATTGTCTTGTTAGAACAACCGGGCTTGAACGTGGGTTATGTTTCGTTCAATGTCACCAAAAAACCATTGGATAATCTTAAAGTCCGTCAGGCGTTGACGATGGCGGTCAATAAAGACGCTATCGTTGAGGCGGTTTATCAAGGAGCAGGTCAAAAAGCGAAAAACCTGATTCCACCGACAATATGGGGTTACAACGATAACATTAAAGATTATCCATATGATCCGCAAAAAGCGAAACAGTTACTCAAAGAAGCGGGTTTAGGAGATGGTTTTACTATCGATCTGTGGGCAATGCCGGTACAGCGTCCGTATAACCCAAATGCTCGTCGTATGGCGGAAATGATCCAGGCTGACTGGGCGAAAATTGGTGTGAAAGCCAAAATTGTCAGCTATGAATGGGGCGAATATCTGAAACGAGCTAAAGACGGCGAGCATCAAATTGTGATGATGGGGTGGACCGGGGACAATGGTGATCCAGATAACTTCTTCGCAACCCTATTTAGCTGTGCGGCCAAAGAGCGGGGTTCTAACTACTCTAAATGGTGCTACAAACCATTTGAGGACATCATTCAGCCCGCGCGCGTAGCTTCTGATCACGCCAAACGTGTCGAGCTTTATAAACAGGCACAGGTTGTGATGCACGAACAGGTTCCAGCGCTGATTATCGCTCATTCCGTTGTTTATGAACCCATTCGTAAAGAAGTTAAAGGCTATGTTGTTGAGCCATTGGGTAATAAACACCGTTTCGATACCGTGTCCCTCGAATAATCCTATTCTTACTTTGTTGTGATACGCCATCTTCCTGATTTCTAACCGAAGATGGCGGTTTTCTCCAAGCGATCATAACTGGTGGAAAACTAACAAGAAAAGTAGAGGCAAGATGTTTATTACGTTGTGAGCCAAAAGATTGTGAGCCAAAGGGGGAAAGTCCTCCCCCTTATCAAGCCAAACGGCCTGAGAGCTGTAACCGGCATTTAAAAAGAGAGTTTGGGATATGTTGCAGTTCATACTCCGACGTCTGGGGTTGGTAATCCCAACGTTTATTGGCATTACTTTACTGACTTTTGCTTTTGTCCATATGATCCCCGGCGATCCGGTGACCATTATGGCCGGGGAACGTGGAATATCTGCTGAGCGCTATGCTCAGCTAATGGCCGAAATGGGGTTGGATAAACCACTTTGGCAGCAATACTTTCATTATGTCAGTAATGTGTTACATGGCGATCTGGGTATCTCCATGAAAAGTCGTATCTCTGTGTGGGAGGAGTTTGTTCCCCGTTTCAAGGCAACGCTTGAACTGGGGATATGCGCCATGTTGTTCGCTATTGCTGTGGGTATTCCCGTTGGCGTCCTGGCGGCGGTAAAGCGTGGTTCTGTTTTTGATCATACTGCGATAGGACTTTCTCTCACTGGATACTCCATGCCGATCTTCTGGTGGGGGATCATGTTGATTATGCTGGTTTCTGTCCAGTTGGATCTGACGCCGGTATCCGGGCGAATAAGCGACAGTGTTTTCCTTGATGACAGTTATCCGCTGACGGGTTTTATGCTAATCGACACCCTATTCTGGGGTGAAGCCGGTGATTTTAAAGATGCGGTGATGCATATCATTTTGCCTGCCGTTGTCTTGGGGACGATTCCACTGGCGGTGATTGTGCGTATGACCCGCTCTTCCATGTTGGAAGTACTAGGTGAAGATTATATCCGTACTGCACGCGCTAAAGGCTTGAGTCGTATCCGTGTGATTGTGGTCCATGCGCTTCGCAATGCATTGCTGCCGGTTGTAACCGTTATCGGTTTGCAGGTGGGCATTATGCTGGCGGGTGCGATCCTGACTGAAACTATCTTCTCTTGGCCGGGGCTGGGACGCTGGCTGATCGATGCCCTTCAACGCCGGGATTATCCGGTGGTGCAGGGAGGCGTATTACTGGTGGCGATCATGATCATCTTGGTTAACCTGATAGTTGACTTGCTATACGGCATCGTTAACCCGCGTATCCGGCATAAAAAATAGGGAGCGCATTATGTCTCAAGTAACTGAGCCTGCAAGCAGTGCGCCTAAGATTATGACGCCGATGCAGGAGTTCTGGTATTACTTTAAGCGCAATAAAGGGGCCGTTGTTGGTCTGGTTTATATTGTACTAATGTTATTAGTCGCTCTGTTGGCGGGGGTGCTTGCCCCACACAGTGCGTCTGAGCAGTTCCGTGATGCTTTGCTGACACCACCGGTATGGCAGGACGGAGGAAGTTGGCAATTTATTCTGGGTACTGATGATGTTGGACGCGATTTACTTTCGCGTTTGATGTACGGCGCTCGGCTTTCATTGCTGGTAGGTTGTCTGGTAGTGGTGCTATCCCTGTTGATGGGGGTGGTTCTGGGTGTGCTGGCGGGTTATTTCGGTGGTGTGGTGGATATTATCATCATGCGTATCGTTGATATTATGCTGGCATTGCCAAGCCTGTTGCTGGCTTTGGTGCTAGTGGCGATCTTTGGGCCATCCATTGTCAATGCTTCGTTGGCGTTGACCTTTGTCTCTCTGCCACATTACATCCGTTTAACTCGCGCTGCGGTGTTGGTAGAAGTTAACCGTGACTATGTGACGGCTTCACAGGTGGCGGGAGCGGGTTCCATGCGTCAGATGTTTATCAATATTCTGCCTAACTGTCTGGCGCCGCTGATTGTGCAGGCTTCTCTGGGTTTTTCTAATGCCATTCTTGATATGGCTGCTTTGGGTTTTCTGGGGATGGGGGCGCAGCCACCCACGCCAGAATGGGGAACAATGCTGTCTGATGTATTGCAATTTGCACAAAGTGCTTGGTGGGTAGTGACGTTCCCTGGGATAGCGATTCTACTGACAGTGTTGGCATTTAACCTGATGGGTGACGGTTTGCGTGATGCACTTGATCCTAAACTCAAGCAGTAGTGAGGTAGCGAAATGGCACTGTTAAATGTAGAAAAATTATCGGTTCACTTCGGTGACGAAGAGGCGCCGTTCCGCGCCGTTGACCGCATCAGTTACCGAGTTGAGCAAGGGCAGGTTGTCGGGATTGTCGGAGAGTCTGGTTCTGGTAAATCGGTCAGTTCATTGGCGGTGATGGGATTGATTGATTATCCGGGCAAGGTAATGGCTGACAAACTGGAATTTAACCAGCGTGATTTGACCAAAATTTCCGAGCAAGAACGCCGCCAACTGGTTGGTGCGGAAGTGGCAATGATCTTCCAAGATCCGATGACCAGCTTGAATCCCTGTTATACCGTTGGGTTCCAGATTATGGAAGCGCTGAAAGTGCATCAAGGCGGCAATCGTCGTACTCGCCGCCAGCGGGCGATTGATCTATTGACCTTGGTGGGTATCCCTGATCCTGCATCGCGTCTGGATGTATATCCGCATCAATTATCCGGTGGTATGAGTCAACGGGTGATGATCGCAATGGCGATTGCTTGTCGGCCCAAATTACTGATTGCTGATGAACCAACAACGGCTTTGGATGTCACCATCCAGGCGCAAGTGATTGAACTGTTGTTGGAGTTGCAACAGCGGGAAAATATGGCGCTGATATTAATCACTCATGACTTAGCATTAGTGGCGGAAGCCGCTCATCACATTATCGTGATGTATGCCGGGCAGGTGGTGGAATCGGGTAAAGCATCGGAGATCTTCCGTGCGCCACGCCATCCTTATACTCAGGCGTTGCTCCGGGCATTACCTGAATTTGCCACGGATAAATCCCGTCTTGCTTCTCTACCGGGCGTTGTGCCGGGGAAATATGACCGGCCTGTTGGTTGCTTACTGAATCCACGTTGTCCATATGCAAATGACCATTGTCGTCAGGTGGAACCGGAATTAAGAACGGTGGGGGAACGTCAGGTGAAATGCCATATACCGTTGGATGATGCGGGGAGGCCGACAGTATGAGTGAGTATCTTTATCCGGCGCAGCAAATATCCACTGTGCCGTTATTAAAAGCGACAGATCTGAAAAAATATTATCCGATTAAAGGAGGGCTCTTTTCGCCTGCTAGAACGGTAAAAGCGTTGGATGGCATCTCTTTCGAACTGGAAAAGGGAAAAACGCTGGCAGTTGTGGGGGAATCGGGGTGTGGTAAATCCACGCTGGGGCGATTGCTGACGATGATTGAAAAGCCGACTGACGGGGAGCTTTATTATCAGGGGCAAGATCTGTTGGTGCCAGATAAAGACGCTGAAAAGCTACGTCGTCAGAAAATCCAGATTGTGTTTCAAAATCCTTATGGTTCACTTAATCCGCGTAAGAAAGTGGGTCAGATCCTGGAGGAACCTCTGCGGATCAATACCAAGTTGAGCGCACAGGAACGTAAAGAGAAAGTGTTGCAGATGATGGATAAAGTGGGGCTAAAAACTGAACACTACAGCCGTTATCCGCACATGTTCTCTGGTGGCCAACGCCAACGGATTGCGATTGCCCGTGGTCTGATGTTGGACCCGGATGTGGTGATTGCGGATGAACCGGTTTCCGCATTGGATGTCTCGGTGCGGGCGCAAGTGTTAAACCTGATGATGGATTTGCAGCAAGAGCTGGGACTCTCTTATGTTTTTATTTCCCATGATTTATCGGTGGTTGAACATATCGCTGATGAAGTGATGGTGATGTACCTTGGTCGTTGTGTGGAAAAAGGCAGTAAAGAGATGATTTTCAGTCATCCACGTCACCCCTATACACAGGCGTTATTATCAGCAACGCCAAGGCTAAATCCTGAATTACGCCGTGAACGGATAAAATTGACAGGCGAATTGCCAAGCCCAATGAATCCACCACCCGGTTGTGCGTTTGCAGCGCGTTGCCGCCGGGCGCTTAGCATTTGTACTCAGCGTCAGCCAAAACTGAATCAATATGGTAATCAATTGATCGCCTGTTTTGCGGTTGATCAGGATGAAAATGTTGCAGTGGAATAATTGGTTGGCAATTATTTAATAAAACATCTTTGGTGATAATGGGTTAGCTATTATCACCATTTAAATATTTACTTATATTTCTGATAACCATTGATCGTTACCAAAGGCAATTATTTCAGGAAAATAACGACTTGGATAAGTGAAACAGGGTCGTTAGCGATAAAATCAAGTATACTCAATTCCATTGATCACGTGTTATAACTGCGATATCCACAGGCATTGGTTTAAGTGAAAATGAAATTGCGCGTCAAACGTTCGTTAACTATTAAACAGATGGCCGCAGTGACCGGCGTCACGTTGGTGACCATTGCTATTTTTATTACGATTCAATTGTGTCATTTTATACAGCAACGTAAAGATGATTATATCAGCCAGCTTAATAATGCGGCAGTTCAGGTACAGGCGCCTTTAACGGAAGCACTACTTAATTCAGATCTCAGTAAAGCAAAAGAGTTGCTGATAGGGCTGCGTACGGTAGGTATCTTAGGACGGGCGGATGTGGTGTTGCCGGAGGATATCCGGGTGATACGATTGAGCTTTGCTACCCATCGTCCAATCCCTGAACTGGCTAAACGAGTTTTTGGCATCCCTGTGGAAGTGAGTATTCCTCTTCATGTTTATGGTTCAGTATCGACAGGAGCTAAACCGCTAGGGCATCTGATTTTGCAAGTGGATTCCAATCGAGTATATCGTTTTGCTATTAATACGTTGGCGCTGATGCTGACAACTTATTTATTACTGGCCCTTATCCTTACGGTGTCGATAAGCTGGTGTATTAACCGGATTATTGTGCACCCATTACGTGACATTGCACGGGATCTTAATAACGATCAACCATCAGAGCCAATGGCTTGCCCTAAATACCATCAGGATGATGAATTGGGTATGCTGATCAGAGGATATAATCGTCAATTTGATAAGCATAAACCTCCGTCATCATGAAACCATCCGTGGCGGTCTGAGGTCTAATCCTCAGTTATAATCCTGACAGGATTTCGCCTGCTAAAATTCAGGTTTTTGCTTTTTCTACCGTTATTATTGGTTGAAGGGAACATATTCTGTCATCAATGGTTAAATCTTCGAAGGCTAAAACCAAGGATAGACATCTATAGGGGTTCACATGCAGGGTACGAAAATTCGTTATTTTATTGGTGGGATAATGCTGGCAATTGCGGGCCAGACGCAGGCGGAAGCCTTGCAGCCTGACCCTGCCTGGAAACAAGGTAAACTGGAAAACGGTTTTAACTGGCAAATCTTGCAGACACCGCAACGTCCTAACGACAGAATACAGTTGCGCCTTGTTGTGAAAACAGGGTCGCTGGCGGAGAAAACCCAACAGGCGGGTTATACCTGGTTGATTCCGAAAGTCGTGCTTTTTAGTAGCAAAAGTTTATCTTCCACCAAATTAGACCAGTTATGGAACAGCGCTATTGATCCAAAATACCCACTGCCTCCAGCTATTGTTTCATATGATTTCACACTTTATAGCTTGAGCTTGCCACATAATCAGCCTGAACTACTAAAAGACGCGTTGAACTGGTTGGCTGACGCAGCGGGCAAGGCGGTATTTACACCTGAGACTCTACAACATGCCATGAAAATGGCTAATACATCCGTCGCAACCTATCCACCGGATATACAAGATCCCGTGTGGCGTAGACGTTTGAAAGGTTCAACGCTGTTAGGGCACGATCCGGCGCAAAATGCGCCTCAACCTATTGATTTGGAGAAACTTAAGCAGTTTTACCGGCAGTGGTATACCCCTGACATGATGACGTTATACGTTGCGGGTCATGTGGATAGCCGTACTCTGCCGGAAAATATCAGCCAAGCGTTTTCATCATTGAAAGGTAAACGCCATACTCCGGCCACCATTGCAGCGTTGTCACCAATGAAACCGGAGACCATAGGGATTATCAGCGATAAAAAGAAGGAAGATACTTTATCCTTGATTTGGGATCTCAATTGGCAGCCGATTAATGATTCGCATGTGCTTAATCACTATTGGATCAGTGATATTACCCGCGAGGCACTTTATCGCTATCTGCAACTTGGGCTGGAAAGAAAAAACGATAAGGCGTTGAAACTGGGGTTGGATTGTAAAGTCCAGTATCATCGTGCGAGTTGCGCCCTGAATCTCAACACGGCGGCAGGTAATCTGAAACCTGCAATGGAGTATCTGGCGGCTGAATTGGCCACACTACGGGATAAAGGATTGCCGAAGGGACAATTTGATGAGCTATATGCGCAAAAACAAGCACAACTCAGCCAGTTGTTTGCCATGTATGGTCATACCAGCACGGATATTCTGATTAATCAGCGTCTTTTGTCCCAACAGAGCAATGTGGTGGATATCGCTCCTGAGCAGTATCAGCGTTTGAGACAAGCATTTTTAGCTTCCTTGACCCCTGAAATGCTTAATCGTGAGTTGAAACAGATCCTTTCACAAGAGGTTGCATTTATTCTGATTCAACCGAAAGGGGAAGCGGAGATGGATGTCGATCAGTTAAGAAACAGCTTTAATCAGATTATGTCGTTGACGCCACATCAGGATAAAGTTGATATTCCGGCACAACCACCGATACCTAAACCTGATGCAAAAGCGTCTTAAAGCGGTAAAAGGGCGGGCAATACCGCCCTTCATCATTGGAGACTACTTTTTAGCCTCAGCTCTAAGTTCAGTCACATTCTTACCGCCGATGCCCCAATTATCAGTATCGACTTCATCAATAATGACAAAAGTTGTCGCCGGATTTTTTCCTAATACATCGACCAGTAACTGAGTGGCTCCTTCAATTAATTGCTTCTTTTGTTCTGCGGTAGCACCTTCACGGGTAATTCTGATATTAACAAACGGCATAAACAGCTCCTTTTCATCGGTTATTATTGGCAGATCGTTCTGCCGGGGCACATTTATTCGGTATTTTTATGATTATTATCCGCAGTAGCTATCCAGGCAGCGCAGAATAACGTTAAGCGGGCAAAGAGATAGAAAAATGTCATCAGGCCGATAACAGAGCCAAATGCGGCGCCAGAAGGGGAATTGGCGAGGCGTGGTAACGTCATGGTCATAATATATTTGAGCGCTTCAAAGCCTATTGCTGACATCAATGTCCCTTTTAATAGTGCCTTGCGTTCTGGCTGGTGGCGAGGCAGCACCCAAAATAGCCATAGGAAAAGCAGATAATTAGCTGAAATAGAAATGGCTAATCCAATCAAGAACCAGGATGGACGAAGCCATTCAATGCCATCTAACCCTAACATCTTGACAATGGTTGCTTGGGCGGAGCCTGCGATAGAGGTCAGTGATAGCGTGATGACCAGCGCTAATAATAGCCCGATCAGAGAAATAGAATCACGAAGATATTTAAAATAGATTTTCTCATTATCTTCCTGATTTCTCACCCAGACAGGATGGAACTGGGCAAGAATAGCCTGACGTAAATTACTGACCCAATTCACACCGGAATACAGCGCAATTGCCAAACCGGTTAATCCCACGGTAGTACGTTGTTTAATTGCTGTATCGACACTATTTTTCAGCGTATTGGCAAGAGTCGGATCACTAATACTGTTGGCGATACCATTAATCAGTTTTGCCAATAAATCGGGATTAGAGGCCAGAATAAAACCGGCAATGGCAAAAGAGAGCATCAGAATGGGAATAAGTGATAAGAAGGAAAAATACGTTATTGCGGCGCCAAACTGATTACCCATCCGATCATTAAAACGCAGCGTTGCCCGGATAAAGTGGGCAATAATAGGAATATTGCGGATATAATTTCCTACTCTGACTGTCAGGGAAATCGCTTTTTTACCGTGATGAATGCCCTTCTCCAAAGGTGTTCTGGATAACCTTTTCGGCTGATGTTGGGCTGTTTCCTGTTTTTCTGTGCGCTTTGGCATGTATAGCCTCAAATAGTTACCTTGCTTGAATATGAGTAATCTCATCATGCCATGTTTCTACGAGATGATTCCGTTGTCAAATCTAGGTCACTTGTCAAAGTGATAGGCCACCAGCCCAACGAGGAAAGATTTTCCAGGCGATAGTCTTGGGTGAAATTTAATCTTCCATTAATTCTTTCTGAGAAATTAAATAAAAGTGAAGTAGCTATTATTCTACAACATGAAATAGCTAAGGCTGAAAGGGACAAAGTACTGCATGATAAACATGAGTTTGATGATGTTTATTTATCTCAGCCGATTTATAGGCAAATGTATTATGTAACATTATATCAAGAAATTTAAATAATTTTTCAAAATAATAGATTCCTTGAAGGGAGCTTAGTCCAATTTTGGCGTTCTGATCAATCGCCAAAAATCACTAAAAGGACTGAGTTACGCCAATTATAGTACCCATATCCCAAAATGAGCGAAGCTTAATATAAAAAATTATTCAGACAACTCAAGACAAAAATTACTAATATATATGGGATCATAAAGTACAATCACATCTAAATAAGCTGAAAAAATAAACCAAAAAAAATTAAATATGAGGATGAAACATAAACGAATTTGGATGGAAACTCAACTTTTGGAGTAAGTATTATAAGCGGGGTTTTTGCGTGTGGATAATATTTAATTATTCATACGATTCTCCTAGTTTTGTAACAGTAGTAATACAAAAAAACTTGCTATTAAAATAGATAATAAAATCTATAATAGCACTGTGTCGGAATAACCATTTTTGCAAAAATAATATAATAACTCACTCGACACGATTACGTGAAACGCTAGGTGTAATCTAGATAATTATTTTTGCAATTATATTCTATAAGGAACATATTATGAAAATTTCTCCTCTGAACTTTCCGCCTATTAACGTTACTATCCCTGGCAGTGATGGTTATAAATTTCACTTTGAAGGGCGTGTAACTTCAATTACTCAGGGCCACATAACTGCCTCAGGATTGGCAGATTTTATAGATGTGCCGATTAATTGGGGGGCAGGTGCCATTTCTGGTGCTGAAAGAAACTTTGATATTCCTTTCATCAATTTTGGCGATTTTAATATTAAAGTCGATTCGATAAGAGCTGACAATATTATCAATGCTATTCCTGGTTTTACGCATGAACAAAAGGCTAAATTAGAAAGCATTATTACTGAACAGAAAGCATTAACTAATAAGACCCCTCAAGAAGCGACAAAAAATTTAGCGGGTATGACGCTTGAAGAACTAGTTTTATATCAACGTTACATCTCAGAATTTCAAAAATCCAAATCTGAAAAAGCAATTGAATCAGTGAATAAAGCACTTAATATTATTAACAATACACCTGAAGGATTAACGTTAATTGATGCTAATAAGTACCCTTACGATAAGAAACATACGACAAATGTGGGCATAATTAAATTGACATCTAGGGTAGTGATTAATTCCCAGAAGAATTTAGATGATTTTTTAAATAGTGAGATTAAAAAGTCTGATGATTTTTGGAATGAGATTGGAAATAAATATCGAAGAGCTGTTAGAAATTTGTTTTTGTATTATAAGGAAATGAAAGCTAAATTAAGTAGAGCGCTCACTACAGAAGTCGCTCGATTAAAAAGAATTAAAGAAGATCTTGAAAAATCAAGAATAGAAATTAATGAAGCTATTCATGACGGTCAAAACACAGCAATTCCGCCTTCGGTGAAGCAATTAATTTTTGCCAAGTTGTACCCGAAAGAAGCGTTCGAAATTGGCCTTTTTAGTCAGGGTTCGACAAATATCACCACCAATGCAGTGCGCTTTGCAACCCAAGGTGATGAGAAAAAAGGGGGATTCACTCAACTCAAGGACATGCAGGGTGAAGGAACGCAGGTGAATGCTTTTCGACATACTATTTGGCAGGCTACTCTGTCAGCCAGATATGGGGAAAAAATTGCTAAACATGCAGGTGATGCACATGAAGTTGACCCTCGGGTTGATCTGAATATCCGGCAATTTGTAGTTCTCAATGATGCTGATCAGACTATTGATTTACTTAATAACCAAATAGGCCGCCATATTGGGTTGAGCTCAAATACAACATCAATGAAAATGTTAGCGCTCATCGCATTAGAAAAATTTCATAAAGAAGGGTTATATGTTGCCGTTAAGAATGCTCATGGTTATGAAGTTGTTAAAGAAAAAATTTCCGATGTACAATACGCTTATATGAAGTCTGTATTTGAAAGCCTTGATGAAAACGGCAAATAAAACAGTATAACTTATTGAAAAATAATAGCTAATACAAAACCTCAGATGAAGATCTGAGGTTTTGTGTTAAAAGCAGAAAAAATTACCTGATTACCATCGAATCTCAGCTAGCTTGAGTAAATACTCAGGTATAGGTGCTGCCCGGATACATGAATAAATAAGCTGTTCGAATGTTTTTTTAAGGTTAAAGCGCCAATTGAACCTGAAACAGAATTCGGCAAGATAACGAGGTAAATACTTTTTGCTAATCGAATGATATGTTCCGCGTATCGAATTTTTTACATTACTTATCATTGTGTTAACCCACTGAAAATAAGGAAGCTTAACACT
>NZ_RCWD01000045.1:0-40430 GCF_018448965.1 Photorhabdus hainanensis | reverse complement strand
ATTTATCAGATGAACATGAAGAAAATGTGATTAATGTCACGCAAAGTGGCTAATTAATCGCCATCAATGCCGATTTTTCATATTGAATTCTTTGATTAATAAATCGCTCAATAGCTCCTTTTTCAATCGAAAAATTTAGCCTGTCATGGGTTGTCACTCCCAATAACAGGCAATAAATCTCTGCGGGTTTATTTTCAATGCTGGCCTTTTGCGACATCCTCGCATTGGGCCAGGATTTACGGGGCAATTGTTAAGAATTGGCAATAAATTGCTCACGCAATGCCTGAACCTGATCCCGAACACTCGCCGCCTGTTCGAATTCAAGATCCTGCGCATGCTGGTACATCTTCGCTTCCAGCTCGCGGATTTTGCTTTCCAGCTCTTTGGTAGACAGTTTGCTGAATGTTTCCGTTGTGGCGACAGCTTTACCTCTGCCTTTCCCTTTGCCATTCGTCGGCTGCCCGATTTGCAGAATATCACCAATTTTCTTATTCAGACCTTTTGGAATAATGCCGTGTTTTTCATTAAATATCTGCTGTTTAGCACGCCGGCGTTCCGTTTCACCAATCGCTTTCGCCATTGAATCAGTTATCTTATCGCCATAAAGAATCGCTTTACCATGCAAGTTACGGGCAGCACGCCCAATCGTCTGAATTAATGAACGTTCAGAGCGCAGGAAACCTTCTTTATCCGCATCCAGAATGGCTACCAAAGAAACTTCCGGCATATCCAGCCCTTCTCTCAGCAAGTTAATCCCCACTAATACATCAAACTCACCTAAACGAAGATCCCGAATAATTTCCACACGTTCGACAGTATCAATATCCGAATGCAAATAACGAACCCGTTCACCGTGTTCTTCCAAATACTCCGTCAAGTCCTCCGCCATTCGCTTAGTCAATGTGGTGACCAACACCCGCTCATTTTTCACCGCCCGGATGCGAATTTCAGACAATAAATCATCAACCTGCGTTGCGACAGGACGCACCTCTACTTCCGGATCAAGCAAGCCAGTAGGACGCACCACCTGTTCCACTACATCGCCACCAGATTTTTCCAATTCATATTTGCCCGGCGTAGCCGAAATATAAATTGTCTGTGGAGCCAGCGCCTCAAATTCTTCAAACCGAAGTGGGCGATTATCCAGCGCGGAAGGCATACGAAAACCATATTCCACCAGCGTCTCTTTGCGGGAGCGATCCCCTCGGTACATCCCGCCGATTTGCGGGATGGTAACGTGCGATTCATCCACTACCAGCAAACCATCAGCAGGGAGATAATCAAACAGTGTCGGCGGCGGCTCTCCCTCAGCACGGCCAGAGAGGTAACGGGAATAGTTTTCAATGCCGGAGCAATAACCCAATTCATTCATCATTTCCAAATCGAATTGAGTACGCTGCGTAATACGTTGCTCTTCCAGCAATTTACCATTTGCCAGCAATACCTTACGCCGCTGTTCAAGCTCAACTTTAATCGCTTCCATTGCCTGAACAATACGCTCACGCGGAGTAACATAGTGGGTTTTCGGATAAACGGTGTATCGCGGCACATGATATTGAACCTGCCCTGTTAGCGGATCAAACAGTGATAACCGTTCTACTTCATCATCAAATAGCTCAACGCGCAGAGCATGCTCATCAGATTCAGCCGGAAAGATATCAATCACTTCACCTCGTACCCTAAATGTCCCCCGCTGAAATGCCTGATCATTACGGGTATATTGCAATTCAGCCAAACGCCGCAGAATGGAACGTTGATCGATAATCATACCGTTAGTCAGGTGGAGCATCATTTTTAGGTAACTATCGGGATCACCCAAACCATAAATCGCCGAGACAGACGCAACAACAATGACATCTCGCCGCTCCAGCAAAGCCTTGGTAGCAGACAAACGCATTTGCTCAATGTGTTCGTTTACCGAAGCATCTTTTTCAATAAAAGTATCGGAACTCGGCACATAGGCTTCCGGTTGGTAATAATCGTAGTAAGAAACAAAGTACTCTACGGCATTTTCTGGGAAAAAATCCTTCATTTCACTGTAAAGTTGAGCCGCCAGTGTCTTGTTCGGAGCAAGTACCATTGTTGGTCGGTTTAAATTGGCTATCACATTAGCGATAGTGAATGTCTTACCCGACCCCGTTACCCCTAGCAAAGTCTGGTGGGCAAGCCCATCTTCTAAGCCTTCCTGTAATTGGCGGATAGCCTCTGGTTGATCACCGCCCGGTTGGAAGTCAGAATGTAATTTGAACACCTTAGTCATCGGTATCTCACTTTCCTAACATTAATGCACATATAATACTGGATAAAAAACCAGCTTCAAGTTAGTTTTATAAAAACGGACTTAATTAGGTCACTTTCCTATCAATTAAACATGCGTTGATATCAAAATAAATGCCATTTTATCCCCAAAATTATCTTGATTTTTCCATTTTTTATATGATCCGCTGAAAGGTGACAACATGGAGCATCATCACTAGCCAGACAGGGCTTGATTTTAGTTATCTTATTGATATTTAATAGGATTAAAACAAAGACGAGAATAACATCAACCTTGACTCAAGCCGCGTATTTTCTTGCGTTGCGTCACTTTTCTAAGTCTAATACACAAGGTTATCCACAGGAATAGTGGATAACTCTACAAACCCCATTAACTGTACGAGGTTGCAACATCATGCCACAAAATAGGTATTCTCTATCGATAAAAATTTTTACTGTTTTTTTAACCTTTATCTCAGTTATTAATTTCAAAAAAATGAATAACTTTTCTAAAAAAATAAGAATTTTCTTATGGAAATTAAACATCAATAAACCATATTCGTTCAATATTATCAGTATTAAAGGTAGATAATCATCATATTTTTCTGTATGATTGATGCAAAAAGCCGAATTTTCTTCGTCAAGCAGCAGAAAACAATGTAGCATTAGGTTAGAATTTTTATTCAATAAGAGATAACTGGTGAACAGTTTCCTGTATGAAATCTGTTACTCAAGAGGAGAGTTGTATTTTACCTAAGTAGAAATAGGCTTCTCTGCTTCCTGCGCTTTTAGCAATAGCAGATTCAATATCATCAACAGCGTTTTTGACTATTTTTACTATGTCAATAAACAATGCTGTCAATAAATAATACCTATAAACAATTACCTATAGACAATGCCGATAAATATTTACCAAAAACAACAATTGGCTTAAATGGCATGAACAAAATCCGTTTTTTAATTAGGATATTAATGTATATTATTGATAAAATAATGAATTTACATCAGCATATCTCCTATTTTACAAAATGAGTTCCATCGCAAAAACATAAAAAAATGATAGATACACAAATATCAAATCGACACTGCCCTCGTAAAACGTCCAATATTCTGTTGGCGATCTCCGATCGAAAAACTACTCTGTATCTATCATTCACAATTTCAATCGATTGCTGTTCCAAAGCATCTTTATACTGCCATTTCCTGGTGTTTTAACCGTGTTATCATTTTATTAATTTACTAATTTCAGTCCTAATGTTTATTTCACTTCCTCTGTTTTCTTGATATTCCCTAGTGCTAAAAGAAATAACCCACTTCCAAACTCGAAGGATAAAGTAGCTCTTCCCCGAGAGATTTATAATAAGAATAATATTTTGTTTGATGCTATCTGATGACCCAAAAACACATCAACACAACTTAACATTATTATAATAAAATCCATAAAGTCAACACAAAAATAAACATAAAGTTCAGTTTTGTGTAAACTTTACAATGAATTTCACTTAATTCTATGATTTAACTTTCATTTTTAGAATATGGATGTAAATCCATGAGCATTTTCTGATATAGGATGTGCTAATATAGATCATCAGAAAATTAAGATATTAAAAGTAAAATCAATAAATTATTACAATGAGTGGTTTTTTCACACAGGACAATATCATCAAGTAATATATAGTAATGCTGTTATCTTTATATAAAGGATTTTCATGAAAACATCTAACGCACAGCGAAAAACAAATATCATTAAAAATATAGAATATTTGATACGTACCCGTGGAGAAACCAAGAGTTCTTTTTCCAATCGAACAGGATTAACCCGCACCACCATTTATAAAATCCTAGAAGGACAAGTCAATAACGTTCAACAATCTACTATTCTTCGGATCTCCGACTTTTTCGGCGTTTCCTGTGAAGAAATAGAATATTATGACCTTGAACAATTAGAACGCCTCAATGAAACACTCTCAACCGAAGGCAATAAAAATCCTTCGGCTATCCCTATCGTTCCACAATCTGAATTTTTAGCCGTTTCTGAGAAAAAAATCGGTCAGCTTGTTACCGAGTATCCATTGACCTATTTTTTTGGTGATGAATCAAACATGCTAGCTCTTAAAGTTGAATCGGCAATAGAGGATACCTTCATTCCCGGCGAGGTGATCCTGATAAAACGCCCCCCCGCATTAGTCACCAATACGCCATTATTGTATTACGCTAAGGGGATTGGGTTCTTTATCCGGCAAGAAAAAAATGATGACTATCTCGATAGGAAACCCTACAAAAATGCTCATTTCTTAGGCTACATCGTAGGAGAAAGACTATAAATGACCGCAAATCAGAAGTTTAAATTACTGGGATTCACAAGGTACGGTAAATTATCGGCAAACGTCATGGTACTAGCGACAGGCAAGACCATTACTATGGGGTTAAAAGAACTCGCCGACAGTGATATCTCAGAAGACCTGAGCAGGCATGAACTTAGTACGATATACCGGAAATTATACAGCCACAGTAATATCGTAACAGCTTATGAACTTGGGGATCGTCATGAGCGTTCATGGCAAGCCTATTTGCTTATTAGCATCGCACTTAGTGTTATCTATATTTTCTCTACCATATGTGGCGTGAAGCCTATTCATATCCCGATCCTTAATATCGTCACGCCTCCTGGCGTTTTTATTTACCCTATTACCTTCTTGCTGGTCGATATTCTGAACGAATTCTATGGATTACGTCTGGCAAGAAGAACGATTATTATCTCTTTCGCGGCGAACCTATTATTTGTTCTAGGACTTTGGGGAACCGCACTGATGCCAGGTGTTCCTGGATGGGAGTTTAGTGCAACTTATAATGGAATAATCAATAGTATTGTATCCGTATTATTGGCATCATCTCTTGCTTATTTCATCTCTGAGAATATAAATTCGTATCTCCTTTGCAAAATAAAATCTCTCACCAATTCAAAGTATCTTTTCCTGCGCGTAATAACCAGTACTGTTATCGCCTCAGCATTCGACAGTATAATATTCTGTTCCATTGCTTTCTATGGCGTTCTCGGTATAGATATCATAAAAGAGATGATTATCGCCCAGTTCCTCATTAAAGTAGCTTATTCTATCCTGGGTGTAGGCCCTATTTACCTGGTAAGAAAGATATTCAGGAATTATATAAACCGCCCAACAGATGCTCCAGTGAATAAAAAGCTTGCCGAAGTATGAAGGGATATCCGCCTTTGTCAAAATATAAAAAATTATTGAAAAATATCACTTTTATGCCGGAACACTATTCCGGCATATTGTCCTAGAATAAATTATTATACATAACTGGCAGTAAAACCCATATATTCATTAACAAAAACATAGATATGAATAGTGTAATTATCAATCATGGCGTTGAAATAACATTCCATCAGATTAAATTTGCAGATTAATAATTCAATTAATCAGTAAGTTTAAATCTATATATTCCCCTAAATGATTAAAATATCCTTGGGTTAAATGAGGAATCTTACCCAATAAAGGAGCGGGTAACATACGTTCTAATGTCGACAAATATTCTTGTTGGCGTTTGCTTGCAGGTTCAACTTCATTAGCTATCCAACCTGCAAAATGTAACCCCGAACCTATAATCGCCTTCATGGTAAGTATCGCATGATTAATACAGCCCAGTTTTACCCCCACGGTCAAAATAACCGGCAATTGCTCTTTAACCACCCAGTCAGCAAAAGTCACCGATTGCAATAAAGGGGTATACCAACCACCAGCGCCCTCAACTAAAACCCAGTCCGCTTTCTTTTCTAACTGACGCAATCCCGCAGACATAACAGCAAAATCAATAGGTTGATTCAGGTCATCGCTGGCAATATGGGGTGATGTTGCTTCAACAAATACTAACGGATTCACTTCTTCATATTGCAAAGGCACAGAACTATTTGCCAACAATGCCAGCGCATCGGAATTACGAATACCTGCCGGTGTTATTTCACTACCGGAAGCGACGGGTTTATAACCTGCTGTTTTATATCCTGCTTTAGTTGCCGCTTGTAGCAAAGCACAACTTACAACTGTTTTACCTACTTCGGTATCTGTACCCGTCAAAAACCAGCGCTTAGTCACGATAAATCACTCCAAAGACAACTTGATAGCTAAGAGACAAATGTTCATTTTCTCGTGGATAAGCCTGTTCCAAAGCAATCAGCCGTTCACGCGTCATCAGCCCCTGCTGACGCCCATAATGAAGGTGAGTCGCGCCAATCCCTTTCAGCGAACCCAATAGCGGCAATATATGAGAATATTGCTGGCGATAAACATGACTAATAAGACAATGCCGGAATCCCCGACACGCATCTTTAATCGTCTGCTGCGGCAGGAAGTGATTAATATGCTGGTAGTTATCAACCACGCTCCAGGCTTGTTTCAATTCATGTAATGAACCCTTAGCCAAGGTGGAAAACAGAATCAATCCACCAGGACGTGTTACCCGATAAAGTTCTCTTAAAGCGCTGGATAAATTCTCACACCACTGAACAACCAGATTACTGAAACAAATATCAACACTGCTGTCAGCAAGCCCTAAATGTTCAATATCCCCTTGTAAATAATAGTCAGCCGCCAACTGTTTACGGGCATGAATCAACATACCTGACGCCAAATCCAATGCAATAACCTGCTTCCCCTGTTGCCGCCAGCGGTGACTAAAAAACCCCGTACCGCAACCGGCATCCAAGACTAACTTACCAGGATGCCCATCGGCTTGTTGCATGAGGAATTCACCGGCTTGCTGCTGTAATTTCGCAACCACATCATAGTTGGCGGCTGCTCGACCAAATGCTCCGGCAATCGCCTGTTTATTAACAAATTCAACTACGGAACTCATGCAACACCTCCATCAACATATCAATATCCTGTAGCGTATGGCTGGCCGTCAAAGTAATACGTAATCTGGCACTGCCCGGCGGCACTGTTGGTGGACGAATGGCTGTAACCCAAATCCCTTTTTGTTGCAGATACCGGGATAAGGAAACACTCAGTTCATTATCACTCACAATCAATGGTTGAATCGCTGTAGTTGAATCGGTCAGATTAAAGGGCAATTTCTGCGCCTGCTGACGAAAGTAATTGATATTCTGTTGCAATCGTTGACGTAATTCATCACCAGCTTGTACCTGCCGAACAGCTTCAGAAAGCGCCTGTGCTTGCGCAGGAGGCATAGAAGTGCTGTAGATCAGATGACGGGCATACTGAATCAGATATTCTGCCGTTTGTTCATCACAAAGCACCGCGGCGCCACTCAACCCAAATGCTTTACCAAAAGTAACAATCAGGATTTCTGGTTTGACTTTCTGTTGCCAACAACTTCCCCTTCCCTGCTCACCACAGACGCCAATACCATGAGCATCATCCACCATTAGCCAGTTTCCAGAAGCCTCGGTTTGTTGATGAATATCCGCCAGCGGCGCACAGTCGCCATCCATACTAAATACACCTTCCGTCACCACCAGCGTCTTGCCAATACAAGGTTTTGCCAATAAATCTGCAAGTGATTCAGGTTGATTATGAAGAAAACGCCGTAATTGAGCCGGAGAATGCATCGCCGCTTCCATTAATGAAGCATGACTCAGACGATCGGCAATAATCCGATCCTGTTTCGTCATTAACGCGGCAATGACCCCTTGATTCGCAGAATATCCTGAAATAAACAGTAATGCTTTTGGGTAACCCAACCAGTCAGCTAATTGCTGTTCCAATAGCTGATGGGCTTTTGTATAACCCGCAATATGACCTGATCCCCCACTGCCAACGCCATATTGTTCAGCTCCCCGCTGCCATGCAGCAATAACTGCGGAATTAGCGCTTAACCCAAGGTAATCATTACTGGAAAAATTAAGATATTTGTCATCAACGGTATACAGGAAACGCCCATCTGATTTCTGATTGACCTGCCGCTGACGCCATAGAGAAGTATCCCGACGCTCAGACAATTGCCGGGAAAGATAAGCTGACCAATCCATTATAATGCCGCGTTATAAAATTGTTCGTTATCTGCATTGATGATGGCTTCTGCCAAATACTGCTGTTGCTGATTATCACCGAATGCCGTCTGAGTCTGCTGAGGATTAATACCCAACTTGCGAAACAGTTGTAAATCTTTATCTTCCGCAGGGTTGGGTGTAGTGAGCAACTTACAGCCATAGAAAATAGAATTAGCGCCAGCCATAAAACACATCGCTTGTGTCTGCTCATTCATCTGTTCACGACCTGCGGATAACCGGACATGAGAAGACGGCATCATGATCCTGGCAACAGCAATCGTGCGGATAAAATCGAAAGGATCAACATCTTCGTTTTCAGCCAACGGCGTGCCCTTGACTTTAACCAACATGTTGATGGGTACACTCTCCGGTGGTTTTGGCAGATTTGCCAGTTGTACCAATAACGCGGCCCGATCACGGATCGCTTCACCCAGACCGACAATACCACCAGAGCACACTTTTATTCCTGCTTCACGTACTTTATCAAGGGTATCCAATCTGTCCTGATAGGTTCGAGTGGTAATGATGTTGCCATAAAATTCCGGGGAGGTATCAAGGTTGTGGTTGTAATAATCTAATCCTGCCTCCGCCAGCCGCTGCGCTTGTGAACCATTGAGCATGCCCAGCGTCATGCAGGTTTCCATTCCCAGTGCTTTGACTTCCTTAACCATTTTTTCCAGATAAGGCATATCCCTCTCATGGGGATTTTTCCACGCGGCACCCATACAAAAACGTGTCGAACCGGCATTTTTAGCCTTACGAGCAGAATCAATCACCTGTTCCACTTCCATCAACCGCTCTTTTTCAAGACCTGTTTTGTAACGGGAACTTTGCGGGCAATATTTACAATCCTCCGGACAAGCCCCGGTTTTGATGGAAAGTAGTGTACTAACCTGTACTTGCTGTGGGTCAAAATAGATACGATGAACCTGTTGTGCTTGAAATAATAATTCAAAAAAAGGTTTATCAAACAGCTCTTGCGCCTGCTTAATTGTCCATTGCTTACGCTCAATCACAATAACATCTCCAGTGTGAAAAAAGTGTAGCCAGTTTAAATAATGCCGCTATACTGTCAACCAATTTTAAGTAAATTAGTTTACATCAAGCCTTATGACTGCTTCCGATATTGAATTTGATCTACGCCATATTTGGCATCCCTATACCTCCATGACCAACCCTCTTCCGGTTTACCCTGTCGTTGGGGCTTCTGGGGTGGAACTAGAGTTGTCTGATGGCCGTAAGCTGGTGGATGGCATGTCTTCCTGGTGGGCCGCTATTCATGGATATAATCATCCGGTTTTGAACCAAGCCGCTAAAATTCAGCTTGATCAGATGTCCCATGTCATGTTTGGCGGCATTACTCATCCACCCGCAGTGGCGCTTTGCAGGCAATTAACAGCAATCTCCCCACCCTCGCTGGAATGTGTCTTTCTGGCGGATTCAGGTTCTGTGGCGGTGGAAGTGGCGTTAAAAATGGCATTGCAATACTGGCAAGCAAAAGGTGAGAAACGTCAGCGTATTTTGACATTACGGCACGGTTACCACGGTGACACATTCGGCGCTATGTCAGTCTGTGATCCCGACAATTCAATGCATAATCTCTACAAAGGCTATCTGCCGCCCCATCTGTTTGCCGAATCGCCTCAGTGCGGATTTGATGCTCAATGGGACGAACGGGATATCATGCCATTTCGTACTTTACTGGAGCAGCATTCCCATGATATCGCCGCAGTGATCCTTGAGCCTATCGTACAGGGTGCCGGCGGAATGCGAATTTATCATCCTGAATATCTGCGTCAGGTCAGAATGCTTTGCGATCAGCATCAGATCCTATTAATTGCGGATGAAATTGCCACCGGTTTTGGCCGCACAGGAAAATTGTTTGCTTGTGAACATGCTGAAATTGAGCCAGATATTTTATGTGTAGGAAAAGCGCTGACCGGTGGTTATATGACACTATCAGCAACACTGACAACCCGTAAGGTAGCTGAAACAATTAGCAATGGCGAAGCAGGCTGTTTTATGCATGGCCCAACGTTTATGGGCAATCCATTAGCTTGTGCCGTGGCGGAAGCCAGTTTGAAACTGTTATTACACAGCCCTTGGCAACAACGTATTAAATCAATTGAAAACCAATTAAAGAGTGAGTTAATGCCACTAAAACACCATGCAAAAGTGGCTGATGTTCGGGTATTAGGTGCAATTGGCGTCGTGGAGATGAAGCAACCCGTGAATATGGCGGTGTTACAACACCATTTTGTTTCTCAAGGTGTCTGGATAAGACCATTTGGCAAGCTGATCTATTTGATGCCGCCTTATATTATTCAACCAGAGCAACTTTCACGCCTGATAAAGGCTGTCTCTGGTGCAATTAATTTGTAATTTTTCTTTATTAAATAAATTCTGCTGAATTTATTACTGAGCAGTTAATAAAGTTAAGTTTCAGTTCGATCAAAAAAGGCTCCTAATTAGGAGCCTTTTTGAAAAATTTCTTCACACTCCGACCTTCGCAGTGAGTAGGGGCGGGTGCTTACACAAGTAGAGTTACCTCTGGGTAAAGATTATCCAGCAAATCATCAAAAATGTCAACACTAGCTTTACATAGAATATAAAGCAAGCCTTAATATAGGTATAGTCAAACCACTCTACTGGGGAATGAATAACTATGACCATAACGACAATTATAGATTCACTATCGAGTTACAGATTTTCTACCTATCAGCTTCCTGTATTAGGTGGAATGACAAAAGAAGAATGCTTGGGCATCTATCTGTGGAATAAACAACTTGCCAGCGCTTTTTTCCCCGCACTCCAAATTATCGAAGTCTCCCTACGCAACTCCATTTATCAAGGATATATCCGTTATGAAGAGATAAAAATTGAAAATACGTTTAACCAAGCACAATGGCAAGTAGAAAAAAACAAGATTGATAAATTCTGGTTTATTAATGCTTTCACTCAAAAAAATAATGCCGAAGCATATAAGAACATTTTATCAGCAACAAAACAACTACAAAAAGATGGGAAAACATTAACTCCAGAGAATTATATTGCAAAACTCACACTAGGTTTTTGGGTATCAATGGTAAATAATAGTTACGATATACAAAGAAATTCATATCTGACATTATGGCCTGAACTTCGTGGATTAGTTTTTCCATATGCTCTAGATACACAAACTCAGCGCCCTCTTTCTATTAATAGTATCGGCAATGAGTTAAAAGAAATCAACAAGATCCGAAATCGGTTGTCGCATCATGAACCTTTGTGGCGCTCTAAAAATGCATACCAAATGGAACACATAATTAATAAGGTTGTTGAAAGTTATGAGAAGTGCTTAAAGGTTATCAGGTGGATCAATCCATCTAATTTAAAACTGTTATCCATTATTGAAAATAACATCAAAATGAGTGAATTATGCAGTATTCATTCTCTTTGGAAAAATAAACAATTATCCACGGGGCTATCATCTCTACCAATAATAACCGGATGGGGGGATGAAAATAAACTAGATGTTACTCATATAGGAGAAATAGTAAAAATAGTCGATACCAGATATGCTTTGATAAAAAGCCAAAAGGATAAAACTATATTTTTTGCCAACGCTAAGGACATGAAAAATAATATTCAAAACTATAGTACTGGAACACTAGTAAGGTTTACCCCAGAAGCGAGTAAAAATCAGTATCCCAATGCAAAAAATGTTGAACGAGCTTAACTTCGTTAGAGTGGCTAACCATAAATAAGCACAAGAAATTTTGCAACATAAATGACCAAAAAATTTAGCAGATGAGTTTAGAGCAACCGGGCAAACACAGAAAACCATTTTTGCATCTGTCCGGTTGTATGACTGCGAAATTTGGAGTTGTATTAGCTCAAAATTGATCTGGTAATTACCGGTTCTTTACATCAATGTCTACCAGACTAAACCGTAACCAACACACACAACCACCGTTAACACCCAACAACTTTATCAAATTCACAGGGCCAGCACCGTTACCCACATTGGGCCTTTACCTACTGGATAGCGCGTCAATTCAGTCAATTTACCGGTATATTGATCAATAGAAGAGACTGAAATATGGTCAGACTTTTGACCGGATGCAATCAGATATTTTCCACTGTGATCGATAGCAAAACCACGCGGCTGAGTTTCGGTTTTATAGTGTCCTGCCAGCGTCAAATTAAGACCATCTTGTGAAATAACAAAATGGCTGATCAAACTTGAAGTTCGTTCACTGGTATAAAGGTGACGACCATCCGGTGTAATATGAATATCCGCAGACCAACGAACACCCGCTAAATCCGCCGGTAATGAATCAATCGTCTGAACAGCCCGATATTTTTCCCATTTACGATAAACATCCACCGTAGAATCCAGCTCATTAATACAGTAAATCACCTGCTGACTTGGATGAAATGCCATATGACGAGGACCCGCACCCATTGCCGTAGTGATTTCCTCAGCACGTTTTTCCGTCAGATAACCCTCTTCTGCCATCTCAAAAATACGGATGCGATCTTCTTTCAGACAAGGAACCAATAGTTGTTTATTATCCCAGTCAATATTAGCTGAATGCGGTGCTTGCAAACCTTCAATAACTTGAACCGGTTCACCCACAATCCCCCGTTCGTCAATTAGGCTGACACTCAGATTGTTATAACTATAGGAGGCAGAGAATAGAAAGCGACCTTGTTTATCTGTAGAGATATGAGTCGGGCTACCCGGTATTGATGAAATCCCCTGTTGTACCAGTTCCCCACCAGAGCCAATCTGGTAAGTGACAATACTGAATTGTGGTCGGATGCCAACATAAAGATGTTTACGATCCGGGCTAACCACCATTGGTTGTACTTCCCCCGGCGCATCAACTGTCTGAATGAGTGATAACTCACCTTCATTATTCAGGCTCCAAACATGAATCTGACAACTGTTTGGACTCGCCGTATAAACTACTTGTTTCATCTTCACTCCTTAATTATCTATTACCATTTTATTGCGCTGTAACGACTCGATTAGTTTTATCGGTTAAACTCACCGCACAATTGGTGTAGCTTTATTCAGTTCTAATGTAATATCTTTATATTATATATAGTTATGAGGCTAATTTATGTCATATCGCATCATTGCGCTGGATCTGGACGGTACACTACTCGATCCTCAAAAAAATATCCTGCCAGAATCACTCATTGTACTAAATGAAGCACGTAAAGCTGGTATTAAGGTGCTGATCGCCACCGGCCGTCATCATGTCGCTATCCACCCTTTCTATCAGGCTTTGCAACTCGATACTCCCGCCATCTGCTGTAATGGTGCTTATCTGTATGATTACCATGAAAAGAAAGTATTAGCCTCAGATCCGCTGTCATCTCAAGAAGCCATAAAAGTTCTCTCCCACTTAAAAAACACAGATATTCACCGTCTGATGTATGTGGATGACGCCATGTTATATGAAGAACTGTATGACACAGTTGTCCGTACCATGAAATGGTCTGAAACCCTACCTGAATCTCAACGTCCAACTATGCGACATGTTAATAGCTTTCAGCATGCTATTGATGAAGTACAGTCTATCTGGAAATTTGCCACCAGCTCTCCCGATTTAGTAAAACTGCGGGAAGTAACCGCACAAATCGAAAATGACACAGCTCTTTCGTGTGAATGGTCATGGTTCGATCAGGTGGATATTAGCAAGAGAGGTAACAGCAAAGGTATGCGTTTGCAACAGTGGGTCGAATCTCAAGGCATGAGGATGAAAGATGTTATTGCCTTTGGTGATAACTTTAATGACTTGAGTATGCTGGAAGCCGCAGGACTCGGCGTCGCTATGGGCAACAGTGTAGATGCTATCAAAGAACGAGCCGATATGGTGACGCAGGATAATACTCAGCCAGGTATTGCCGAAGTTATTCGCAAGTATGTTCTATAAACCCACAAAACCACACTTCGGGGTAATCCTTAAATAGGTTCCCCGTTTTATTTATAGCTATTTATAGCGCTCCGATTGTTTCCGGCAGCCACCAACTTACGAATCGCTTCTTAATAAACAGAGACTACAGTTGCCGATTAAGAGAAACACTTTTTATCTGAGCATAAAGCCACTGGCCAGGCCGCAAATTAAGTTCATCCCTTGCCCACGGAGTGATCCTTGCCCATAAATAGTGACCACTCAACACCAATTTGACATCAACGTGTCCATTATCATCAAAGAACTCAACCACTTTCACCGCTAAAATATTACGGATACTACTGCCGCGCGGCGGCTCCAGTACTAATGAAACATCTGACGCATCTATTCTGATACGCAAATCGGTTCCCGGTTGAACATCCATTTTCGGCAACCATAAAACCTGGTCAGCGAGCGCCACCGCTGTCATTTCATAACGATTATGATGTTCAACCATTGAAACATTCAGAATACTGCTAAGGGTCTCTTTTTGTAACCAAAGACGTAGCGCACTACTGGACCAAACCTCTTCCAATTTTCCTGTTGCCCTGACTTTGCCGTTATCCATAACGAGTACATTTTCCGCCAGGTGCAAAATCTCATCCAGATTATGGCTGACATACAAAATCGGGATATTGACCTCTCTAGAAAGCCTTTCAAGATAAGGCAGGAGTTCTCTTTTACGGGGAAGATCCAGCGATGCCAATGGTTCATCCATTAACAACAGATCAGGTGCCGTCAATAAAGCTCGACCGATAGCAACCCGCTGCTTTTCACCGCCGGATAAGGTAAGAGGAAAACGAGATAGTAAGTGTTCAATTCCTAACAAACTAACAATGCTATCAAATTCCGGCTTCATCTCCGGCGACATTCCGTATTGAAGATTACCTTTTACTCGATAATGAGGAAAAAGCCGGGCATCCTGAAAAACATAGCCTATACGGCGTTGCTCTGGCGGCAAGCAGGTACCTTTTTCAATATCAACCAGCACATGATCATTAAGGACAATCCGCCCTTTCTGTGGACGTATCAAACCGGCAATAACATTTATCAGTGAAGTTTTCCCAGCGCCTGAAAGGCCAAAAACAGCCGTAATCCCCTCAGTGGGTAGCTGTGTATTGACCTGTAAATGAAAATCACCCAGTTGTTGCTCAAAATCCAGCTCTAACATGTTGCTCCCAAACGTCTCCTTCCCCAACGGGTTAACCATTCAGAAACCATCAGTGACATCAACGCCAAAATAATGGCAATGACACACAAACGAGCCGCGGCGGTTTCTGCTCCGGGGGTTTCAATCAAGGTATACATCGCCAAAGGGATCGTCCGCGTTTCGCCTGGAATATTGGATACAAAAGTGATAGTTGCGCCAAATTCACCCAATGAACGGGCAAATGCCAAAACAGCGCCCACAATAACCCCAGGCAAAGAGAGCGGCAATGTGATAGTAAAAAATACCTTCAACGGATTCGCTCCCAAAGTACGAGCGGCCTGTTCCAGTCGTCGATCGACACCTTCCAACGCCAGACGTATCGCCCTGACCATCAACGGAAAAGCAACAATAGCAGAAGCCAATGCGGCGCCACGCCAACTGAACGCAAAGCTGATCCCAAACCAGTCATATAACCATTCACCGATAAATCCACGACGCCCCATACTGATCAACAGCAAATAACCCACTACCACTGGCGGCAACACCAGCGGCAGATGGATAAGACTGTCGAGTAATGATTTACCGGGAAACTGGAAACGAGCAAGAATCCACGCCATTAAGATCCCAAATGGCAGACTCAGTAACACCGCCATACCTGAAACTTCCAGACTCAGGATGATGGCTTGCCATTCGTATTCACTCAACATGACCAAAAAATCTATTCCTAAAGTGGGTGAAAACCGTAACGTTTAAAAATTGCCACGGCTTCAGGGGTTTTCAAATATTCATAAAAATCGAGAACATTGGGATTACTATGGTCTTTGATTATCGCCATTGGGTATTCAATCGGTTTATGGCTCTCTTCCGGGAAGATCCCCACTACTTTGACTTTATCACTCGCAACGACATCTGAACCATAAACGATACCCAACGGAACCTCAGCACGTTCCACCAGCGCCAAGCCACTGCGTACATTACTGGTCCGCGCTAGCAGCGGATTCACCGTCTCCCATGCGCCCAAATATTGCAGAGATTCTTTAGCGTAAATACCCACCGGAACATGATCGGGATCACCGACGGCAAGACGGCCGCCTTCTAACAAAGATTTCCATTTGGTTTCTTTATTAATATCAACTTTATTGAGCCTACTCGCTTTCGGCGCAATCAGAACGAGCTGATTTCCCAGCATAGTCAACCGAGTTTTATCAATAATCAGTTTCTTGCCGGCAACATAATCCATCCACTGTTGATCAGCGGAAATAAAAATATCTGCCGGCGCGCCTTGCTCAATCTGGCGAGCCAAAGTGGAAGATGAAGCATAAGAAGCCGCCACTTCACCCTTTGTCTTTTGCTTATACTGTAGTGCAATATCATCAAGTGCATTAGTCAGCGAGGCAGCAGCGAACAACGTGACTTTTTCCGCAGCCCACACTTGCCACGTCAAAGCAAAAGAAACGACAACGCCGACTAGCAATTTGCCAAAACTCTTTCTCATCTGTTTTCCACCTGTTTCTTACCCATTAGTTCGTTGTGTATAACAAGATATAGCGTTAAATGGAAGAGTATTCCAATATTAATCGGCAAATCGTGAGCAACTTTTACTATCTAATTTAATTCGAATTAAAATACTGTAATAGAAAAACCAAATGAATAGAATGGAAATGATTATAATTAATTAAGACAAATTACCCGGTAAATCACCGGGTAATCAGAATAGCATCTGGTGTAAAAGAAATATTAGTTTTACTTTTCAGAACGACCAATACGGGAAACGATATTAAACAATTCCCCAAGACCATAAATTAAACCTAAAATTCCAGCCATCACCACCGGTACCATGACCAGGGCAAAAGCCATACTTCTAATCAACTCAAACATGGTAGCCTCACATAATGGCTCATTTAATGAGCCGGCAACATAACACATTTTTAACCATAGTGGGTAATACCGCTATAATTAGTACCATTCTAGACAAAAGACAAACAACAGTAACCGGCTAAACGTGCGTTTTTGTCGGTTAGCCAATAAAAATTTACGATTATATTTCCTGAAAAAAACTATTATGCAAGCCGAAATTCTATTGACACTGAAATTACAACAACGGTTATTCGCCGATCCACGGCGAATATTATTACTTAAACAGATTAAAGTAACTGGCTCTATCAGCCAGGGGGCAAAACTAGCGGGGATCAGCTATAAAAGTGCTTGGGACGCTATTAACGAAATGAATCAGTTAGCAGAAGAAATAGTGGTGGACCGTGCCACAGGCGGCAGAGGAGGCGGTGGGGCAAATCTTACCCACTATGGCGAACGTCTGTTGCAACTTTACGATCTACTGACACAAATTCAGCAAAAAGCCTTTGATGTGCTAAAAGATGACCAACTGCCCCTCGATAGCCTGTTAGCTGCCATTTCCCGTTTTTCTCTGCAAACCAGCGCCCGTAACCAATTTTTTGGCACAATTACTGACCGTGATCATAATCAGGTGCAACAACATGTCCGCATCTTACTGGCAGATGGTCAAACATCACTGAATGCGGCATTAACGGAACAGAGCGCTAACCGTCTTGGCTTGGTAAAAGGTAAGGAGGTATTGGCGCTCATTAAAGCGCCTTGGGTGAGACTTACTAAAGAACAGTTCGTTATCGGTCATTTCGACAATGCCCTGACAGGGCAGATCAGTAACATTGAAACGGGCGAAGAGAACACAGAAATTATTATTGTCCTTGATGGCGGCGAAACCCTCTGCTCCACCCTGCCCAATCAAGAAATCAATAACCTGAAACTGCATCCTGGAGATAAAATCACTGCACTTTTTAATGCTGACCAGGTGATTATTGCAACTCTGTGTTAAGAATTGCGGCTATTATCACTGAACAATTCAGAATATCCAGGGATATCATGGCATTACGTACCTTACATATCCCTTGGCGTCGAATATTAAATGTTAATTAAAAGTTAATATTGACATTCTACGGCATTCCGCTTATTTGTGGAAAGATATTTGCGTTGCTTAAAAAGGAATAAAAGATGTCTGAATTGCAAATAACGCAAGGCTGTTTCCGTTTAAGTGATACTCGAACCTTGCAGTTATCATCACTAAAAATAACCTCTGGTGAAAATTGGGCTTTTATTGGCGCTAATGGCAGCGGAAAATCATCATTGGCCCGTGCGCTTTCAAATGAATTAGTCCTACTTTCCGGTGAACGAAATTGCTCATTTCACAGGTGCGCCCGCGTCTCTCAAGAACAATTACAAAAACTGACGGAAGAAGAATGGCAACGCAATAATACTGATATGCTCAGTGATGATGAAGATGATACCGGCCGCACTGCGGCAGAAATTATCCAGCTTTATCATAAAGATAATGAACTTTGCCTGGAGCTGGCAAAACAGTTTGGTATTATGGATTTACTTTCCCGTCGTTTTAAATATCTTTCTACCGGCGAAACCCACAAGACATTACTTTGCCAGGCACTAATGGCTTCACCTGACTTGCTGATTCTTGATGAACCTTTTAATGGCCTTGATCTATTCGCTCGTGGTCAATTCGCTGAATTACTGGAAAAATTGTCATCAAAAGGGATCGTTTTGGTACTTATCCTTAACCGATTTAGTGAAATCCCAGATTTTATCAACCAGATTGGTGTACTCGCGGATTGCCAGCTAACCTCTATTGGCATCAAAGAAAAGGTGATGGCGGATTCACTGGTGGCTCAACTGGCTCACAGTGAAAAATTGGACGGCATTCATTTACCTGAAACAGATGAATTTCCTGTCGATGAGCAATTACCGCCCGATCAGCCTCTGATTATCCTACGTAACGGTATCGTTCAATATAATGATCAACCCATTCTGCATGGACTAGATTGGCAAGTTAATCCAAGAGAACATTGGCAAATTATTGGCCCAAATGGCGCCGGAAAATCAACGCTTTTGAGTCTGATTACCGGAGATCATCCTCAAGGCTACAGTAATGAGCTGATCCTTTTTGGCCGCCAACGCGGTAGCGGCGAAACTATTTGGGATATCAAACGCCATATTGGTTATATCAGCAACAGCATTCATTTGGAATATCGTGTCAGTATCAGCGTTCGTAATGTGATTCTATCTGGTTTCTTCGATTCAATCGGTCTTTATCAGACCGTATCAGATCGCCAACAGCAACTTGCTGATGAATGGCTGGCTTTACTGGGATTATCGGCTCAGATTGCCAACGGCCCGTTTCAGCGCCTTTCATGGGGACAACAACGGCTGGTTCTAATAGCTCGCGCACTGGTTAAACATCCGGCTTTATTGATCCTTGATGAACCTCTGCAAGGGCTTGATCCACTCAACCGCCAGTTAATATTACGTTTCATTGATATCATGATCGCTGACGGTGATACTCAGCTACTGTTTGTTTCTCATCATCAGGAAGACGCGCCGCAATGCATTACTCACCGGCTGATATTTATTCTTGATGGCGACATATATCGCTATAAAACAGAAAGAATTAACCATTAAAGTATTAACATGAGATTAATACTGGAAAAAAACCAGCATTGCAGAATGTGTACTGATGTCAACCTCGTAGCAATACACATGCAAGCATGCTGGCTTTATCTATTCACAACAATTATAAAGCGCCAAGAAAGTCAGGTACATAAAAATACCCACCGTTAATCTTTTCTCCGTAAGATAATTTAATTATGAAAATAATATATTTAAATATAAGAACATTAACTTCATATAGCAAAAAATAATAAAATCAACCCTTCAATTATTTATGTTTAAATGAAACTTAATTCACTTAACAATGCCACTTCAAGATCACAATCATTATATAGACATTCATCACATTTAATTAAATAGATTATTTGGCGAATTAGATTTTCGATTAAACTATTCCTAGAAGTAAAGTGACAGAATGTTTCCATCAGACCAAAGATGGATTCCCGACTATTACATACCCATTGGGAGAATAACAATGAGTGGTCTAAGCGCCGTCATATCAGTCAAGCTTAAACTTGGTCAAGACAGTTATAACGTTGATTTAAATATTCCATCAGCAACCCCGACTCCTGAAGCACCTTTTCTTTTTAGTGTAGTTTCACCCGAAAAAGGTGAGCAACCTGCAAATACTTTATTAGAAGTCGCTATCGGTAATGCAAATCATATTTATGTTGCCGTTGCACCACCAAGTTCATTATTGAAAGAAACAGGTGTTGATAAGGTGGTGGAAAATCTTAATGTTGTTGTTTCCGAAGGTAAATACAACAAAACAGACAAGAAGTTTGACCAAGATAAAAACGAAGATAAAGGTAAAGACCAAGATAAAAATAAATAAGCCTAAATTATCCGCTCAATATTAACCATAAGGCTATGCGTTTATAACCATAAATAACATAGCCTTAGCTATACATTTCACTATCTGAGGTAAAATATGGGAACACGATTTGAGATTGACGCCCATTTTTATGGGCGCAAATGCAAAATATTTGATGGCGAAATGCTTAGCCCGATACAATGCCGGCTTGCTTTATTCAACAGTTATTCTCTCATCTATATTGATATGACTGCAAAACAGGCAGGAGCTGACAATCTCAATATCTTTGAATTACTCAACCATGCTTTTCATCTTGGCCTACCAGAGAAAGAAGCCCCGTTATTAATACAGGACGCGGGGTTTTTTACTTTCTCCAATCATGCCAATCCACCAGAAGCAGAGAAACTGTGTAACATTTTTCCACAAATACCTTTGCCAAAATCAGTGACAGAAATGGAAACGCCGGTATCCCATAGTTGTACCTTCTGGCTAACCTTGCGTTTAAAAGGCAATTATTTATTTAACAACTTAATTGAGATTGGCGTTAAAAACGGCGATCTGCCACAGGCAGATATCTCGCTCAGTGGGCGTTTAGAGCAGGGAATATCCGCAGGCGAATCAATTAAAAAAAGCCGCTATACTGCCGTTCTTCCTGATTTCAAGCTATTTAATATTTTTGGCTTCAATAATTTAATACTTCAATATCAGTTTGATAATCACTCAAAATATGAAATAGCAGGCACTATCACATTAAATTTGTTCCAGGAAACGTATTGTTTTGACGGGGCTTTAAGCGCAGACGAAAAGCAAGTGCAGGCATCTTTAAAAATCTGTCACGAAAACTCAAAAAGCACTATTGATAAGCCCTTTGACGGAAGAATGACTGGCGTCACATTTGGTGATTTATCTTTTGGCATTAATTACACTTTTGCCATTCCAGAAAAGAAACAATCTAAAGTTGGATTATATTGGATAGAGGGAACAATTAATTATGCAGAACTACCGGCATTAAGTGGGCGTCTTTATTTTCTAGATAATACCCCCATATTAGCTTCAGTCGCTATCGATCAAGATTTATCGATACATCGTATATTTGAGGCATCATTTGCTGGTTCTAATTTCTCCTGGCCAAGTTATTTTATCGATATCGATTTTCATCAGGGTAGCAACCTTTATTACCGGCGCGAAACAGACGGTGATATTAAACAGGAAAATGCTATTATTTCCTCTTTAGCCGAAAAGTCTCTGTTATTAAATCAGGATATCACCCATTATCAACCAGGATTTCACCTCCATGCCCTGTTTGACATTACACTGATTGAAACTTTAAAGCTCATGGGGGATATACAAATTACCAAAGAGGGCATCAATGCAGAGATTCAGCTACTTAATCCAATTTCATTATTTGTACTTCAAATTACCGGTTTTGAGCAGGACCCCGGTCCAACCCTGCTTTTCTCCACCGTCAAAGAAAATAAATTCGTCTTTCGCTGTGGGCTACTGTTTTTTAAACATGATTTTGGTTTAAATGTAGAAATATCAGGTACAAAAGATAAAACCGGGAAATTAAAAATCAGTGGCTCATTGTCCTCAGACAAAGTTTCTTCTCCTTTGTTACCTAATCCAACGAAATTAGGTTTTTCCTATAGTAAGAGCGAAGGATTTAAAATTACTAACTGGCCTGCGTTTGATTTAGATAACAACCAGTTTATTAATTTTATAGAAGAATTAAAGAAGCTCTCACGTAATAAAGGTTCCAATTGCGGCCAATTAACCCAATTTATCAATGAACATTTACTCACATCCCGGTTTTCTATTTCCCCGTCGTTTGATACTAAGACGAATAATGCTAGTCAGAAAGACCAACTGTATTTTGTGTTAAACGGTAAGTATACAATGGCAATGGCAGGAACGGATTTCGTTACTCTCTCCTTCCCAAAAACCGTAGAGTTTTTGCTGCCAAACGACCTCTCTTTAGAGAAATTACCTGACGCTATCGGTGCAGCGCTGAAAAGCGCGGCTGAATCTTTTGTTAAAGGGCTATTGGAAAATCGTGAAGCTATCGCTACCTTTCTAACGTTGACAGCCGCCGAGAAAGCCGCTGATTATGCCATGACATTACTGTGTGAAGGATTGGTTGACGCTGCATTAACAGAAGCAATCCAGAGCGGTGCAGAAGCTTTAGCCGCTGCCGGGGGCGTAGCAGCGGGAGCGACTGTCATAGGTGGCATTATCAATAAAATTAAAGATGAAATTGACAGCAAACCAGCACCTCCCAATCCCCCCAAGCCTGCTGATCCCAAACCACCTGAAAATTTGTCAGCAACCTATGAATATAAGGATAATAAGGCTAAATTCGAATGGGGTTATACGGAAAATGCTGACGGTTATCAGGTCAAATTAAAAGCGCCAAATAATGAAACATTATTCAAGAAAGAACTAAATCACAACAATAATTCATTTATTTTACCTATCACGCCGGAATTAGCCGCTGGCGTTTATACCTGGTCAGTAGCCGCCACCAGGAAAGACTTTACCAGCTCAGAAAATCAATTACAGCAACATCGTCTGCCAATACCGGAATTAAACATCAATTTAGAAACAAAGCCCGTTATTGAAAAAGATATTAATCTTATATTGCAGTGGAATCTGGTAACAGGTGCCAGTCACTATAACGTAAAAATCGAGAGAGATGGACAAACCGAAAACCTCTCAATTGCCGCTCCACAGAATTCAGTGACTATTATTTTCGATAAGCTGAAACCTGCCGGGAAATATCGTTTCTCATTAGCAGCATTGAACAACCCTAATTATATTGCCAGCGAACTTTGTCAGGTTCAGCAATGGTTACGTCTGGAGACTCCTCAGCAAATTCAGGCTAATTACCAATCTGGCGGCATAGAGATTCAATGGCAATGTAGCCCCGATACTACCCATTATTTACTCAGCTTACAGGCGCCAAACAGTACATGGATATATCAACAAACCGTGAGTTCCACAACTGGACGAGCTCATATCCCTTTACCACCGATCCCGATTACAGGAACATATCAACTTTATCTGGCTAGTATGCCGGATGCCACCGCAACATCAATCCCAAGTATCTGGAGTGACGGAGTGGCAATAGAGGTGGTGATAACACCAGAACAAATTGCACAGTCGGCATATCAACAGCAGATGAATGGCAATGATTGCGGCAAACGGATAATTAAATCCTTCCCTGATCTCAAGGCGAATATGCTCGCAGCAACTATGGCGCAAGTAGGCTATATAGCCGTAGAAACCGGGCAAGGGCTAAAATCAGCCTACCCATCCATCAGCGCCAGCGAAATAACCGAAATACTACTGGCTATATATGGCAAAGCATTAACGCTAGAACAATTGGCTCAGAAAGCCTATGACGAGCATCTATCCGGCAGTGAATGCGGACAGAGATTAATCACTGAATATCCTGCAACCCAAACCAAAGTATTAGGCAGCGCTATGGCGCTGGCGGGTTATTCCGCAACAGAAACCGGGCAAGGATTAAAATCAGCCTACCCATCCATCAGCGCCAGCGAAATAACCGAAATACTACTGGCTATATATGGCAAAGCATTAACGCTAGAACAATTGGCTCAGAAAGCGTATGACGAACACCTATCCGGCAGTGAATGCGGACAGAGATTAATCACTGAATATCCTGCAACCCAAACCAAAATATTAGGCAGCGCTATGGCGCTGGCGGGTTATTCCGCAACAGAAACCGGGCAAGGATTAAAATCAGCCTACCCATCCATCAGCGCCAGCGAAATAACCGCTGCCCTACTAGAAACTTATGGTAGGCAGTAGTTGTATCATGAGTTTATTTAAATAAAAATAAGGAGCATTACTATGACCTCAGTCTCCAAGGCGATGTTAATAGATACATTGCAATCTAAAAGGGATAACAACACTATTGCTAATGCTCTACGTGAAGTCTCTCTGACCCCACTCTACCCCATTGATATCGCCGCTATTTTACGCCAGCTTGACTTCCCTATTAGCGAGATTGCAATTGCACTGCACAAGCACTTCTCAACGCTTGATCTGCTAGACATTGGTCAAATGTTGCTTGATCCTAAAGTGTATCCAGCAACAACTCGCCCAGAGTTAATCGCAGCCTTGGGTGGAGCTGGCTTTGAAGCCCAAGAAGCTGAATTAGCGGCCAATATTTTGTATCCAGTAACCATATCTGTATCTGCGGATAAACCTTGGCAGAATAGCGATGTGACAGTTAATACAAATCTGACAACCACAATTACCTATCTCAGCGGCACATGGTCTTTTAACCCACAGTATAACGATTGTCAGGCTGAAGGAGATAAGGCTCATATTGCCCAGGAAGACTACACGTTGCCAGGCCAGCCAGTAGGAGCACTGGTAGGCCGTGTCGGTGAAACCGTTTTTTTGATTGGCCGTGAAGCTAGTGTCCCGAGTGGGTTATCTGGTAAATTAGAGCTTTGTATCAATGACGACTTAAATGGGCGTTATGGCGCCGGATTAACAGATAATAAAGGTGAGTTGAAGATTAAAATCAGTACACGAAAATAAGCAGATTTGTACTCGATCAAGCTCAACCTGACAGCCACCGGTTATTTATACAAGTGGCTGATCTGTCCAATATATCAGAAATAAACCTTATTAATAACGCGGCTTTTCCATTAACCGAATTTTGACGAAAAAATAATTGTCACCGATGGATTTCTTCTCCGACCAGTTAAAAAAGCATCGCAATTTAGTTATTATGCATTATTATTTTTTGCTCACTAAATAACATCCATCATCGATTTTTGGTCTGCTTTTCAGATCGTTTTTTAATTTGTTAAAAATAAAGGGAAATTATATGATTTGGGGTTTACTTGCTACATCACTAGCGTTATTAGCTATACACCGCACAACTGCGCTTATTGTTCTACTGGCTGCGATTATTACCGGATTCGTCACGCAAACTATGATTTATCCGGCAATCGCCACTATTGCGATTATATTTTTGTTAGGTGCGCTACGTATCTATTTTCAGCAAAATAGCATCATTAAAATAACCACTGAACTGCTATTACTCGCCTTTGCAGCGGCATTATTCCTACATCTGCTCCCCGGTTTTAATAACCTGAAATATCTCGATAAAATTCAGGCAGGCCCTCATAGCGCCCCATTCTCAATGTATTTCAACTTTGATAAAGCACTCATTCCTTTCCTGCTGTTATGTTGCATGCCTGGCCTATTTAAAACAAAGCCATTGACCAAAATTCAGCCTTATGCATGGATAATCTTAGTTACAGCGATTCCTGTACTGTTGAGTATTGCAACAGCTCTTGGAGGATTAGCGGTTGAACTGCATATGCCACAATGGTTGCCAATGTTTATGCTGGCAAATATTTTCTTCGTTTCTCTGGCAGAAGAAGCGCTATTCCGTGGCTATATCCAACAGAGGTTAAGTCAGTGGATTAACCCCTATTTCGCCCTGATCATCACTGCTGTAATTTTTGGCGGCGCACACTTCGTCGGCGGCCCATTACTGATGATTTTTGCTACGCTTGCAGGATTAATATATGGGCTAGCGTGGATGTGGAGCGGCCGTCTGTGGGTCGCTGTTGGGTTCCATTTCGCGCTCAATTTAGTTCATTTGCTGTTCTTTACTTACCCAATCAAGTTGGTGAGCGCACTATAAACGTGTCAAATTTGCCCGGTATCTATTCAGCAATCTGCAAGAAATTCAGCTTTCCAAGCAAATAAAGCTTGAAACAAGACTATTGATTGCTGTTCTGGCGCATAGGGCAATATAATGCGTTCAATTATCATTAAGTTTGATTTTTAAGGAGTTTAAGCTATGGCTGTCACTAAACTGGTTCTGGTAAGACATGGCGAAAGCGAGTGGAACAAAGAGAACCGTTTCACTGGCTGGACTGATGTCGCGTTATCTGAAAAAGGTCGCGCCGAAGCTCAACAAGCAGGGCAACTGTTGAAAGAAGAAGGTTTTGTTTTTGATTTTGCCTACACCTCCGTGTTAAAACGCGCTATCCATACGCTGTGGAACATTCTGGATCAAGTTGATCAACAGTGGTTGCCGGTGGAAAAAAGCTGGAAACTAAATGAACGTCATTACGGTGCTTTACAAGGTCTGGACAAATCGGAAACTGCGGCTAAATACGGTGATGATCAGGTTAAACTGTGGCGTCGTGGTTTTGCTATCACTCCACCAGATTTAACTCAAGATGACGAACGTTTCCCAGGCCATGATCCACGCTATGCCAATCTGAAACCAGAAGAGTTACCCGTGACTGAAAGTCTGGCGACGACTATTGAACGCGTGATCCCTTACTGGGAAGAAATTATCAAACCGCGTGTTGCTCAAGGTGAAAAAGTGATTATCGCAGCGCACGGTAATTCTTTGCGCGCGTTGGTTAAATATCTGGACGATATGAGCGAAGAAGCCATTCTTGAACTGAATATCCCAACAGCAGTACCTTTGGTTTATGAATTCGACGAAAACATGAAACCAATCAAGCATTATTATCTGGGCAACGCTGATGAAATCGCAGCAAAAGCCGCAGCGGTAGCTAACCAAGGTAAGGCAAAGTAATTTCCTTGCTATAAAAAATTGCTGACAACATATCTTTCAGCAACCATAAAAAACCGGAGTTGTCGATTCCGGTTTTTTACCTTGGAAAAATGTTATCAGCCACGACGCGCTTTTATTGCCGACGACAATTGACGTAGCAAAATTTCAGTGTCGGCCCAACCAATGCAAGCATCAGTGATACTTTTGCCATATACCAATGGCAGACCGCTATCCGGATTCTGGTTTCCCTCTTCCAAATGACTTTCTACCATAACACCAATAATCGCTTTCTCCCCAGCGATAAGCTGCCGACTCACATCTGAACACACATCCATCTGCTTTTTAAATTGTTTAGAACTATTGGCATGACTGAAATCAATCATAATCCTTGCCGGCAAACCTGCTTTTTCCAGCCCTTGCTTCACGGCAGCAACATGTTCGGCACTATAATTCGGCTCTTTACCACCACGCAGGATAATATGACAATCGTTGTTTCCGCTGGTATTCACAATCGCGGAATGTCCCCACTTAGTGACAGAAAGAAAACTGTGGGGAGAACCTGCCGCATTAATCGCATCAATGGCAACTTTTATCGCCCCATCGGTGCCATTTTTAAAACCAACCGGACAGGAAAGACCAGAAGCCAACTCACGATGGACCTGAGATTCCGTTGTACGAGCGCCAATTGCTCCCCAACTCATCAAATCGGCTAAATACTGTGGAGAAATCATATCCAGATATTCACCCGCAGCCGGTAGCCCCATGTCATTAATATCCCGCAACAACTGACGAGCTAAACGCAAACCATCATTAATATCAAAACTGTGATTCATATGAGGGTCATTAATTAACCCTTTCCAGCCAATGGTTGTGCGCGGTTTTTCAAAATAAACTCGCATGACAACTTCCAGATCCTCTTTCAGCTCCTCACGCAATTCATTCAGCCGCCCGGCATATTCCATTGCTGCTTTAGGATCATGAATAGAACATGGACCAATCACAACCAACAGACGATCATCTTCCCCCGTCAGAATTTGATGAATCGTTTTGCGAGCCTTACGCACTGTAAATGCAGCCTTTTCAGTTGCTGGAAATTTTTCAAGTAGTGCCACAGGAGGTAATAATTCTTTTATCTCTTTAATTCTTATATCATCATTCTGATAATTCATAGCCCTCTCTCATCTAACATCTTTGTATATTTAATTAAAGCAATCTTGTGATTTTAATCTAACTGTTAGAAGCCAAACTGTAAATATTCTTTGTAGAGAATAAATAAATCAATGCCTAACTCAAGACATAGAAAGATATAGTTAAATGTGGTTAGCTCTATTCTTATGGTTGAAATATCTTTAGAAATGAGAATTATCAAAGTAAATACCTAAAAATATGCCAGAAATCGACAAAACAATTCTCTGGCATAGTTAGGAAACTATTTCCTATGGGATAATGGCAAAGAATGGTTTTCCTTAGCCGCCTGAATCCACAAACGGGAGCCATTAAATGCAATGCCCAACAGAATCACATACTGCAACGACATTGCCAGCACGCCTTGATGGAAATAGATAACAACGCTTATCACATTGATAACTATCCACACCAACCAGTTTTCAACATATTTGCGGGTCATCAGAACCATTGCCACAATGGATAGCACCGTCATTGTCGAATCCCAGAATGGGAACGCATCAGGCTCCAACATCGGCATCTGAACATTAAAGCCAAATTTTTGCATCATCATAACGGCAATCTGAGTCAGATAGCCAAAGACCCGATCAATATTAAAAGTCATCATGGCAATTAATAGCACGGAAATTAGACCAATTATTGCCGCCTTATTCAAGCTTAACCAACGTATTTTAAGTTCAATCTGCTGTTGATCATTAACCCTGCTCCAGGCATACCAACCATAAATATTTGCCGCAAAGAAGAATAATTGCAGCAATAGACTGGCATAAAGTTGAATTTGAAAGAAAATCACAGCAAATAATGTGACATTAATGAGTCCAAACAAATAGTTAATTATCTTTTCCTGACTGGCAAACCAAATACATAACAAACCGGCGATCGTACCTACTGCTTCAATCCACGATAAATCATATCCTCCCTTTCCCAGAGGTATATTGACTAATATGTTGTTAATACTGAAAAAATCCATCTGTTATATCCTATTATTATCTACAATAAAATATTACTCTCATTATTCAATTTTCTATTTTAACTGAGTTGCAAAATCAAGCATCCTATTTAAAGGAACCAGTGCCTTTTCCCGCAACTCTTTTTCAACCAATATTTCATGCTGATCCCCTCCCCGTTCCAGACCCTTAACGATGGCTTGTAAGCCATTCATCGCCATCCACGGACAATGAGCGCAACTACGGCAACTCGCCCCTTCCCCAGCCGTAGGCGCTGCAAATAACTGCTTCTCAGGACATGCTTGCTGCATTTTATAAAAGATACCTTTATCCGTTGCCACAATCAGTTTCTGATGCGGCAAAGATTGCGCGGCTTTGATTAATTGACTGGTCGAGCCAACAGCATCAGCCAACTCAATAACAGCTTGCGGCGATTCAGGATGAACCAATACCGCGGCATCGGGATGCAGACCTTTTACCCTTATCAAAGCCTGAGTTTTAAATTCATCATGAACAATACAAGCCCCTTGCCAACAAAGAATATCGGCTCCTGTTTGCTTACGGACATAATTCCCCAAATGGCGATCGGGCGCCCAAATTATCTTCTTCCCCTGACTATCCAGATAATCGATCAGCTCAACAGCGATACTTGAAGTCACAACCCAATCCGCCCGTGCTTTAACTGCTGCTGATGTATTTGCATAAACCACCACGGTACGATCAGGATTGTCATCACAAAACTGGGTGAACTCTTTTTCAGGGCAACCAAGATCTAGAGAACACTCAGCTTCCAACGTAGGCATTAAAACACGTTTCTCAGGATTAAGAATTTTGGCGGTTTCCCCCATAAATCGCACACCGGCAACTAATAAAGTAGAAGCGGGATGATTATTACCAAAACGAGCCATTTCCAGTGAATCTGCAACACATCCTCCGGTCTCTTCTGCTAAAGCCTGGATCTCAGGATCGGTGTAATAATGTGCAACCATAACAGCATCCTGCTGTTTCAAAAGGCGTTTAATTTTTTCACGGCAATGTTTTTTTTCATCCTTACTGAGAAAAGCAGGTTTAGGAGGGAATGGATAAATAGTTGAATTAAAATCAATATACTGGTTCATTACGCTGACTCACTGTTTAGTATATGGTTTTAAAAAGCGAAAACTTTGGTTTTTAGTCCGAAAATCCGCCTAGTTTTGTTTAATATACTAAACAAAATGATCGATTTATAGTAATTTATCGCGAGATATTTTCGTCTGTGAGGGCTATACAGAAAACAGAAAACAGAAAACAGAAAACAGAAAACAGAAAACAGAAAACAGAAAACAGAAAACAGAAAACAGAAAACAGAAAACAGAAAACAGAAAACAGAAAACAGAAAACAGAAAACAGAAAACATTATTATATTTTTAAATGCTGTTTTGTTAAAGTCATTTATTAAATTATTTTTTAATTAAAAAGTAAGAAGATTTTCGGCATGAGAATCATTTTACCGGTTTATCATCTTTTTAACAGCTAATTAAAATTAATAATAAATATGTTTTCTAGAAAGATAGTTAATCTAATTCAGTCGAAACCCATTAACCATTAACAGTGAGTTGAAAAATTAGAACACAAAAACATTATCCGAATAGATTGGTATTTAAGTGTTTTCTCTCCGTTATTTTATGAAGTAAACCATAAAAGATAGCAAAATAAAAAAACGGTGAAAACGGTTAATATGGCAGAATTTAAGTTCTGAAAAAACCTGATTATCCGAAAAAACATGAATGGTAGCGACTGATGAAAACTATTTAGGATTGCCAGTGAAACAGCGTCAGTAAAGATAGAAAGCGAGTATAATTAATGTTTTTAAACATAAAACCAGATATACCATGATGATTAAAATTGATAAAAAGCAGACGTAAAAAGTGGTAAAACAACTGTTAAAACCTGATACCGATTAAACCCTGGAGTTAAAACTATGACTTTTAACAATCGCTTAAAACCCATCCATCATAAAACCACCAGTTAAAGCCGGTGGTTTTAAATTTTTACATAAAAGAGTAAGTACAGCATCTAATAAGGAGTCCGCTCTGTGATGTGGTTCAGCATTTTTGTTAACAAACTTGTTTTCTAATTTGACAACAAATATTAATTTTAATATAAATTCAGTTAAAGCCGCTATATTTTAAGTTGGCATTTAGCAACTGGTGAAGTATTGGGTAAGTTATTTTAAGTGCAAGATTATGCGAAAAGAATAATGAATATAGATAAAGAGAAATTTATTGTTTATAGTAAAAATAGTAAAGTAAAAGAATATATCATTCATAATAATCACATATTACTTACAAAGACAGTGAATTAAAATGATAAAAATCACTGATTTATGCTTTAGTTATAAAAGTAGAGAAATTAAGAAAAATATTTTTAAAAATATATTTTCATTAAATGAAGTCGAAGTGGTTTTATTTAAAAATATAAATATTGAAATATTTGACGATAGCAAGATTATAGGATTACTGGGAAAGAACGGCGCAGGGAAAACAACTTTAATAAAACTGATTTCCGGTATTTTAACTCCAAACTTTGGAAACATTACCGTTTTTGGCATTAATTCAAGTGGAAGACCTCTTAATCTTTTATCTAATCTTGGTATCGTTTTTGGCAATAAATCAATGCTTTGGGAGGAGTTATCTCTCTATGAGAATATTGAGCTTTTTTCTAAGATATATAAACGTGATTATGATAAGAATAGTGTTGAAAAGATGATAGAAATGTTGAACCTTAGAAGTATAGCAAAAAAACCTGCAAAAACGTGTTCTTTAGGTCAATCTGTGAAATCCAACTTATTAATACACTTTCTTAATAGGCCAAAATTACTGATATTGGATGAACCAACAATTGGATTAGATATAGAGTCACAAATTCTATTACGAAACATATTAAAAGATTATGCTCAAAATAATGAAAGTAAAATACTAATCACATCACATAATATGATAGATATTGCAGATGTTTGCAAGGATATTATCTTCTTGAAGGATGGTGAAATATCAAAAATAAATCTAAATAAAAATAACTCAAAAGAAAAGAATGCGCTATATCTAGAGGGGCTTTTCTGTGATAATTAAGTTTTCTTTTATTGAAACCATTAGGGCGAAGAATATAATATTTGGCTACTTATTTATAATTGTAACATTATATGCGGTTGAACTATCTTTTTGGGACACCATGACAAAATCAAATGGTTTTGTTAACTATACGCATGATGAGATAATAGTTTATATATTATGGTCTGTTATTATATTTCAATTGACAAGTATTACTGGATTTCCAGAAAATTTATCGTTCCATATTGAAGATGGTAGTATAGATAGACTAATTACAATGCCAAAATCAATACTATTATATTATTCGGAATATGCTTTGGGACAGATATTAGCTAGATTATTTATAATGTCACCATTAATTTCATTTATAATTATATACCAAAAGGATATTCCTAATTTTATATATCTATTTATTTCTTTATGTATAGGGTTGTTTATCAACTTGTACTTAACAATGATATTGTCATGTATGGCATTCAAATTTAGAGGCTCGTATTCTTTTATAATTATTAAGGATACTTTATCATGGGTCCTTTCAGGTGCGTTAATACCATTGGATGTGTTTGGTGATTCTTTAAAATCAATATTTAACTATATTCCATTTCAATATATCACCTATATTCCAGTTAAAATTGCAACAAATTCAATATCTATTTATTTTATATTTAATGGATTTTTAATCATGATGCTCTTAATGATGATTTTTAATTTTATCTGGAATTATATGTTAAAATACAATCAAGGGTATAATGGCAATGCTTAAAATTATATTTATTGGTTTTAAAAGTGGATTGTCAGAAGCAAAAAAAAGCCCATTAAATTTTTGGTTATCCGCTTCTGTTAATTTTAGTTACTATATAGCACAAGCTTTCTTTTGGTATGCTATTTTAAATTCACAATCTTCAGGTTATATTTTATCTGATGATTTTGTTATTATATTTTTTACTACGGTATGTTTAGTCGATAATTTTTATCTTTTTTTATTTGGTAAAGGAAGCCTCTTGCTGGTTAAAAAAGTCAAATCATTAAAATTAGAACCTCATTTGGCGTTACCTATAAATACTCAATTTCTATATGTTACTACAAATATTGCATTTGAGCATTTTTTGTTGTCATTCCTCTCTTTAGTATTATTTTTTACTGTACATATTTACCTTGGTACTAATATTTTGTTGGTTTTTCTACATTTTATAATGGCATTAGAAGGAGTCCTAATACTTACTTCAATTACATGGATCATAAGAACAACAATATTTTGGACAGCTTCATTAGTTAGTATTAAGAACTCAAATCCTTGTTTTAAAGTATTGGTGAGACCTGAACAATCTTTTCATGGTGTAGTTCGTTTTATTTTAATGTTCATACTTCCGTGTCTATTTATAACGGGCGTTCCAGCTTCAGTAGCAAGTGGAATAATGAGTATGAAATGGGTTTTTATTCAAACTTTGGTAACATTGATTTTAATTTTTATAGCGAAATTGGTTTTTGATATTGGTGTTAAAAGGTATTCTAAATATATCACGTGAGGAAATATAATGAAATTGGGAATTATTTCTGGAAGCCATAGATCGCATTCTAATTCAAGTAAAGTTGGTGATTTCTTAGATTCACTTGAAATAACTAAAAAATTTACTTCTTGGATTCACATAATTAGTGCATAAACCAGCATCGCTAGTGTCAATATCCGCTGGAAACGGTGACACTTTTTGTATTTCTGAATTAAGGTCATCTGGATATAAAAATAATAAAAAAATAAAGCCAAACTAACCGGCTTTATTCTTACTTTAAGCTGTACCGTCCACTAAAATTACGCTGCCCTTACAATATAGTTAAATGCCACGTTACGAGGTCGATTTTCGTTAGCGGTTGGGACTTGTCTTGATGCATCAATGTCAAAATAGGTAAGATCAGAACTAGCGCCGCCATTTGCTGAACGTGTTTCTGCCGTAGCATATCGCGACGATGCCATGACCCCAATCACAACAGGCGTCTGAGGAGCACCGCCCATCTGGGCATGTATAACTTGAGTCGACCCCGTAATATTTCTGATTGCATCTCCCTGCCAAGACAAAAGCCCACGACCACCATCAACACCTCGATTATCATCCCATCCGCGGATAAACTCGCCTCTTAAATCAGGTAATCTACCGCTAGGATAAGCCTCCGCCAACTTCGGATACTGTAATTTATTAAAAGGTGAACCATTACAAATGAAATAACCGAAAGGTGGATAGATTAGCGGCCAGGGAATAGGAGAACCCACAGGTATATTAATCTCTTCACGTAATGAATTTATTACGTCCTGAACAAGCTTTTGTGTAACCGCCAATGTGTCGCTATTGCCAATCACATTTGTCAACTGAACCACACCTTTTTGTGTTAATGAAGCACTGGGAATATCTGTTGTAATTTTTTGTTCTATCGCCTTGTTTAACTGAGCAGTAAGTTTAGCTACATTTCCATCATCAAGAACATCATTGCCAGATCGTGTCGCGATAAAATCAGCGACGACAGATGATATGGTTGACGCTTGACGTAATACCTTATTTAACAAGTGGGTGGGAACATTATCCGGAGAAAATCCTGTCTGCAACCCCTGGCTTTGCTCATATTTTTCTTGACTAATGACATTCGCATTATCACTAATAGAAAAAGCTTTAAAATCATTTTTAGAACTCATATATTTTCCTTAAATTAAATAATGTGACTTTATAATCAACATTTTGAATTATTGTAGAAATAGTCTCCTGCAATTCAGGCTAATCAAAGTCTAGTTCAGGAAAAATATAATACTGTGTTCTTATTACTTATAAGGTTAATCGTTTTTGTATCATTGGCAGTAATAAGTAGTTCAATACTTTAGAATCTAAAACATCCCGCTAATTTATATTTAATATTTGGAAATTATTTCTTTATTATTTCTTCTATTTCATCCTGTAAAATCCCATGCAAGAATATCGATGCTATTCTGAAATTTCACTGCATAAATACAGAACATTACCCTTTTTATTTTCAGTTTTCAGGATAAAAATAAAGCCGGGCTAACCGGCTTTTATTTCCTTATCTATTCCGTTGCTTGATAGAATAGATTTATGGAATGACTATAATACTAGGATCTGTTAACGAACATTCGATGTTTGATACTAGAGCGACAGCAATAATATTTACTGTCGAATTTCTTGATTTATCAAACAAAGAGACCTTTATCACCTCAGTAGAGAGTTTTTCCCCTTCCACTCCATCATTTAACGTAATTATCCTACCATTGTGTTTCAGAGGAAGTTCATTTAACAGAATGCTAGCACTCTTTGAGATATCAACGTTATCAGACTTAATAATATCTTTTTGTTCAGCTTTCTGTATTACTTGTTGAACATTCCAACCGTTAATATCTGCACAACCATCAGATCTTGTTCCCGCCACAACATTAGCCGTAAAAAGCATCGCAGTTAATATCAATATTAATCTTTTCATTCGACAACCAAATCCGTATCGTGCGAGAGCAATATCTCACGTCATATATCTCTATTAAGAATTATACAACCTTCTGATGAAGGTTGGGGATCTTTTCTGCTAGCACCGTGAATTCTAAAAGCACTACGGCCATGCATATCATTACAACTACATGGGTCAAGGATAATAGTCATGGGGCCTTTTGAGTTATTTTCACCGGTTATTTTATAATAACCTCTGGGTATAGGACCTAAGCTTTTTATACCTTCTGATGCAGGATTATTCTTATGTATACCCTGACCACTCCAACCGTGGCCAATAAGCTTTGTATCGTGATAAATTTCACCACTGTACTGTTGATAAATCCATGTCATAGTGCGTACTTCTACTTGAATATTAATAACAAAGTTTCATTTCTACAAATCAAGTGAAACTCATATAGTTCATCAATTAGACAATAGCATATCTGGATAGTTCTTATACATTACTAAAATAACTGCATTTATTCTCCATACCTTCCTGTAACTTTTTTTGCCTCCGGTTCCAAACTGAATCTTCTGGCATCTAGACACAAGTATCTAAGGATATTGATACTATTCTGCAATTTCATAGCATAAATACGATACATTACCCTTTCTCTATTTTCAGAATAAAAAAATAAAGCCAGACTAACCGGCTTTATTCTTACTTCAAACTGCTTCGGCCACTATAATCATGCAGCCCTTACAACGTAGTTAAATGCAATGTTACGGGGTCTATTTTCATGTGATGTTCTCGCAACATTTGAATTATCAAAATAGATTACATACCCGGTACCTTCAACTCGCTGATAAACGATTCTACGAGCCGGCCCTTCCGAAAACACGCCGCTCGTGCTGTCATGTGGCCGAGTCATCATGCCGATGTCATTACCGCCTTCAAGTGCCCCACCTAATTTCTGCATTGTATCTGTTTGCCACGTACCGCACACCCGACCGGGATCAACACCACGGCCATCATCCCATCCCCGAATAAACTCGCCTCTTAAATCAGGTAATTTACCGTCAGGATAAGCTTCCGCCAACTTCGGATACTGCAATTTATTAAAAGATGAGCCGTTACAAGTGAGATAGCCAACAGGTGGATAGGGCAACGGCCACGGAATAGGAGAACCAGCAGGAATTTCACTGGCAGCTTTAATCCGGTTATCTATCTCTTCACGGGTATAAGTATACTCACGTAATAAATTTATTTCTTCCTTAACAAATTTTTGCGTCACTGCCAATGTATCACTATTGCCAATCACATTTGTCAGCTGAACAACTCCTTTTTGTGTTAATGAAGCACTGGGAATGTCTGTCGTAATTTTTTGTTCTATCGCTTTATTTAATTGAGCGGTGAGTTTGGCTACATTTCCATCATCAAGAACATCATTGCCAGATTGTGTCGCGATAAAATCAGCGACAACAGATGATATGGTTGATGACTGACGCAACGCCTTATTTAATAAGTGAGTGGGAACATTATCTGGAGAAAACCCTGTCTGCAACCCCTGGCTTTGCTCATATTTTTCTTGACTAATGACATTCGCATTATCACTAATAGAAAAAGCCTTAAAATCATTCTTTTGACTCATATACTTTCCTTAAATTAAATCATGTTATTTTATAATCAACATCTTAAATTATTGTAAAAATAATCCCCTGTAATTCAGGCTAATAAAAGTCTAGTTCAGGAAAAATATAATACTGTGTTCTTATTACTTATAAGGTTAACCGTTTTTGTATCATTGGCAGCAATAAATAGTTCAACATTTTACAATCTAAAATATACAGCCAATTTATATTTAATATCTGGAAATTATTTTTCTCTTATTCCTGTCATCTCATAGAAAAGTTTCGCAAGTAATTAGCGTAAGAAACTACGGAAACGGGGTATTGGACCGAAAGGTTGAATTTTTCTAAATGACAACAAGCATCTAATTCTGAGTGCCTCTTTTGTGAATTACTCTGATGACTTTATGTGAGGGTCTTAGCCTATCGTAATCCTAACTGGTTTCCCTAGCCAGTACACCTCAAAATCTAAAAAGATAAAGCCGGACTAACCGACGTTATTTACTAACCACACCTTTCCTCCTTTTTATATATTTCTGATAACCAATTATCAATGATATTTGAAGCTTCAATTAGTGTAATTGGATGTCCGTTATCACCTTTTCGGCCTCTGATTGTTACATTGATCATGTTTCACACCCATAAAAAGTAGGCATAACACCCACAAATATATTGATAATAGAATTAATGTATAGGTATTATACTCATACATTAACCAAACGGAGGATTTATGGGTAGTGCAGAGCTAATAAAACTCCTAATAGCTGACGGATGGGTTAAGGCCAGACAAGACGGTAGTCACATCACTCTAACTAAACCCGGTGTTGCAAAAATAATCACAATACCGCCCCCAAGAAAAGACTCATCAAAAGGTGTTATCCGGCAGGCACAAAATATTTCAGGGCTGAACACAGTTATGCCGCCCTTTCTCTGCAAAGCTCATGATCAAATTAAGAGGTAATACTATGATTTATCCACTCTTTATATTTAAAACAGAAGATGGGTTTGACGGTTACTTCCCCGATGTTGAAAGCTGTTTCTTTGCTGGCAATACCTTAGAAGATGCTATTCGGGATGCTGAAAAAGCGTTCGCGCAGCACATGGAAGTTTTAATCGAACACGGCGGCTATGTCCCCGCCCCTAAAAACTCTTCTGATTACATCGGTGATCCTCGCTTGTCTGAAGATGGAGGGGTTATTGCCCTCATCGAGTTAGATCCAGCGAAATATGAGTCAAAAGCCATAAAGTTCAATTTAACTATGCCTGGCAATCTATTAACTGCTATAGATCGCTACATTGAAAAAAACGGACACTACAAAAACCGCTCTGCTTTTCTAGCTGAGTTAGCCAGAAAAGAAATAGCTCACCAGTGACAGATTTAGTTTTCAGAATAAAAAAATAAAGCCGGGCTAACCGGCTTTGTTATTACCTCAGTTTATCCAGCCATTCAATATCGGAAGCTTGTAAAATATCTGTTCTGCTCAGCAATACCCGATATTTTTTCCATTCAAGCAAAACGGCTTCTTATATTTTTGGCTTTTAAAGGGTATTTTTATTCGGCTATTATGCTGCTCTCACTATGTAATTAAATGCAATATTGCGGGGACGGGTTTCGTGACCGCCGGTATTGTTAGCAATTGATGTAACAGTTGCGTCGCCTGTAACATCCCTACCGAGCGGGTATTGGTATCCATCTACAGGTCCTTGATAATTAGAAAGGTATTTTCTTCTCTCATTCCCTTGAGAAAGTTGTATTCTTTTTGTGTTGTCAGTCTGTGCGCTTAAAATAATACGACCACTATCAACACCTCGGCTATCATCCCAACCACGAATAAATTCTCCGCGCAGGTCAGGTAATTTTCCTGTAGGATACGCTGCCGCTAATTGCGGGTAAGCTGTTTTATCGAACTCTGCTCCATTACATTGCAGCCACCCCGCTGGCGGTATAACTGTAGGCCAGGGAATAGGAGCTCCCACAGGAATATTATTAACTGCATTGATTAGATTATTAACTTCTGCCTTGGTATATGCACCTATATCCCCAGCCTCTAGACTAATGTCAGCAGACAATGCTTTTCCATTCACCTTTCGGCTATTGGGCACTCTGTCATTAATATTTTCACGCAATGAATCTATTATTTCCTGGGCTAGCTTTTGAGTGACAACCAATGTATCACTATTGCCTACTACATCTGTAAGCTGAACAATACCTTTCTGTGTTAATGAAGCATTTGGAACTTCTGCTGTGATTTTTTGCTCTAATGCTCTGTTTAATTGGGCTGTGAGTTTAATTATATCACCATCATCCAGAATATCATCGCTAGATTGTGTAGCGATAAAATCAGCTACCACAGATGATATAATTGATGACTGGCGAAGAACTTTATTTAATAAATCGATTGAAATAGTATTAGGTGGAAATCCAGTCAGTAAACCCTTACTTTCTTCATATATTTCTTGACTAATTATATTCGCATTATTACTAATAGAAAAAGCCTTAAAATCATTCTTGTGACTCATGCACTTTCTCCTTAAATTAAACAATGTTATTTTATAATCAATATATTAAATTATTGCAAAAATAGTCTTCCTTGCAATTCACACTAATTAAAGTCTAGTCCATAAAAAGAATGTGGTTCAACATTTTCAAATCAAAAATATACCCTACAAATTTACATTTAACATTTGGAAATTATTTTTATTTTATTCTTTCTATTTCATCCTGTAATTTTTTCTATTTTAAATTCCAAACTGAATGTTCTAAATAACTTTTCAAAATAGTAGAACACTTGGAGGGAACTCAGTCCAATTTTTGCAATCTGATCAATTGTAGATAATCCCAAACCACTAAACGGACTGAGTTATGCCTATCATAGCACCTATACCCC
>NZ_RCWD01000044.1:0-40538 GCF_018448965.1 Photorhabdus hainanensis | reverse complement strand
TAACTTATCAAGGGCCGTTGCCCTGATATTATGGGCTATTTTTAGCCTATCATGGGTTGTCAGTCCCAATAACAGGCAATAAATCTCTGTGGGTTTATTGTCAATGCCGGCCTTTTGCGACACCCTCTAATATGGAAGGGACTTATGCAAAAATAGATAAAGATAATATTATTGCATTAAATTCTACTAAGGATAGTCATTATCAGGTTGAAGAAGGTCAATATAAGACGGTAAATATTTATAATATTTGCACCGCTAATTTTGCTGAATATGTTACTAAAGAGCTAGAAAGTTACGTTAATAGCGGATCAACTGGGTTATATTATGAGGATATATTTAAACAGTCTTTGCTGAATAATATGGCTGAATTTAAAGCAAGTATTGTTGATCATTCTCAATGGTATGAGGTAGATAATACTTATGATCTTACTATTTGTGACTTTATCTCAAGTAATAATAAATTAGATCTTATTCAAAATAGGCACGGTGGTTACTGGCGTTATCCTATTATTGACTTTGGCTTAATTTATAATTTCAACTTTCCACCTAAGAAATTGAAAGATGAAATAAAGAATAATTTTGATGAAATATTTTTAAATTATCCTGGCGGGAATCGTTTAGTCGAACATGCTTTATCTGAATTTATTGGGATAGAGAGAACGCAATTATGTATTTCGAATGGCGCTGCTGAGATAATTAAACGGCTTCCTGATGTTTATACAGGTAAAGTATTAGTCACGGTACCTTCATTTAATGAATATGCTAATTGCTTTGGTAAAGACAGAACAATATTTAGCTATAGTAAAGAGAGCAGAGATTTTGAGATAGATATTGATGAACTATTAACGTTGGCGAAAGAAGAACAGCCAAATGTGGTAGTGATTGAATCACCAAATAATCCGACAGGTAAACTGACACCTATTGATAGTCTGTTATATTTGGCTGGTGAATTATTGACATTAAATATCCACTTAATTGTTGATGAATCTTTCTTAGATTTCTCTAAAATGCGTGATGACACAATGTTAAAGCATTTAGATAACTATAAGAATTTATCTGTTATTCGAAGCATGAGTAAAACCTTTGGCATTGGTGGTATTCGTATCGGGTATATTGCCACTGCAAATCAGGAATTACTTGGTAAAATAAGAGCGGTATTACCCATTTGGAATATTAATGGTTTTGCTGAAGAGTTTTTATTGAGATTACCTCAATATAGAGAGAGTTATAAATTAAGTTGTGAACAAGTAATTATTGATACGTTAAAATTACAGCAAGAATTAAATTCAATCGAAGGTATTACTGCCTATGAAACGGATTCTAATTTTGTTTACTGTAAATTGCATGTTTCTGATGCAAAAACGATATCACAGTTACTTTTAGATATTCATGGGTTATATGTAAAAGAGTGTTCTGGCAAAGGAAATATAGACTCTGATAAGTATTTGCGTATTTCTTGCCGAACACCAAGCGATAATGAAATTTTAATACGTTCATTGCGTATGGTGATGCAGGGGCTAATTAATATTAGTGATATTAGTGTGGTTAAGGAAATTAACGAGGTTTGCGAATGAGCCATCCAAAAACAGTGGTAATTTGTGGTAAAGGAGAATTGGCAATTTTCATTTGTCAGTATTTCTTAAATCATAAAGAGTATAAAATATCGCACGTGGTGGCAGATAAATTCGAACCTGTAAGCACTGATCAGACATTAATCGAATTCTGTTATCAAAATAATATTTCTGTTATTGAAGATAATAAGGTTGAGAATCTACCCGGCTATGACAGCGGTGATTTCACTTGTGATTTATGCTTTGTCGTGTTTCATAAGCGGATATTACCGTTAAAATTCATTAATTCTTGTAAGAGAATCTTGAATATCCATTTGTCCTATTTGCCTAAATATCGCGGCGTAAGGCCGGTAAACTGGGCTTTGAAAAATGGAGAACAGTCCCACGGTGTGACGATCCATGAAATTAATGAAGGTATTGACGCGGGGCCAATTGTCAATCAGATCTCATTTTCTATTTACCCTGAATTTGAAGAGGTTATTGATACTTATACAAGGGCTATTAACTATTCCAGACAATTATTCCTTGACACAATGCCAATATTGGAAAAAATAACTCCAAGACCTCAGATTGATTCAGAGGCAACAATTTATTATGAAAAGGATAATCATAGTCTGGAAGAAAGGATGACATTTACCAAGCAGGCATCGCTCGAATTGCTTAATAAAGCTTAGATGATAACTGCCCTTAATACTGGAACACTCTATGTACAATCTCATTGCCACAGATCTTGATGGAACGCTTCTTCTTCAAGGAGATACAATTGGTAAGTTTACCCGTAAAGTGCTTACTGATTTATCAAGTATGGGAAAGCAAATTGTATTTGCAACCGGCAGGCATCATGCTGATGTAAATTCCATTATTGGTGATTTTGATATACCTGTGCATTTGATTACTTCGAATGGCGCTAGATTAACCAGTGCTTGTAATAACTTGGATATTAGACAACATTTGCCAAGTCACGTCGTAAAAAGAGTGATTGAGGAAACGCAGGCGGATCAGGATTTAGTGATTAATATGTATTGTGGTTCCCAATGGTTAACCAGTGAGCTACACCATAGTTTCAATGATTTTAATCAGAATGATAATTTTAATCCCGCGGTTAGACAGGCTGGTGAAATGCCTTGTGATGCGGTTGAGAAAATCTTTTTCATTCACAAGATGAGAGATCATGATGCGTTGGTTAAATTAGAACGTCATTTAATTGATCTATTTTCTGATAATGTCAGTGTCGCTTTCTCATTTCCTTGGTGTCTAGAGGTAATGGGTAGTGGTGTTTCGAAGGGGCAGGCTTTAATTCAGTTAGCTGAGTTTCTTGACGTCCCAATCAATCAAACTATTGCGTTTGGCGATGGTATGAATGATGTAGAAATGCTTTCAACCGCCGCTAAAGGGGTCATCATGGGCACGGCACAGGATAGGGTTAAACAAGCGCTTCCGGGTGCCGATATTATTGGTTCTTGTTGCGAAGAGTCTGTCGCTTATTATTTATCTGAACATGTGTGTCAGGTGAAATAAGCTAAGTTTGGCTGAGAGATGTTAATTGCCTGAGACATGAAGAGATTCGATTTGTGTTTCAGGCATTAAGGCATAAACCGATAGCCAATGCCGGTTTCAGTCAGTAAATGTTTTGGTCTGGTTGGGTCGGTTTCTAATTTTTGTCGTAAATGCCCCATATAAATCCGTAAATAATGGTTGTGTTCAACATAATTAGGGCCCCAAACTTGGTTGAGTAATTGGCGTTGGGTGAGTACTTTGCCGCTATTCGCCAATAATTCACCTAATAATCGGAATTCAATCGGGGTGAGATGCAGTTCTTCATCGTTTTTGGTAATTCGGCGGTTAACCAAATCGACAACGACATCAGAAAAATGAACGATCGATTCTTCTTTATTAGTTCTGGCAAAACGACGTAAAGCAACCCGGACTCTTGCCAATAGTTCACTGATGCCAAAGGGTTTACTCAGATAATCATCAGCGCCGGCATCTAATGCCGCAACTTTATCCGCTTCTTTATCACGGGCAGAGAGAACAATAACGGGAGTTGAGCTCCACTGGCGCAGATCACGGATCAAATTAATACCGTCGCCATCCGGCAAGCCCAAATCAAGAATAATTAAGTCAGGCTTACGGGTTCCCGCTTCAATCAGGCCCCATTTCAGCGTATCACTGTCAAATACGCGATAGCCTTCACCTTCCAACGCTAACCGGACAAAGCGTCGGATCTCTTTTTCATCTTCAATAATCAAAATGGTGTTATTGTTGGTAATAATCACATCTCCTCAGTAATAATTTCTGGCGGTTTTTCTAACGGTAGAACAAAGTGAAAACTTGCTCCACCTTTTTCGTTATTGGTCGCCCAAATCTTTCCTTGGTGGATTTCAATAATTGCCCGGCAAATTGCCAATCCAAGGCCCACTCCGGGAATAGCAGACTCTTTACGAGCGCGGGAGAATTTATCGAAAATTAACTGTTCTTGTTCCGGGGGAATGCCTTTACCCGCATCCCAAACTTCAATATGAATCTGATTTTTCTCGGTTGTCGCTTTGATGCCCAGTGGTGTTTGATCATCGGTATATTTGATTGCGTTTTCCAACAGGTTGATAAATACCCGCTCCAGTAAACTGGCATCACAATGCAACAGCAAATCGGATGGCAGGGAAACCGCGACTGGGTGACGGTTGAGCGCATATTCCAGAGAACGTAAGGTACTGCCGACGATCTCTTCCAGCGATTGCCATTCCAGATTGAGCTGAATTCCTCCCGATTGGATACGCGCCATGTCCAGTAAGTTATTAACCAGACGGGAAGTGCTGAGAATTTGTTGGCGGATCTGATTTACCTGTTTGGTATGCGGAGAGCCTTCGGCAGATAAATCTAACATCAGGATTTCCGCTTGTCCGAACAGGACTGTCAGTGGCGTGCGTAAATCATGAGACAGGGCCGCCAGAAGCGAGTTACGTAACTGTTCCCGCTCTGTATCCAGCTTCGCGGATTCTGCCCGGCGTGAGAGTTGCAATCTTTCCAAGGCATTGGCGATGAGGCCGGTAAATGTTTGCAGCAATCGCTGTTGTTCTGGGATCAGTAACTGGCGCAGATAGGATGGCTCAATAGCCAATACAGCCAGTGTCTGAGAAGGTGTAGCAATAGGCTGTAGTTGATAAGGTACGCTAGGTAGCGTATCGGTTCCCGCTCCGGCGGGCAGGTTTTTATCAAAACTCCATTTTGCAATAGCATCATCAATCAACATATGACCGCCATTATTTGTCGTCAATTGATATAAGTCGCCATCGTCGTTGGGTAAAAAGAGGCCGGTTTTAGCCTGAAAACTATTGGTAAGAAAATGGTAGCTGGTGCGGGCAATATCTCCTTCATTCAGCGCTCGGCTCAGTTCACGGGTCATTTCATAGAGATTGCGGGTTCGTTGTTCGCGGTAACGGGCAATTCGCGCCTGATATCTCATTCCCGCTGTGAGGTTTCCAACGACGACGCCCACGATCAGCATGACACTAAAAGTCAGCAGGTACTGCATATCGGTAACAGCAAGGGACCAATGAGGCTGTACAAAGAAGATATCGAAACTAATGACATTAATAAAAGCGGCAAAGATTGAGGGTCGGCGTCCGTAAAATAGCGCAATGATGACGACGCCAAGCAGATAAAGCGTGACAAGATTGGCTTTATCAAGGGTCAGCAAGAATGTTCGGGAGAACAAGGTGATAAGTGTACAGAGCGCAATAGCGATCAGGCAGCCTTGAATTTGTACTCGCCATTTTTCACTCACAGGGCGGTTGTCATGCTCTTTATCCCATTGGCTGCGCTCTTCTAATGCGACAATGACCAGATCCAAATCTGGCCCTAGTTTTCCCAATCGGTCAGCAAAACCAGGACGCCATTGCCAGCCAAACAACTTCTGTTTGGAGGTACAGTGACGGCCTATCAGAATTTTGCCGAGGTTATGTTCTCTGGCGTAACGTAATACCGCTTTTTCTTTGTTTGAATCGGAAAGGGTTGCGGTTTCAGCCCCCAATTCATGCGCTAATCTGAGAGCTTTTAAAATAGTGCGCCGTTTACCTTCGGGTAATTGGTACAGTTTTGGGGTTTCAACATAGATGGCATGCCAGATGCAACCTAATCGGGCCGCAAGGCGAGCGGCAGTGCGGATGAGCTTCTCATTACCTGAGCTATTACCGATGCATAGTAGAAGATTATCACGGGTATGCCAGACCGGTTCAGGCCCTTGTGTGTCGCGGAAAGCACGCATTTGATCATCAACGCGATCAGCCGTCCGGCGTAAAGCGAGTTCCCGTAATGCAATTAAGTTACCTTTGCGGAAAAAGTTTTCGATGGCGCGTTCTGCCTGGCTAGGAATATAGACCTTACCTTCATGGAGCCGCTGGCGCAGATCATCTGGGGGCAGATCAACTAAGACAATTTCATTCGCCTGATCAAAGATATGATCAGGGATAGTTTCCCTGACCCGGATACCCGTAATATCGCCTACAACATCATTGAGGCTTTCCAGATGCTGAACATTGATGGTGGTCAGGACATCTATGCCAGACTCAAGCAACTCTTCAACGTCCTGCCAGCGTTTGGGATGGCGGCTGGTGTGGGGATTACTGAATGCCAACTCATCCATCAAAATGATGGCCGGGTGGCGGGCAATGGCGCCATCGAGATCAAAGGCGGTGGTTCTGCGCCGTCGGTAGTGGATCTGTTTAAGCGGCAGTTGTGGCAGACCATTAAGTAAAGCGGCGGTTCCTTGCCGCTCATGGGTTTCGACTACGCCGATAACCACATCCAGCCCCTGAGAACGCAATCTTTGCGCTTCCTGCAACATGGCGTAGGTTTTTCCCACGCCGGCGCAGGCGCCGAAAAATATTTTTAATTTACCGCGCTGTTTCTCGTTAAGCAGTGTCAGTAATTCATCCGGGTCAGGGCGCTGTGGTTCGTGTTGATCCATGTTCAACCTTACTGTTTTTTCTTGTGCAAATTATCAAGGGCAAGATTAAGTTTTAACACATTAATCACTGGCTCACCGAGGAATTCCGATGGAGGCGGCTCAATATTATCCCTGATTAATTGTTTTACTACTTTAACCGGTAAATGGCGGGCATCAGCGACTCTCTGTGCTTGGAAGTCAGCGGCGGCGGGTGAAATGTGAGGATCGAGGCCGCTACTAGATGCGGTGACCAGATCAACCGGCACAGGCATGTCTGGTTGGCGGTTAAATTGACGCAGTTGCTTAACTCTGCGTTTAATTTCATTATCTAATATCGGGTTGGAGGGCGCTAAATTGCTGCCGCCAGAGGCCAGAGCGTTATAGGGATAATCTACGGTAGCAGAAGGGCGACCCTGAAAGTAGATTGCTTTAGCAAAGGGTTGACCAATTAGTTCAGAGCCAACGGTTTGGCCCTCTTGTTTTACCATAGAGCCTTGTGCTTGATAAGGGAACATCAGTTCTGACAAACCTGTTGCCAGCAATGGATAAGCTACGCCGGTAATCAGTGTCAGAAATATCAACAACACAATAGAAGAACGTAACCAAATCATTTTCATCACCTTTATTTAAGTATCAGCAAAGTGAGCAACATATCTATTAGTTTGATGCCGATGAAAGGCGCTATCAGACCACCCAGACCATAAATCCACAGGTTGCGGCGTAGAAGCGACAAGGCATTCATTGGTCGGTAGCTCACGCCTTTGAGAGCCAATGGGATCAAGAAAACAATAATCAGTGCGTTAAAGATAACGGTCGATAAAACCGCCGAAGTGGGCGAATGCAGACGCATGATATTCAAGACATTTAATTGTGGATAAGTGACGGCAAACGCCGCCGGGATAATGGCGAAATATTTTGCGATATCATTGGCGATACTGAATGTGGTCAAAGAGCCGCGTGTCATCAACATCTGTTTACCAATATGGACAACTTCGATCAGTTTGGTTGGGTTGGAATCCAAATCCACCATATTGCCGGCTTCTTTAGCTGCCTGAGTGCCTGAATTCATGGCAACGGCGACATCGGCCTGAGCAAGTGCCGGGGCATCATTAGTGCCATCGCCTGTCATAGCGACCAGACGGCCTTCGGATTGATATTGGCGGATCAGGGCTAGTTTGGCTTCGGGGGTGGCTTCCGCCAGAAAATCATCTACTCCGGCTTCTGCGGCAATCGCAGCCGCGGTCAGACGGTTATCGCCGGTAATCATAACGGTCTTGATTCCCATACGGCGCATTTCACTGAATCGCTCTTTAATTCCGCCTTTTACGATATCTTTTAGCGCGACAACGCCCAGTACCTGTTGATTTTCTGCGACAACCAGCGGCGTACCTCCTTTACGTGCCACTGTCTGTACCAAAATTTCCACAGCTTCTGGGAATTTTCCGTGATTGACTTCGATATGGCGGCGGATCGCATCGACAGCGCCTTTGCGGATCATGCGGTTTTCCACATTAACGCCACTCATTCGAGTCATGGCGGAGAAAGGCACAAAAGTTGCGTTCAGTGAGCGCAGATCACGTTCACGCAGATTGAATCGCTGTTTTGCCAGAATGACAATGCTGCGGCCTTCTGGTGTTTCATCGGCTAAAGAAGAGAGTTGGGCGGCATCCGCCAACTGCTGTTCTGTTATGCCGGGCACGGGCAGAAACTGAGAGGCTTGGCGATTTCCCAAGGTGATGGTACCGGTTTTATCCAGTAGCAACACATCCACATCACCCGCGGCTTCAACGGCTCGTCCGCTGGTGGCGATAACATTGGCGCCTAACATGCGGCTCATGCCTGCGACGCCAATTGCAGAAAGTAATCCGCCAATGGTGGTAGGAATAAGACAGACTAATAACGCTATCAACACCGTGACAGTGATAGGTTGACCAGATTGGTTAGCTTCCACGCTGAATATTGAAAAGGGTAGCAGGGTGACGCATACCAATAGAAAGATGATTGTCAGAGCCGTCAACAAGATATTCAGTGCGATCTCGTTTGGGGTTTTACGACGTTTAGCCCCTTCCACCATTGAAATCATGCGGTCAAGAAAAGTTTCTCCGGGATTAACTGAACATTCGACCACCAGCCAGTCAGATAGCACATGCGTGCCGCCGGTCACAGAGGAAAAATCACCGCCAGATTCGCGGATAACTGGGGCAGATTCTCCGGTGATTGCGCTTTCGTCAACAGAAGCGCCGCCTTCGATAACTTCACCATCGCAAGGGATGGTTTCACCGGCTTCAATAATGACGATATCCCCTTTACGAAGGCTGTCAGAAGGGACTTTCTCTCTGGCTGCATGATGATTGGATGAGGTGAGTTTGGTTGCCCAACTGGTTTTTCTTACTCCTTTGAGACTGGCGGCTTGAGCTTTGCTTCTCCCTTCTGCCAGCGCTTCGGCAAAGTTGGCGAATAGCACAGTAAACCACAGCCATAACGAGATGCTACCGGTGAACAACGTATTTCCCTTGAATTGACCTGCTAACATGGCAATCCATAAAATGGTGGTTAACCCACTGCCTAGATAGACGACAAACATCACTGGGTTACGCCATTGTGCCGCCGGATGACATTTTTTGACTGAATCAATCAGGGCATTACGAATCAAAGCAGGCTCGAATAATGTCTGTTGCTTGTTGGTCATGGTATTCCTCTCTTTGGCTCTTATCGGGCCATTAGCCAGATTTGTAAATGTTCAATTACCGGGCCAAGGATCAGAGCCGGAATAAAAGTCAAGGCACCGATTAGCATGATGGTCAAAATCAATAGACTGATAAACAGTGTGCTGTAGGTGGGAAGTGTACCGTTGCTGGCAGGCTGGCGTTTTTTTACGACCAAAGAACCGGCAATAGCAAGTACTGGCAGGATCATGCCAAAGCGGCCCAAAAACAGGATGATGGTTAGCAACAGGTTGTAAAACATACTGTTGGCATTGAGGCCGGCGAAAGCACTGCCATTATTGTTGGCAGCGGAGGAGAGGGCATAGAGCGCTTCACTGAAACCATGAGCGCCAGGGTTCAAAATACCGGCACGTCCACTGGCGGTGGAGATGGCAAGCGCTGTACCTAAAAGAGCCAGTGTAGGAGTAACCAAAATCGCCAGCGCCACCATTTTTATCTCGAATACTTCGATTTTTTTACCGAGATATTCAGGGGCGCGACCTATCATTAAACCAGCGATAAAAACGGTCAGCAGAACGAACAGTAACATACCGTATAAACCAGAACCGACGCCGCCAAACACGACTTCGCCAATTTGTATCAACCACATTGGGATCATGCCGCCAAGCGCAGTGAAAGAGTCATGCATAGCATTGACTGCCCCACAGGAAGCGGCGGTTGTGACTACGGCATAAATTGAGGTTGCGAGGATGCCAAAGCGATTCTCTTTACCTTCCATATTGATATTACTGTTGGCGCCTAACAGGCTGAAATGGGGATTCCCTTTCAGTTCGGCATACATGACTCCTACGGTGGCAATGACAAAGATGATACTCATTGCCCACAATAGAGCGTGCCCTTGACGGTTATCGCCAACCACTTGCCCAAAAGCAAAACAGAGTGCGCAAGGGATCAAGAAGATAGAGAGTATCTGAACGAAATTGCTGATGGCGGTTGGATTTTCAAAGGGGTGTGATGAATTAGCATCAAAGAATCCACCACCATTGGTTCCCAATAATTTGATAGCTTCTTGCGAGGCGACGGGACCCATCGGAATTGATTGCTGTTGGCCTTCAATGGTGTGAACTAATTGATACGGCTCGAAATTCTGAATCACTCCCTGACTGACAAAAACGAGCGTGATAATTATAGACAGCGGTAATAGCAGATAAAGTGTGATACGTGTGATATCAACCCAGGCGTTGCCTACGGTTTTGACGCCATGACGGGAAAATGCGCGTATCAGCGCAAATGCCACGGCAATACCGGTCGCCGCAGAAAGAAAGTTCTGCACTGTTAGACCTGTCATCTGGCTAAAGTAGCTGAGGGTGTTTTCTCCACTGTATGACTGCCAATCGGTATTGGTGATAAAGCTGACGGCTGTATTCAGCGCCAGATCCCATTTGAGTCCGGGGAAATGTTCAGGATTAAGGGGGAGGGCGTGCTGTGTGACTAAAAGCGTGAATAGCAGCAGTAGTCCGGTCAGATTAAAGATAATGATAGCTAATGCGTATTGCCGCCAGTTCATCTCTTTGACTGTGCCGCCAGGTTTTTGTAAGCCACAGCAACGCCAAAGGCTTGATTCTGCTTTAGTCAACCCGCGCGGAATATTACCGTCGATCATATTGGCGATAACATGTCCGAGTGGTTTTGCCAGTACCATCAAAATCAGTAAGAAACTGGTAATCAATAAAAAAGCGGCTGCGGCCATTTAAAAATCCTCCGCATGGAGTAACGCATAAATCAGATAAACCAGTAATAGAGCTACTAATAACGCGCCGGAAATGAAGAATATATTCACTGCTTATCTCCCGAAAACTTGGATGGATAAAGATTAGGGAAGGGGATGCAAAGATGCTGATAAAAGAGTGAGTGGATGTGTAAAAAAAGTGTAAAAACGACTAATACAAAGAAGACTTAAATAGAAACCTATCTTGTTTAGAACTATAAAAATAATTCTCTTTTTCAGCAGAAGATACCTTTATAGGAAAGTGAATAGTTAGGGAGTTTAAGTTATTTTAAATTAATGAATAATCCTGAATATAAATGTTCTGATTATTCATATATTATTGATGATGTTGATAAAGTAATTGGATTATTAAAATTTTGTGTATAATATGCATATTTTAATAATTATAACGACTCGTATTGTAAGTTAAATTTATTACGACTTTACAATATAGAAAAAATCATTTTTACTTATTATACTAATCCACCGTTTAGTATTAATGTGATTGTTAGGATTGACAAGAAATACTCCATATGTGAATTGTTTGAAAAATATTTAAATAATGGCTTTTTGTTTCAAAAAGCTATTATTTTTCAATTAATTAAATGCTTTTCTATTTCTTCAAATTTTATATTTGAATTTATTGCTTGATAGAAACCATTTTCAACATGCATTGGCGTAATGATATTGGTATTTTCCAATATTGGTTTATTGTTAAAGAAAACAGATAGTTTTTTCCCTACGTTTTGTTTTATAAAAATATTAAATGGTTCACTACAATGAGAGTTGTTTTTTACTTTGATGAAAATGGAATGGTAATTATTCCCTTTTTCCGGGGTAATTTCCTCTATACATAATGGAGTTAAATGAAAAGTTTTGCCATTTGCTTTATAGTCAATAGAAAAAGCGTGTTTTTTGGAGACACAACCTGAAACATTTATTACTAATGTTAATAATATAACAGTTAATACCTTCATCTTTCCTCCTATTATCTGTCATAGTTAATCCACGAACATTTTGGAAAATAGTATGGCGCAAAGAATAATATCGTTTTTCTGTGCTTATTAAAATGATTATCAATGAAAGTCTTCATATTGGCAATCCTTGCTTTTATCGCTAGCGTCAAACGGATATTTTCAAATGCTTGTATCGTTAATCTGATTTTCACTGACTGTTAATAAAATGTTTGTAATATTACATTTTTATCATATTTTATGTAATAAAATTACATAAAATAGAAAATGTAGCGATAATAACGGCTTAAAAGCGGTCTGATAAGTGGTAAATTTTCATTTTTTACGATAAAATTTTAAACAATTTACATATTGATTATTTTTAAGATTCTGCGGAAAAGTGGGATCATTTTAAGGAGGACTAATATGTCTTCATATCGTGAATATCCTTGGTATCAGGTTCTTTTACGTCGTATCGGCGCTGTCACTTTTGGTATCTTGGCGTTGCCGGTGATGTTGTTTCGTCGTGATCGCGTCCGTTTTTACAGTTATTTGTATCGTATATGGATAAAAACCAGCGATAAACCCGTATGGTTAAAACAGTCAGAGCAGGTTATGACCGTCAGAAACGGCTAACAACTGACAATTAGCAGCAGGTAACGGTATATTACTGTCATACAACTAATACACAGGACGAATATGATGCGTAATATTGAGCTGGAAAATGTGATTAACCAAGAGCTGAATGTTGGTGAGTTTCAGGATTACGCCCCCAATGGTTTACAAGTTGAAGGGCGTACTCATATTCAGCGAGTCGTTACCGGTGTGACCGCTTGTCAGGCTTTATTAGATGAAGCGGTTCGTCATCAGGCTGATGCTATTATCGTTCATCATGGCTATTTTTGGAAAAATGAGCCAACGGTGATTCGTGGTATGAAACGTAATCGTCTGAAAACTCTACTCGGTAATGATATCAATTTATACGGCTATCATCTGCCGCTTGATGCTCATCCATCACTGGGAAATAACGCGCAATTGGCCCGTCTGATTAATGCGAAAGTTGTTGGGTTGATTGAGCCATTCGTACCGCATGGGGAATTTGATCAGCCGATATCACCGGTGGAGTTAGCTTCACGTATTGAACAGGCGCTTGGTCGCAAAGTGTTGCATGTGAGCGATAACGCGCCTAAGGAGATTCGCACGCTTGCCTGGTGCACCGGCGGTGGTCAGAGTTTTATTCAACAGGCGGCTGAATTTGGTGTTGATGCTTTCATTACCGGTGAAGTGTCAGAGCAGACGATTCATATCGCCCGTGAAATGGGGCTGCATTTTTATGCTGCGGGCCACCATGCCACTGAACGTTATGGTATTAAGGCGTTGGGGGAGTGGTTAGCTGATAATCATGGGTTGGATGTCACGTTTATCGATATTCCAAACCCGGCGTGATCACGTTTTTCTAATGCTGACATTGAAATAAGCGAAGCCCACCGCTGGTGGGCTTCAAAGCTTTTGATAAGCTTTTCATAACTAACGTTTTTTTATCAATAACGTTATTCTATCCGATTCATAGAACTGTGAATTTTGATCCTGGTGATCTCGCTACACACGCAAGTAGAGGCTACGTTTGATAATTTAGAGAGTAAGTCGCTTGTACCCACTCTTGGATAACGAGCATACACAAGGAAGGTGATGAGATCAATTTTTACGGTGCTTTAAGCCGTACTGGTATGGCATCAAATTTCACTGAATAATCTTTCCAATTGAATAAAGCCCTAGCTATTAAGCTAGTAAGCTAGCAAAAACTGCGGTAAACCCTTGTATCTTGAAAATTGATTACAACGTCAACATGATTAGATTTGGCACGGTGTGTGCAGACCGATAAACCCTTTCACATCCCAGCTTTGCCACCGCTGAACTGAATGCCTCACGTAACGGGTGTATCATCCGTCCATCAAAGCGCTTTCGACGGGATTTTGTCGTGAATATCAAATGCACAACCCGTTGATATCTTCCTGTCACAGGCTAAAATGAAGGCACTTTCTCAATGAGCGCTGAATATGTTAAGAGCGACCAAAGTCCGCCTCTACCCCACACCCGAACAGGCCGCGTATCTTAACGGCCAGTTCGGTGCGGTCCGTTTTGCGTACAATAAGGCGCTGCACATCAAAAAGCATGCTTATAGACGTCACGGTGTGAGTTTAAATCCGCGCAAAGATCTTAAACCGCTACTGGCGGTCGCGAAGAAATCACGCAAGTACGCCTGGCTCAAGGCATATGACGCCATCGCGTTACAGCAGGCGGTGATCAATCTGAATACCGCGTTTGATAATTTTTTCAATCCGAAGTTGCAAGCCAAATTTCCCACGTTCAAACGCAAACACGGCCGGCAATCCAGCTATCACTGTATTGGGGTGAAAGTGCTGGATGGCGCCGTGAAGATCCCGAAATTGCCACCGATAAAGGCGCGCATACACCGAGAAATTGAAGGGCAAGTGAAGAGCATTACGCTCTCCCGAACAGCTATGGGAAAATATTTCGCCGCTATCCTGTGTGACGATGGTTGGAATGTACCGGAAAAGCCGGGCGTTATCACCCGCGTGACAGGGTGTGATATGGGTTTGTCCCACTATCTTATCCAGTCGGACGGGGAGAAGGTGAATAACCCTCGTCACCTTATCAACGCCGCCCGTAACCTGCGTCGCAAGCAGAAAGCCCTGTCCCGAAAACAGAAAGGCAGCGCCAACCGTCGAAAGGCACGTTTACAGGTCGCCGCGGTACACGAACGGGTAGCCAATGCCCGTGCCGATTTTCAACACAAACTCTCCCGGACAATGGTTGACGAAAACCAAGCGGTCATTGTCGAGACGCTGAAATCGGCCAATATGATGAAGAATCACCACCTTGCTCGGGCTATCGGGGATGCTGGCTGGCATGGCTTCATCAAGAAACTGGAATACAAAGCCGCGGCGGCGGGCGTTCATCTGGTCAAACTGGATCAGTGGTTCGCCAGCTCGAAAACCTGCCATTGCTGCGGCCACAAAGTGCCGGAAATGCCGCTGCATAAGCGGATCTGGCTATGCCCTTGCTGTGGTGTCGAACATGACCGCGATATCAATGCGGCGCTCAACATCCGGTGCAAGGGCACAACAGAATTACAGGCGGCGGGACTCGTCGTTTCTGCCCACGGAGGCCCGCGTAAATCCGTTATATCGACGGTGGCGGCCTGAGAAGTGGGAAGCCTCGCCGTTTGCGGCGTGGAGCAGTCACAGCTTGGCCCTTATCGTAATCTGATTTTTTTATTATTTTTCAAGCTGGCTTTCGAAATCACGTTTTGTGTAGCCGGTATAGAGTTGACGTGGACGAGCAATTTTCACGCCATCATCATGCATTTCATTCCAGTGAGCGATCCAGCCGATAGTACGGGCAATGGCGAAAATAACAGTGAACATGGTGGATGGAATCCCCATTGCTTTCAGGATAATGCCTGAGTAGAAATCTACGTTCGGATACAGTTTCTTCTCAATAAAATAGGGGTCGTGTAGAGCAATACGTTCAAGCTCCATAGCAACTTCCAGCAGGCTGTCATTCAGGCCAAGTTCATCTAGCACTTCATGGCAGGTTTCACGCATGACGGTTGCGCGAGGATCATAGTTTTTGTAAACACGATGACCAAATCCCATCAGACGGAAAGCATCATTCTTATCTTTGGCCCGGTTAATAAATTCAGGAATATGTTCAACTGACTGGATTTCTTCCAGCATACGTAGACAAGCTTCGTTTGCGCCTCCATGAGCAGGTCCCCAGAGAGAAGCGATACCTGCGGCAATACAGGCAAATGGGTTGGCGCCGGAAGAACCCGCGGTACGTACTGTTGAGGTAGACGCATTTTGTTCATGGTCCGCATGCAGGATTAAAATGCGATCCATAGCACGCTCCAGTACAGGGTTCACTTTATATTCTTCGCATGGCGTAGAGAACATCATGTGTAGGAAGTTGCCTGCGTAGGAGAGGTCATTGCGTGGATAAACGAATGGCTGACCAATAGAGTATTTGTAGCACATGGCGGCCACTGTCGGCATTTTTGACAGCAGACGGTATGCGGTAATGTCACGGTGACGTGGATTGTTCACATCCAGAGCGTCATGATAGAAAGCAGCCAGAGCGCCGGTAACGCCGCACAGCACCGCCATCGGGTGCGAATCACGGCGGAAGCCGTTGAACAGACGATGGATCTGTTCATGGATCATGGTGTGACGGGTAATAGTTTGTTTGAATTTATCAAACTGCTCTTGTGTTGGCGTTTCACCATACAGCAGGATATAGCAGACTTCCAAATAAGTAGATTTTGTCGCTAGCTGATCGATAGGGAAACCACGGTGCAGCAATACACCTTCGTTGCCATCAATGTAGGTGATCTTGGATTCGCAAGATGCTGTAGAAGTAAAACCAGGGTCGTAGGTATAGAAACCTTGGGAGCCGAGAGTACGAACGTCGATGACTTTAGACCCAAGGGTCGGTGTTAGCACGTCCAATTCAATAGCAACTGAACCGTTTGGGGTTAGAGTTGCTTTGTTATCTGCCATTACAGTCTCCTTAGCGCTTTCATTTTTATAACTCTTAACAACCACGGCGGAAAGACACCGTATGGAGTCTATCTTATCAGGCTATTTTATCGACCATTCTTTGTCATCAAGAACGGGCTTGGACGGTGCTCTGACAAAAGCGATCACTTTTGAATGCACTTTGGCGTGGCCCGCGCCGGTGAGCGATTTGTGATTGAATCGCCTCTTACAGACTGTGCGCATACTCCGGTTGCGGTGCAATCTGTGTTCCCAATTTATTGACAAGATGGCCTACACTCATGATGCCTGGTGGAATAGGTTCTTATACTGCGTCCCCTGACACTGTACTACCGGGGAAAAGCTGAAATCAGGCCAATATCACATTTAAGGCTGAAATCTCACCCCGGACGACAATGGTTTTCGGGTTGTTAGCGAATTTTTGAGAGTTATGTTTTATGCATTGACTACAAAAATGATTATGATTCGTGCGGACTACACAGTTACATAACTTTAGCTTTTCTTGAGGTCTTTCCTCTTACCAAAAATCAATCTCAAAAGTGTTTTCAACCATATATGTAAGATAAATGTTTAAAGTTTGTCAAACAAGATAATTAATTTTGTGCAATATGTTTGAATCGTGATCTTAATCACTGTTCAGTGGAAATGTAGCTAATCATATTGTGTTGGAATTGTAATAATAATGTGAAGCACATATACTGCCGCCAGGTCTCCGGATTACCCTGCTGTAGGAGCACCCAGCGTAACTAAATCACAACACTCTTTAACATGAAGGATTTATCGTTTGGTTAAATGTTGTGTCTTTGTATCCTCTTATCGCTGTCTGATTTCCGCCCAGGTCCGGAGGAAGGAAAATAATAAAAGAGCTGTGTGGGCAAAATTGTGAAAAAACAAAGACCTGTCAACCTTGATTTGCAGACGATACACTTTCCAGTCTCTGCAATAGCCTCGATCTTGCACCGTGTCTCTGGCGTCATTACTTTCGTAGCAGTAGGAATTCTCCTCTGGTTGTTAGGAATGTCTCTCTCCTCGCAAGAAGGGTTTCAGCAAGCCGCCGATATTATGACGGGATTTTTCGCCAAGTTTATTGTGTGGGGCATTCTGACCGCACTGGCTTACCATATCTGTGGTGGTATCCGTCATATGCTGATGGATTTCGGCTACTTGGAAGAAAACTTAGCGGTCGGTAGTCTCTCTGCCAAAGCGGCGATCGGGATTGCTGTTATTCTGTCGATTCTGGCTGGAGTATTGGTATGGTAAGTAACGCATCTGCATTGGGTCGCACGGGTATCCATGATTGGCTATTATTGCGCGCGTCCGCAATGATTATTGTTTTATATGTTCTTTATATGCTGGGCTTTGTCGTTACAACGTCGGATATCACTTATGAAGTCTGGCGGGGTTTCTTCGCCTCATCCATCACTAAAGTCTTCACTGTGCTGGCCCTGTTTTCCATTCTGGCTCACGCTTGGATTGGTATGTGGCAAGTACTAACTGACTATGTAAAGTCGCTGGCGCTGCGTTTAATGCTGCAATTGGCGATTATCGTCGCGCTGATGTCTTACTTGATTTACGGAACAATTGTGGTGTGGGGTGTATAGATGAAACTGCCAGTAAGAGAGTTTGATGCAGTCGTTATTGGCGCGGGTGGCGCTGGCATGCGCGCCGCGCTACAAATTTCACAAATGGGATTATCCTGTGCTTTGATTTCCAAAGTATTCCCAACCCGTTCTCATACTGTATCCGCGCAGGGGGGGATCACCGTTGCGTTGGGTAACTCCCATGACGATAACTGGGAGTGGCATATGTATGACACGGTGAAAGGCTCCGACTATATCGGTGATCAGGATGCGATTGAGTACATGTGTAAGACCGGGCCGGAGGCGATTCTGGAGCTGGAGCACATGGGGTTGCCATTTTCGCGTTTGGATGACGGTCGCATTTATCAACGTCCATTCGGCGGCCAGTCAAAAAACTTTGGTGGTGAACAGGCGGCACGTACAGCCGCGGCGGCAGACCGTACCGGTCATGCCCTGTTGCATACGCTGTATCAGCAGAACTTAAAAAATCACACCACTATTTTTTCTGAATGGTATTCGTTGGATCTGGTTAAAAATCAGGATGGCAGCATTGTTGGTTGCACGGCTATCTGTATTGAAACCGGTGAAGTGGTTTATTTCAAAGCGAAAGCGACTATTCTGGCAACGGGTGGCGCCGGTCGTATTTATCAATCAACCACTAACGCTCACATTAACACCGGTGATGGTGTAGGTATGGCGCTGCGTGCGGGTGTACCTGTACAGGATATGGAAATGTGGCAATTCCACCCAACCGGTATCGCGGGGGCAGGTGTTCTGGTAACGGAAGGCTGTCGTGGCGAAGGTGGTTATTTGTTGAATAAAGATGGTGAGCGCTTTATGGAGCGTTATGCGCCAAATGCTAAAGATTTGGCTGGTCGTGATGTCGTGGCGCGTTCCATCATGATCGAAATCCGCGAAGGCCGTGGTTGTGATGGTCCTTGGGGGCCTCATGCTAAGCTGAAACTGGATCATTTGGGTAAAGAAGTGCTGGAGTCTCGTCTGCCGGGTATTCTTGAATTATCCCGTACTTTCGCCCACGTTGATCCGGTAAAAGAACCGATCCCGGTTATTCCAACTTGCCACTATATGATGGGAGGTATCCCAACTAAAGTGACCGGTCAGGCACTGGCGGTTAATGAAAAAGGTGAAGATGTCGTTATTCCGGGCCTGTTTGCTGTCGGTGAAATTGCCTGTGTATCGGTTCACGGCGCAAACCGTCTGGGAGGTAACTCTCTGCTGGATTTGGTGGTGTTTGGCCGTTCTGCCGGTTTGCACCTGAAAGAGTCGCTGATGGAGCAAGGCGCTAGCCGCGAAGCCAGCGAATCTGACATCGAAGTATCCCTGCAACGTCTGAATCGTTGGAATAGTACCCGTACTGGTGAAGACCCGGTTAAAATTCGTAAAGATTTGCAAGCGTGTATGCAGAATAACTTCTCGGTATTCCGTGAAGGCGATGCAATGGCGAAAGGGCTGGAAGAACTTAAAGTTATTCGTGAACGCCTGAAAAGCGCCCGTTTGGATGATACTTCCTCAGAGTTTAATACCCAACGTATTGAATGTCTGGAGCTTGATAACCTGATGGAAACGGCATTTTCCACGGCTGTCGCTGCTAATTTCCGTACTGAGAGTCGTGGTGCTCATAGTCGTTTCGACTATCCGGATCGTGATGATGCGAACTGGCTATGCCATACCCTCTATCTACCGCAAACTGAGACCATGACTCGTCGTAATGTCAACATGCAGCCAAAACTGCGTGAAGCATTCCCGCCGAAAGCGCGTACTTACTAATGAGTTGCTGATGATCCAGTTGCGGAGGAATAGATTATGAAACTTGAATTTTCGATTTATCGTTACAACCCGGATGTTGACAGCGCTCCTCGTATGCAGGATTACACGCTGGAAGCAGAAGAAGGGCGTGACATGATGTTGCTGGATGCGTTAATCCAGCTTAAAGAGCAGGACCCAACACTCTCTTTCCGTCGTTCTTGCCGTGAAGGTGTTTGTGGTTCTGATGGCCTCAACATGAATGGTAAAAATGGCCTGGCCTGCATTACGCCTGTTTCGGCTTTGCGGCGTGGCGGCAAGAAAATTGTTATCCGTCCGTTGCCAGGTTTGCCGGTCGTCCGTGACCTGGTTGTAGATATGGGGCAATTCTATGCGCAATATGAGAAGATTCGCCCATATTTGCTGAATGACGGTAAAAATCCACCGGCGCGTGAACATTTACAATCACCGGCACAAAGGGAAAAACTCGATGGTCTGTACGAATGTATCCTGTGTGCATGTTGTTCAACTTCCTGTCCGTCATTCTGGTGGAACCCTGATAAATTTATCGGGCCTGCGGGTTTACTGGCCGCATATCGCTTCCTGATTGACAGCCGTGATACTGAAACGGCTTCACGATTAGACAAGCTGAATGATGCTTTTAGTGTTTTCCGTTGCCATAGCATCATGAATTGTGTCAGTGTGTGCCCTAAGGGGTTGAATCCAACAAAAGCTATTGGCCATATTAAGTCTATGTTACTGAAACATAGTGCATAATAGGTCCGCCCTCCGCGAAATTTTTTTGTGGAGGGCACAAAGAATTGAAGAGTATGAGTTGCCAACTGCTAATGATGACAAAAGCTTGAGGAGAGGAACCTTTAAAAACGGTTGGGCGTTTTTTAAAGGTTCCTTGAAGGGTTCCGAAACCCAAAAGAGAACATGCATAAAGCACGTCCAAATGAACCTTTTATCGATACCGTATTTAAACGGTAATAGTTAACCACGGCGAAAACTAAAGCTTTTAAAGCTTAAGGGATCACAATGCAGAACGGCGCAATGAAGGACTGGCTGGATTCAAGCTTCCTGGCTGGTTCAAACCAGTCTTACATAGAGCAGATCTATGAAGACTATATAACCGATCCAAACTCCGTTGATGCAAGTTGGAGAGAGATTTTCCAACAATTGCCGAATGCGGGACTCAACGGTGAACAACTCCACTCGCAGACGCGTGATTACTTCCGCCGTCTTGCGAAAGATACTACGCGTTATCACTCCTCTGTCAGCGATCCAGCAATGGATGCAAAACAAGTTAAAGTTTTGCAGCTCATCAACGCATTCCGCTTCCGCGGTCATCAAAATGCGAACCTTGACCCGTTGGGATTATGGAAACAGGATAGTGTTCCTGATTTAGATCCTGCTTTCCATAATCTGACGGAAGCTGATTTTGAAGAAACATTTAACGTAGGTTCTTTTGCAGTCGGCAAAGAGACGATGAAATTGGCTGATTTGTATGAAGCGCTGAAACGCACTTATTGCGGTTCTATTGGCGCTGAATACATGCACATCACCAATACGGAAGAAAAACGTTGGATTCAGCAGCGTCTGGAATCTGTTACTGTCAGTTCTCAGTTTAGTGTAGAAGAAAAGCGGCGTTTTCTGGCGGAACTGACGGCAGCGGAGGGTTTGGAACGTTATCTGGGAGCTAAGTTTCCGGGAGCGAAACGTTTCTCTCTTGAAGGTGGTGATGCGCTGATCCCAATGTTGAAGGATCTTATCCGTCATGCGGGTAAACATGACACACGAGAAGTTGTGCTGGGAATGGCTCACCGTGGTCGCCTCAACGTCTTGGTTAATATTTTAGGTAAAAAACCGGCTGATCTGTTTGATGAATTTGCCGGTAAGCATAAAGAGCACCTTGGTACCGGTGACGTGAAATATCATCAAGGTTTCTCGTCTGATTTTGCCACCGAGGGCGCTCAGGTTCATTTGGCATTAGCCTTTAACCCATCTCACCTTGAGATTGTCAGTCCTGTCGTTATTGGTTCAGTACGTGCCCGCCGTGATCGTCTGGATGAAGGTCTCAGTAATATGGTGTTGCCAATCACTATCCACGGTGACGCCGCTGTTACCGGTCAGGGAGTGGTGCAAGAGACTCTGAACATGTCTCAGGCTCGTGGTTATGAGGTAGGCGGTACAATTCGTATTGTCATCAATAACCAGATCGGTTTCACAACCTCTAACCCGAAAGATGCCCGTTCAACACAATACTGTACCGATATTATCAAAATGGTACAGGCGCCGATTTTCCACGTTAATGCAGACGATCCAGAAGCGGTGGCATTTGTCACCCGTTTAGCACTGGATTTCCGTAATACCTTCAAACGTGATGTGATGATCGATCTGGTCTGTTACCGCCGTCATGGTCACAACGAAGCTGATGAGCCAAGTGCGACTCAGCCAATGATGTATCAGAAAATTAAGAAACATCCAACGCCACGTAAAATCTATGGTGACAAGCTGGCGGCTGAGAACTTGATATCAGTCGATGATGTGACCGAGATGGTTAACCTGTATCGTGATGCCCTTGACCGCGGTGATTGTGTCGTTGATGAGTGGCGCTCAATGGGGCTGCACTCATTTACTTGGGAGCCTTATCTGAATCACGAATGGGATGAAGAGTACCCACATAAAGTTGATATTAAGCGTTTGCAAGATCTGGGTAGGCGCATCAGTTCTGTCCCGGAAGAAGTGACAATGCACTCCCGCGTAGCGAAAATTTATAATGACCGCGCAGAGATGGCGAGCGGCGATAAATTGTTCGATTGGGGTGGGGCGGAAAATTTAGCCTACGCGACTTTAGTGGATGAAGGGATTTCGGTGCGTTTGTCTGGTGAAGATGCTGGTCGTGGTACCTTCTTCCATCGTCATGCTGTTATCCACAATCAGTCTAACGGCTCTGTTTATGTTCCTTTGGCGAACGTTCATAACGGTCAGGGAGCATTCAATGTTTGGGATTCAGTCCTGTCCGAAGAAGCGGTGTTGGCATTTGAGTATGGTTATGCAACAACAGAACCTCGTGCTCTGACAATCTGGGAAGCTCAGTTCGGTGATTTTGCCAACGGCGCACAGGTTGTTATTGACCAATTCATCAGCTCTGGCGAGCAGAAATGGGGCCGTATGTGCGGCTTGGTTATGCTGCTGCCTCATGGTTATGAAGGGCAGGGGCCTGAACACTCCTCCGCCCGTTTGGAGCGTTATCTGCAACTGTGCGCAGAACAGAACATGCAGGTTTGCGTACCATCAACGCCAGCTCAGGTCTATCATATGCTTCGCCGTCAGGCTTTGCGCGGTATGCGCCGTCCATTGGTCGTGATGTCGCCAAAATCACTGTTGCGCCATCCATTGGCTGTTTCTAGCTTGGATGAACTGGCTAACGGTAAATTCCAGACAGTTATTGGTGAAACTGACGCTCTCGATTCGAAAGGCGTTAAACGAGTTGTACTTTGTTCAGGTAAAGTCTACTACGACCTGTTGGAACAACGTCGTAAAAATGAACAAACTGATGTCGCTATCGTGCGTATTGAGCAACTATATCCATTCCCTCATCAGGATGTTCAGTCGACACTGGAACAGTATGCTCATGTACATGATTTTGTCTGGTGCCAGGAAGAGCCATTAAATCAGGGGGCCTGGTATTGCAGTCAGCACAACTTCCGTGAAGTGATCCCGTTCGGGGCTTCTTTACGTTATGCAGGTCGTCCTGCGTCTGCTTCCCCGGCAGTTGGATATACGTCAGTTCACCAGCAACAACAACAAGAGCTGGTTAATGACGCACTGAACGTTGAATAAATAAAGGATATAAAATGAGTAGCGTAGATATTCTGGTTCCGGATCTGCCTGAGTCTGTTGCTGATGCCACTGTGGCAGTTTGGCACAAAAAAGAGGGTGACCGTGTTGAACGTGATGAAGTGCTGGTTGAAATCGAAACAGATAAAGTTGTGCTGGAAGTGCCCGCCAGCGAGGCGGGTATTTTAGAAGCCATTTTAGAACAGAAAGACGCCACTGTTCTGTCCCGTCAGCTTCTTGGTCGTATCCGTTTGGGCGATAGCACCGGCAAGCCGGCGGAAATAAAAGAGAAAACAGAAGCGACTTTGGCGAAACGCCAGACGGCGGGTTTAGAAGAAGAGAGCAATGATGCGCTCAGCCCGGCGGTTCGCCGTTTGATTGCAGAGCATGATCTTGATGCTAAAGCGATTAAAGGCAGTGGTGTTGGTGGACGCATTGTCCGTGAAGACGTGGAAAAATACATGGCTGATAACGAAAAAGTGGCTAGCAAGTCCGCAGAAGCCCCTGTTTCTGCCCAGGATTCTCTGTTGCCGCACCGTAGTGAAAAACGTGTTCCAATGACTCGCCTGCGTAAGCGCGTGGCTGAACGCCTGCTGGAAGCGAAAAACAACACCGCGATGTTGACAACATTTAACGAAGTTAACATGAAGCCCATTCAAGACATGCGTAAACAGTACGGCGAGGCGTTTGAAAAACGTCACGGCGTGCGTCTGGGTTTTATGTCTTTCTATGTGAAAGCCGTGGTTGAAGCACTGAAACGCTATCCAGAAGTGAATGCTTCTATTGATGGCGCTGATGTGGTTTACCACAACTATTTCGATATCAGTATTGCGGTGTCGACACCGCGTGGTCTGGTAACGCCAGTACTGCGTGATGCCGATGCACTGAGCATGGCTGATCTCGAAAAACGCATTAAAGAGCTGGCTATCAAAGGCCGCGACGGCAAATTGACCGTTGAAGAGCTGACGGGTGGTAACTTTACCATTACTAATGGCGGTGTATTCGGCTCCTTAATGTCTACGCCAATCATTAACCCGCCACAGAGTGCGATTCTTGGCATGCATGCCATCAAAGATCGCCCAATGGCGGTTAATGGTCAGGTGGAGATCCTTCCAATGATGTACTTGGCATTGTCTTATGACCACCGTCTGATCGATGGACGTGAGTCTGTAGGCTTCCTGGTGACCATCAAAGAAATGCTGGAAGATCCTGCACGTTTGCTGCTGGACGTATAGCAACATAATCAGGGCGGATACGCGCTAATATCTGCCCAGTCTGAAGTAAACAAATGTATATGTACAGCCAGTCTTTTCTTTGGACTGGCTATATCCAGGGCAACAAAAAAATCAGAGAGCAACCTACTTATTTTTGCTCTCCTCAGACTTAATTATGGATAGAACATCATGAATTTACACGAGTATCAGGCAAAACAGCTTTTTGCACGGTATGGTTTACCCGCTCCGGCTGGTTACGCCTGCACGACACCGCGTGAAGCAGAAGAGGCTGCATCTAAAATCGGCTCTGGCCCTTGGGTGGTGAAGTGTCAGGTTCACGCTGGCGGCCGCGGTAAAGCGGGCGGCGTGAAAGTGGTTAACAGTAAAGAAGAAATTCGCGCTTTCGCTGAGCAGTGGCTAGGCAAACGTTTGGTTACTTACCAGACAGATGCGCAAGGTCAGCCTGTTCGCCAGATTTTGGTGGAAGGGGCGACTGATATTGCGAAGGAGCTGTATCTCGGTGCTGTGGTTGATCGTGGTACACGTCGTGTAGTGTTCATGGCTTCTACTGAAGGTGGCGTTGAAATTGAAAAAGTTGCGGAAGAGACCCCGGAACTGATTCATAAAGCGATTATCGACCCGCTGATTGGTCCTATGCCTTATCAGGGGCGTGAACTGGCATTTAAATTGGGTTTAACCGGTAAACAAGTCAGCCAGTTCACTAAAATTTTCTTAGGGTTGGCAAACCTGTTCCTGGAGCGCGATCTGGCTCTGGTTGAAATTAACCCATTGGTTATTACCACTCAAGGTGATTTGATTTGTCTGGATGGCAAACTGGGCGCTGACGGCAACGCACTGTTTCGTCAGGCTGAATTGCGTGAAATGCATGACCCATCTCAGGAAGATCCCCGTGAAGCTCAGGCGGCACAGTGGGAACTGAACTATGTCGCGCTGGATGGCAATATTGGTTGCATGGTAAACGGTGCGGGCTTGGCGATGGGAACGATGGATATCGTTAAATTGCATGGCGGTGCGCCAGCTAACTTCCTTGATGTCGGTGGCGGCGCAACCAAAGAACGTGTTACAGAAGCGTTTAAGATCATCCTGTCAGATGAAAATGTAAAAGCGGTATTGGTTAATATTTTTGGTGGTATTGTTCGTTGTGACCTGATTGCTGACGGTATTATTGGCGCGGTGGAAGAAGTAGGAGTTCACGTACCGGTTGTTGTTCGTTTGGAAGGGAACAATGCTGATCTGGGCGCGAAAAAACTGGCTGACAGCGGTTTAAATATCATTGCCGCAACCAGCTTGACAGATGCGGCTAAGCAAGCAGTAGCAGCAGTGGGGGCAAAATAAACAATGTCTATTTTAATTGATAAAAACACCAAAGTTATCTGTCAAGGTTTTACTGGCAGCCAAGGAACTTTCCATTCAGAACAAGCGATTGCTTACGGCACCCAAATGGTTGGCGGGGTAACGCCGGGTAAGGGTGGTACTGAGCATCTGGGATTACCGGTTTTCAATACCGTTCGTGAAGCGGTGGAAGCAACAGGGGCAACGGCTTCTGTTATCTATGTTCCCGCTCCATTCTGTAAAGATTCTATTCTGGAAGCGATCGACGCAGGTATTAAACTGATCATCACCATTACCGAAGGTATTCCGACGCTGGATATGCTGGTGGTTAAAATGAAACTGGATGAAGCGGGTGTGCGTATGATCGGCCCTAACTGTCCGGGAGTCATTACACCAGATGAATGTAAGATCGGTATTATGCCGGGCCACATTCATCAGGCGGGTAAAGTCGGTATCGTTTCCCGTTCAGGTACGCTGACTTATGAAGCAGTAAAACAGACCACTGATGCAGGTTTAGGGCAATCTACCTGCGTTGGTATCGGCGGGGACCCAATTCCAGGTTCTAACTTCATCGATATTCTGAAATTATTCCAGCAAGATCCGCAAACAGAAGCCATCGTAATGATTGGTGAAATTGGTGGAACAGCGGAAGAAGAAGCGGCGGCTTATATTAAAGAGCACGTCACTAAGCCGGTTGTCGCCTACATCGCGGGTGTGACTGCGCCAAAAGGTAAGCGTATGGGCCATGCCGGCGCCATTATCGCGGGTGGCAAAGGAACGGCGGACGAAAAATTTGCTGCTCTGGAAACGGCTGGCGTGAAGACTGTTCGTAGCTTGGCTGACATTGGTGATGCTGTGAAAGATTTACTCGCTAGTAAGTAAATTCTGATAAAAAACTCTTATCTATTAGGCCGCTGCAAAGTGGCCTTTTTATTTGTATGGGCAGTATTCACTGCCACTAAGTTCATTCAATCTTTATTTTCACTTTGTTATTCTCCAATTAAATTAAACTGAATTTCATTAATGCTATTTATTAAAATGAAATTTAATAAAGATGAAGTTAATAATAATATTTTCTTAAGAATGAAAATAAGAAGTTAATTTTAAAAATCATTTAACAGAAATATAGAAATCAATATTTATCTAAACAAACAAATAATTAACAATATGTCAACCAAAATGAAATAATAAACAAATTAATTAACACTGGTCTGAAAAAAATCCATAAAATCAAGTTATTACTATAGCATTATTACTTTAATTTGCTTAAATTGACTCTGATCAAATTAATTCCTATTAAACATGGCTGCAATTCTTGACCTATATTCAGAATTCTAATCTGAATCACGTAAAACCTATTTATTGTATGGGAATATAAGCGTACTATACTATTAGTCTAATTAGTTTTTAATTTACTTAGTAATGAGTTGTTATTTTAAAGGCATTTATTGCTGGTAGTTACGAGGCTTCCGCATGAGTACTTTGAGAAAAGGGCTTATATGAAGTCAGGTTGCCGCAAGTCGGTGTCTTCCTGCTAGGAGCAAGGAGTCAAGATGTTTGATATTGTCGAACTGTCACGATTACAGTTTGCCTTAACTGCGATGTATCACTTCTTATTCGTTCCGCTAACGCTTGGTATGGCGTTTTTGCTGGCGATCATGGAAACGGTATATGTGCTTTCCGGTAAACAAATTTATAAAGATATGACAAAGTTCTGGGGCAAGTTATTTGGTATTAACTTCGCTCTGGGGGTTGCAACAGGGTTGACTATGGAGTTCCAGTTTGGGACTAACTGGTCATACTTTTCTCACTATGTCGGTGACATTTTCGGTGCGCCTCTGGCGATTGAAGGTCTGATGGCGTTCTTCCTGGAGTCTACATTCGTAGGCTTGTTCTTCTTCGGTTGGGATCGTCTCAGTAAGACGCAACATCTGGCGGTAACTTGGTTGGTCGCACTAGGCTCTAACTTCTCTGCGCTTTGGATTCTGATTGCTAACGGTTGGATGCAAAACCCGATTGCTTCTGATTTCAACTTTGAAACCATGCGTATGGAGATGGTCAGTTTTGCTGAACTGGTACTAAACCCGGTTGCTCAGGTGAAATTTGTTCATACCGTTGCAGCGGGTTATGTGACAGGAGCGATCTTTGTTCTCGGTATCAGCTCTTACTACCTGCTTAAAGGCCGTGATATTCCATTTGCTAAGCGTTCATTTGCGATTGCTTCAAGCTTTGGTATCGCGGCTGTGTTGTCTGTTATTGTGTTGGGTGATGAATCTGGCTACGAAATGGGCGACGTACAGAAGACTAAGCTGGCCGCCATCGAAGCTGAATGGGAAACCCAGCCACCGCCGGCCGCTTTTACACTGATAGGTATCCCGGATCAGGATAAAATGGAGAACAAATATGCAATTCAGATTCCTTATCTTATGGGGCTGATTGCTACCCGTTCTGTTGATACTCCGGTCATTGGTCTGCGTGATCTGATGGACCAGCATGAGCAGCGTATTCGTAATGGTATAAAGGCTTATCACCTGTTGGAAGAATTGCGTGCCGGTAACACAGACCCGACTGTTCGTACCGCATTCAATGAGAATAAACAAGATCTGGGTTATGGCATGTTGCTGAAACGTTATACCAGCAAAGTGACTGATGCCAGTGAAGAACAGATCAAAGCAGCCGCGAAAGATTCCATTCCTCGTGTTGCGCCGCTCTATTTTGCATTCCGTATCATGGTTGCAGCCGGCTTCCTGATGTTATTGTTGATTGGTTTGGCGTTTTGGAGTGTTATCCGTGGCCGTATTGGTAAACAAAAATGGTTACTTCGCGCCGCACTGTACAGCATTCCATTGCCGTGGATTGCCATAGAATCAGGCTGGTTTGTGGCGGAATATGGTCGTCAACCGTGGGCAATCGGTGAAGTTCTGCCAACTGCGGTGGCGAGTTCCAATTTAACAGCCGGCGATATCTTGTTTTCTATGGCGCTAATTTGCGGCCTTTATACCTTATTCCTGATTGCGGAAATGTTTTTGATGTTCAAATTTGCCCGCCTTGGCCCAAGTAGCCTAAAAACCGGGCGTTACCATTTTGAACAGAAAACAACTTCAGCACCCGATGCTCAGTAAACAGGAGTCCACTTATGTTTGATTATGAAGTACTACGATTTATCTGGTGGCTACTGATTGGTGTGCTGCTAATCGGTTTCGCGGTAACTGATGGTTTTGATATGGGAGTCGGTATCCTATTACGTATCATCGGCAAAAACGATACTGAGCGTCGCATCATGATTAACTCAGTGGCGCCGCATTGGGATGGTAATCAGGTTTGGCTGATTACCGCCGGTGGAGCGCTGTTCGCCGCATGGCCGATGGTCTATGCCGCGGCGTTCTCTGGCTTCTATGTTGCTATGATCTTGGTGTTATCTGCATTGTTCTTCCGTCCGGTTGGTTTTGATTACCGCTCCAAACTGGAAGACCGTAAGTGGCGTAACATGTGGGATTGGGGAATAGTTATCGGTAGTTTCGTTCCGCCATTAGTTATCGGCGTGGCATTCGGTAATCTATTACAGGGAGTGCCGTTTAACGTTGACTCTCAACTCCGCCTGTTCTACACCGGCTCCTTCTTTGGATTGCTCAACCCATACGGTTTACTGGCGGGAGTGATCAGCTTGATGATGATTGTGACTCAGGGAGCGACTTATCTGCAAATGCGTACTACGGGTGAGCTGCGTCTGCGTTCTCGTACTGCGACTTACCTCTGTGCTCTGGTGACAATGGCGGCTTTCCTGCTGGCAGGCGTATGGCTGATTTATGGTATTGATGGTTATGTTGTGACCGGCGGCTTGGATACGATGGCTCAGTCTAACCCATTACATAAAGAAGTCGTTCATCAGGCGGGCGCTTGGCTGACTAACTTTAACAACTATCCGTGGTTGTGGGCGCTACCGGCACTGGGCGTGGTTTCGCCTTTGCTGACGATGCTGATGACGCATATGAATAAAGCTGGATGGGCATTCCTGTTCTCTTCACTGACAATTGCTGGCATCATTCTGGCCTGCGGTGTAACGATGTTCCCATTTGTGATGCCTTCAATCACTAATCCTAATGTCAGCTTGACGATGTGGGATGCGACTTCAAGCTTGATGACGCTGCGCGTCATGTTTGTGGTTGCATTGATTTTTGTCCCAATTGTTCTGGGATATACCATTTGGTGTTATTACAAAATGTTTGGGCGTTTGGATAAAAGCTTTATTGAAGATAACAAACATTCACTATACTAAGGAACATAAAGCATGTGGTATTTTGCTTGGATTCTCGGAACGCTCTTGGCTTGTAGTTTCGCTATAATCGCTGCCTTAGCTTTTGAGCATAATGAAGAAGAAAAAGCCGCTAAAAATAGCGAGAAATCGTGTTGATAGATAAATACTATCGGCTAATGGATAAAGCCCCCGTTCGGGGCCTTATCCTTATTGCGGCATTAATGTTTGCCGCTTGTGTATTCTGGGACCCGGCTCGTTTTGCGGCTAACACCAGTTCATTGCGGATATGGCAAGGTATTTTGCTAATATGGTCTGTATGTACAGGTGTGATTTTCGGGGTGGGTTTTCAGCCAAGAAATATCGTCTGGCGTATCTTTTTCTCTCCTTTGCCGGCATTCTTGATTTTAATTTGGGGTTTGTATCGTTTCTTTATGAGTTAATTCTGTATGTTATGGGGCTTCTGACCCATAAATTTTTTATTTGCACATTATTCCAAAGCCGCATTGTCTTGAGTATAGTGGCAGCGTTAATTCGCCTTATGTAGGATTGAAAGTGAGTAATACGTTGTTCCGGTGGCCCATTCGTATTTATTACGAAGATACAGATGTGAGTGGGATAGTTTATAATGGCCGTTATGTGGTCTTTTATGAAAGAGCACGTACTGAGATGTTACGTCAGCATGGAATTCATCAACAGCGTTTACTTGATGAACAAATTGCATTTGTTGTTCGGCGTATAGTGGTTGATTATCGTGCCCCGGCCCGGCTTGATGATATGTTAGAGGTGCAGAGCGAAATTACGGATATTCGTAGAGCGTCTTTGACATTTATTCAACGCATTGTTGATGGTAATGGGACAATTCTTAACAGCGCAGAAGTTTTAATCGCCTGCGTGAATACATCTCAAATGAAGCCGATTGCGCTTCCAAAGTCTATTGTCGCGGAGTTTAAGCAGTGACTGACATGAACATTCTAGATTTATTCCTGAAAGCGGGCCTTTTGGTGCAACTGATCATGCTTATTTTGATCTGCTTTTCCGTTGCTTCATGGGCGATCATTATTCAAAGGACCAAAATTCTCAATGCAGCAACCCGTGAAGCGGAAGCATTTGAAGATAAATTCTGGTCGGGTATTGAATTATCACGCTTATATAAGGAAAGTCAGTCGCGTCGAGACTCTTTAGGTGGAACAGAACAAATTTTTTATTCTGGGTTCAAAGAATTTGCCCGTCTGTGTCATGCAAATAATCATGCTCCAGAAGCGGTAGTAACAGGGGCTTCGCGTGCAATGCGTATCTCAATGAATCGTGAATTGGAATCGTTAGAAAGCCATATTCCATTCTTGGGTACCGTTGGCTCAATTAGCCCGTATATCGGTTTGTTTGGTACGGTTTGGGGGATTATGCATGCATTTATCGCGTTAGGTGCGGTAAAACAGGCCACTCTCCAGATGGTGGCGCCGGGTATTGCGGAAGCGTTGATTGCAACGGCGATTGGTCTGTTTGCGGCGATTCCGGCTGTTATGGCATACAACCGCCTGAATCAGCGTGTTAATAAGCTGGAGCAAAATTACGATAACTTTATGGAAGAGTTTCTGGCTATTTTGCATCGTCAGGCTTTCGCTGCTGAAAATAAAGCAGAGAACAAATAGTAAGGGGAGAAGCTATGGCACGCACCCGTAGTCGCAAGCGTGAGCTGAAATCCGAAATCAATATCGTTCCCTTACTGGACGTGTTGCTGGTTCTGTTGCTTATCTTTATGGCGACAGCGCCGATTATCACTCAAAGCGTAGAAGTTGATCTGCCGGATGCGGTAGATTCTAAAACGGTTTCCAACTCCGATAACCCACCGGTAATCGTGGAGGTTTCTGGTGTTGGTCAGTACACCATGATAGTTAACCATGAACGATTGGAATTATTGCCTGAGCCGCAGATTATTGCGGAAGCGCAGGCGAGAATAAAAGAGAATCCAAAAACCGTTTTCTTAATCGGTGGTTCGAAGGAAGTGCCTTACGATGAGATTATTAAGGCGCTCAACATGCTGCATCGGGCAGGTGTGAAATCCGTTGGTTTAATGACTCAGCCTATCTGAGTTTAGCCGGCAGTTGCTGTTATTTGAAGATCTTGGATATCGAGCGTGGGAAAGACAAACGGGCAAAACAATAAATTAAATCGCGCTGTTATCGTTTCGGTTGTGTTGCATATTATTTTGATTGGGTTACTTATTTGGGGTTCCCTGACACGAAAAACTGAAATGGGCGGCGGTGGTCAGGATGGTTCTGTTATTGATGCTGTGATGGTCGATCCGAATGCGGTAGTACAACAGTACAACCAACAGCAACAACAACAGGCTGATGCTAAACGTGCAGAGCAGTTACGAAAGAAGAAAGCCGAACAGCAGGCCGCTGAATTAAGGGAAAAGCAGGCTGAAGAGCAGGAGCGTTTAAAAGCGGTGGAAGAAGAACGAATTAAGGCGCAACAAGCAGCGGAAGAACAGAAGAAGCAGGCTGTAGAAGCTGCAAACAAAGCCCGTGAAGAGCAAAAACAGGCAGAAGAAGCGGCGGCGAAAGCTAAGGCTGAAAAAGAAAAACTGATTAAAGAGCAGGCTGAGGCGCAGAAGAAAGCCGAAGCTGAAGCTAAGAAAGAGGCGGAAGCCGCTGCTGCTAAACAAAAAGCCGCGGAAGAAGCGAAAGCCAAAGCAGACGCTGAGGCTAAAGCAAAAGCCAAGGCTGAAGCGGATGCTAAAGCCAAAGCTGAGGCGGATGCAAAGGCTAAAGCTAAGGCCGAAGCTGACGCCAAGAAGAAAGCTGCGGCGCAAGCCGCTAAACAGGAAAGTGAAGTTGATGACTTACTGGGTGGCTTAACTTCCAATGCGCCGAAACAGCAGGGAGGGGCTTCTGCCGCCGGTAAAGGTGGCGGCAAGAAAAGTGGAGCTTCAAATGCCGACATTAATAACTATCTGGGGCAGATCCAGATAGCGATACAGAATAAGTTTTACGATCCAAGTATGTATCGTGGGCGTACCTGTACATTACGGATTAAACTTGCTCCTGATGGATTGTTAATTGATGTAAGGTCAGAGGGGGGAGACCCGGCGTTGTGCCAGGCAGCGGTAGCGGCGGCTAAACAAGCGAAAATTCCTAAACCGCCAAGTAAGGAGGTTTACGAAGTGTTTAAAAACGCGCCGCTTGATTTCAACCCTCAATAAAGTTGTTATTTAAAAGTTATTAATAACAAACAGAACCATTCAATGTTATTAAGCTATACCCAATGGATTTCAAGATGGATCGCGACGGCAAGGGAGCGAATCCCCGGGAGCATAGATAACTATGTGACCGGGGTGAGTGAGTGCGGCCAACAAAGAGGCAACTTGAAAGATAACGGGTATATCTGGTTTTGTTTGTTGACGTTTGTTAATATTCTGCGAATTATTGCGACTATTCCATCGTGATAAGGGAGAGATTAATGAGGCAGGCTTTTAAAGTAGTACTAGGCATTTTAATATTGTGGGCCACGGTTGCTTACGCAGAAGTTCGTATCGAGATCACCCAAGGTGTCGATTCTGCGCGTCCTATTGGTGTCGTGCCATTTAAATGGACTGGAGCGGGCAATGCGCCGGAAGAGATTGGGGCGATCGTTGGGGCCGATCTTCGTAACAGCGGTAAATTTAACCCTATTGATGTCAGCCGTATGCCGCAGCAGCCAACGACGGCATCTGAGGTGACGCCTGCCGCGTGGTCGGCGTTGGGGATTGATGCTGTTGTTGTTGGGCAGATCCAACCAAGTGCGGATGGTGGTTTTTTAATCTCTTATCAATTGGTTGATACTGCGAGCGCTCCGGGCACGGTGCTTGCTCAGGATCAATTCAAAGTGACCAAACAGTGGTTGCGTTATGCTGCGCATACAGCCAGTGATCAAGTATTTGAAAAACTGACGGGCATCAAAGGCGCATTCCGTACTCGTCTGGCTTACATTGTAAAGACTAATGGCGGTAAATATCCGTATGAACTGCGTGTATCTGATTACGATGGTTACAACCAGTTCACTGTTCACCGTTCGCCGGAACCATTGATGTCGCCGGCATGGTCTCCTGATGGCGCTAAACTGGCTTATGTGACATTTGAAAGCGGCCGTTCTGCCTTGGTTATCCAGACCTTGGCGAGTGGTGAGGTGCGTCAGGTTGCCTCTTTCCCGCGTCATAACGGTGCGCCTGCATTTTCCCCTGATGGCAGTAAATTGGCATTTGCTCTATCTAAATCGGGTAGTTTGAATCTTTACGTGATGGATTTGGGTTCAGCTCAGATTCGTCAGGTTACAGATGGCCGCAGTAACAACACTGAGCCAAGTTGGATGCCGGATAACCAGACTTTGGTTTACACCTCTGATCAGGGTGGTCGTCCACAGTTATATAAAACCGATATTAATGGCGGTGCTCCGCAACGCCTCACTTGGGAAGGCACACAAAACCAGGATGCTGATGTAAGCGCAGATGGTAGTTTTGTGGTGATGGTCAGCTCAGAGAGTGGTAAGCAGCACATAGCTAAACAAGATCTGGCAACGGGAGCCGTTCAAATTTTGACGGATACGTTCCTGGATGAAACGCCGAGTATCGCACCTAACGGCACTATGGTGATTTATAGCTCCACCCAAGGGTTGGGGACTGTATTGCAGCTAGTTTCGACTGACGGGCGTTTCAAAGCGCGTCTTCCGGCAACCGATGGACAGGTAAAATTCCCTGCCTGGTCGCCGTATCTGTGATGCATAATAATATGTATGGCAAATTTTAAAAGGATCAAAGAGATGCAACTGAACAAAGTGCTAAAAGGGCTGATGTTAGCTTTACCAGTTATGGCCGTAGCAGCGTGTAGTTCTAACAAGAATGCTGATAACGATCAGACTGGTGTCGGCACTGTTAACGAAACTAATGCGGGTCTGTCAGCAGAGGAATTAGCTCGTCAGCAAATGCAAGAGCTACAAAACAACAACATCGTATATTTTGGTTTTGACAAATACGACGTTGGCTCAGATTTTACTCAGCTGTTAGACGCTCACGCGGCATTCCTGCGCAGCAACCCATCTTATAAAGTTGTTGTAGAAGGTCATGCTGACGAACGTGGTACTCCTGAGTACAACATCGCATTAGGTGAACGCCGTGCTAATGCAGTGAAAATGTACCTGCAAGGCAAAGGTGTTTCCGGTGAGCAAATCTCTATCGTCTCTTACGGTAAAGAGAAACCTGCTGTACTGGGTCACGACGAATCAGCTTATGCTAAGAACCGTCGCGCAGTACTGGCATACTAAGAGTAGTTCATGAACAGTAACTTCAGACATCATGTTTTGGGTCTGTCGTTACTGGTTGGCGTAGCGGTTCCTTGGGCCGCTATTGCCCAAGCGCCAATCAGTAATGTCGGCTCGGGTTCTACCGATGAGCGCCTTACCCAATTAGAGCGGATTTCCAACGCTCACAGTCAGCTATTAACGCAACTCCAGCAACAACTTGCTGATTCTCAACGTGATATTGACATGCTTCGAGGGCAGATTCAGGAGAATCAGTATCAGCTCAATCAGATTATAGAGCGGCAGAAGGACATTTATCAGCAACTGGAAGGGGCTACCAGTTCTGAGGGGAGCAAACCTGCTGCAAACACAGCTTCTTCAACGACAAGTCATAGTGGCAATCAGGCATCATCATCTGTCGGCACGGGCAGTGAGAAAGGTGATTATGACGCAGCTGTTCATTTGGCGGTGAATACCAAAGAATATGATAAAGCGATTGTGGCCTTTCAGAGTTTTGTGAAGAGTTATCCAAAGTCGAGTTATATGCCTAATGCCAATTACTGGTTGGGGCAGCTTAATTACAACAAGGGTAAAAAAGACGAAGCTGCGTATTACTTTGCTACGGTAGTCAAAGAGTATCCGAAATCGCAGAAGAGTGGCGAATCGCTTTATAAAGTTGGTTTAATCATGCAGGACAAGGGTCAGAAGGACAAAGCGAGATCGGTTTACCAGCAGGTCATGAAACAATACCCTGGTTCGAATGCAGCTAAACTGGCGGAGAAAAAGCTTTCTACTCTGTAATTATTGACCCCGGAAGGGTGTAGTAATACATTTTCGGGGTTAATTGAGTATTTAATAAGCATTTAAACGTAGTTTGAAAAAATAATCATTGCGTAGCGCGGAGAAATCAGTAATATATGCCGCCGTTGCCGAGAGAAGTCACAAGATGGGTCGTTAGCTCAGTCGGTAGAGCAGTTGACTTTTAATCAATTGGTCGCAGGTTCGAATCCTGCACGACCCACCATATTAAAGCTTCATTCGAAAACAAATTTCCCTAGATGGGTCGTTAGCTCAGTCGGTAGAGCAGTTGACTTTTAATCAATTGGTCGCAGGTTCGAATCCTGCACGACCCACCATCTTGAAACTTCATTCAAAAACAAATTCCCTAGATGAGTCGTTAGCTCGGTCGGTAGAGCAGTTGACTTTTAATCAATGGGTCGCAGGCTCGAGCCGAGCGAAGCGAGACAACAGCGCGAGAGCGCTGACCCGAAGGGCGAGGCCCCAGGCCGAGTCATCCTGCACGACCCACCATCTTAAAGCTTCATTCAAAACAAATTCCCTAGATAAGTCGTTAGCTCAGTCGGTAGAACAGTTGGCTTTTAATCAATGGGTCGCAGGCTCGAGCCGAGCGAAGCGAGACAACAGCGCGAGAGCGCTGACCCGAAGGGCGAGGCCCCAGGCCGAGTCATCCTGCACGACCCACCATCTTAAAGCTTCATTCAAAACAAATTCCCTAGATAAGTCGTTAGCTCAGTCGGTAGAACAGTTGGCTTTTAATCAATGGGTCGCAGGCTCGAGCCGAGCGAAGCGAGACAACAGCGCGAGAGCGCTGACCCGAAGGGCGAGGCCCCAGGCCGAGTCATCCTGCACGACCCACCATCTTAAAGCTTCATTCAAAACAAATTCCCTAGATGAGTCGTTAGCTCGGTCGGTAGAGCAATTGACTTTTAACCAATGGGTCGCAGGCTCGAGCCGAGCGAAGCGAGACAACAGCGCGTAAGCGCTGACCCGAAGGGCGAGGCCCCAGGCCGAGTCATCCTGCACGACCCACCATCTTAAAGCTTCATTCAAAACAAATTCCCTAGATGAGTCGTTAGCTCGGTCGGTAGAGCAGTTGACTTTTAATCAATTGATCGCAGGCTCGAGCCGAGCGAAGCGAGACAACAGCGCGAGAGCGCTGACCCGAAGGGCGAGGCCACAGGCCGAGTCATCCTGCACGACCCACCATCTTGAAACTTTATTCAAAAACAAATCCTTCAGATAAGTCGTTAGCTCAGTCGGTAGAACAGTTGGCTTTTAATCAATGGGTCGCAGGCTCGAGCCGAGCGAAGCGAGACAACAGCGCGTAAGCGCTGACCCGAAGGGCGAGGCCACAGGCCGAGTCATCCTGTACGACCCACCATCTTGAAGTTTCATTCAAAATTAATTCCCCTGGATAGATCGTTAGTGCAATCGGTAGAGCAGTTGACTTTTAATCAATTGATCGCAGGCTCGAGCCGAGCGAAGCGAGACAACAGCGCGAGAGCGCTGACCCGAAGGGCGAGGCCACAGGCCGAGTCATCCTGCACGACCCACCATCTTGAAACTTTATTCAAAAACAAATCCTTCAGATAAGTCGTTAGCTCAGTCGGTAGAACAGTTGGCTTTTAATCAATGGGTCGCAGGTTCGAGCCGAGCGAAGCGAGACAACAGCGCGTAAGCGCTGGCCCGAAGGGCGAGGCCACAGGCCGAGTCATCCTGTACGACCCACCATCTTGAAGTTTCATTCAAAATTAATTCCCCTGGATAGATCGTTAGTGCAATCGGTAGAGCAGTTGACTTTTAATCAATTGATCGCAGGCTCGAGCCGAGCGAAGCGAGACAACAGCGCGAGAGCGCTGACCCGAAGGGCGAGGCCACAGGCCGAGTCATCCTGCACGACCCACCATCTTAAAGCTTCATTCAAAACAAATTCCCTAGATGGGTCGTTAGCTCGGTCGGTAGAGCAGTTGACTTTTAACCAATGGGTCGCAGGCTCGAGCCGAGCGAAGCGAGACAACAGCGCGAGAGCGCTGACCCGAAGGGCGAGGCCCCAGGCCGAGTCATCCTGCACGACCCACCACCTTAAAGCTTCATTCAAAACAAATTCCCTAGATGAGTCGTTAGCTCGGTCGGTAGAGCAGTTGACTTTTAATCAATGGGTCGCAGGCTCGAGCCGAGCGAAGCGAGACAACAGCGCGAGAGCGCTGACCCGAAGGGCGAGGCCACAGGCCGAGTCATCCTGCACGACCCACCATCTTAAAGCTTCATTCAAAACAAATTCCCTAGATGAGTCGTTAGCTCGGTCGGTAGAGCAGTTGACTTTTAATCAATGGGTCGCAGGCTCGAGCCGAGCGAAGCGAGACAACAGCGAGTAATCGTAAAGTCTTCAATAAATTCCTTAAAAGAATACGAACTTATTTACTTGCAGGGTAATTATGTTGCACTTACTATTCGAAACTATCATATTATTCTATAAGTAATATATTTATTACTGTAGAAAACCTCTGACAATTCATTAAAAACATAGTCTAATTTTGATAAATAACAATGAAATATTCTTACATCTCAAATGATTAACCATTACATGTAATTAATAGTAATAAATAACCCAAAATTTTGAAATTAAAAACATATCTATTACTTTAAAATTAAACGTCTAAACGACATTCATCATTATTTCATTTCTAGAAGTATACCAATGTATAGCTCATAATTAACCTGGCTGATTTTAATACTGATATTTAATATGCTCCAGAAAACATTCTGCTTACTAATCATTTAATACTGATATGACCATGAGGTTATCTTATTATTTTTACGTCACTGATAAAGTTCAATATTTAACTACTCGGAGTAAATGCTAATTTAAATTTCGCCGCTAAGGTCACATGCTATATAAGCAGTCAAATAACCGTAATAATAAGGAAACAATAAAATGGCACGAGTATATATAAACCCCAATCAGACTCTTGATATTTATAAGAATGGCAGTATATTAGTTCCTGCTCATCAACCTCATATAACTATAAAAAACGTTAGTTTGGCGCTAGTTAAAGTGAGTGGCTTCTGGGCATCCTTAGTCGGAGATTATACTCTGTATAGTTCTATAGAGATCTACCCCGGCAGAAGTGAAATACTTGTGCCACCTCCTAACCTTATTTACTACTATAAAGTTACAGCCACTAATCTCGCCAGTTATTTAAACGCGGAAATTGAAGTGGAGGTTGGATCGAAGAGTAATTCTTTCTTTTAATCTGAGTCCTCCCTGGGAAAAGTTCTGACATACGTTACAAACAGGCATAGAGGAGATCTCATTGAATTGGTTTGCAATCGGTGGATCACAAACACTCTATGCCTGTCTCATGTTCTGGGGGCTTTACCAATTGCAGGTTTTAAATCTTTGGCCGTCAATCCAGATTGTTCCATTCTGAATTTGATAGCTTCGATTGGGTCTGGTGGGTCGATGGGATAATGTTCTGCTTCGTAGGCTTCAATCAATAGAACCATAACTTCCATATAATTGAATTCAGGTGTGCCGATTTCAGGTTGATTATCAAATAGAGAGGCGACAGTTTTTAATGCTTCTTGATAATCTTGTTTTGTTCTAATGGGTTTAATATTCATTGTTCACTCTGGCTCTACTTTGTCGATAACCGCGTTAACCCGGCAGATCCATCATATTATTGAAATCTTCCCTTGTCATCACTTTCATTTAGCGATACGTTTTCAGAGAACTGGCAACTTAAGTGTATCGACAATAACAATAAGCGAGTCTTCTACAAATATGGGGAATCCTATGATATTCCTGAACATTGCCGCTTAGATATTTTTGTCCAAATGCTAAATAACTTTTCATAATTATAATACACTCACTCTTTTTATTCTCTGCTATTCCTGTAGGGACATGAATTTAAAAACGTTTTCACTTTCTCAAGCAATTGCCACATATACTGACAGCCATGATTTCG
>NZ_RCWD01000043.1:0-43132 GCF_018448965.1 Photorhabdus hainanensis | reverse complement strand
ATGCCGCGCTGAACCTGACCGCCGTCAGTGATGACGGGCAGCCGTTAAATTATCTCCTCAACGGCAACGGCCAGGTGATGTCGGTGGGGGAGGGACGGACACTGCGGGAGCATTATCAGTATGATGAAACCGGGTACCCGTCAAGACGGTTTGACGGGGTGCAGGAGATTATGGGGGAAACCCTCTATCAGGAGGGCCATCGCCTGAACTGGGTGGGCTCGCACCGGTTTGTTTACGACCGGGCCGGCCGCATGCAGGAGAAGCAGTTTTTAGCGGAAGGTTGCCGGCTGGCGCTGACAAAATACCGGTGGAACAGCCAGAATCAGCTGACCGGGCTTATCACCCCGGACGGGATAGCGTGGGAATATCGCTATGACGCTTTCGGGCGACGGATAGAAAAACGGTGTATCCAGAGCGGTAAGCGGACCACCTATGTGTGGGACGGCGACGTGCCGGCGGAAATCCGGGAATATCAGCACGGCCGGCTGAAAATGATCCGCCATCTGGTGTTTGACGGCTGGGAGCTGATAGCGCAGCAGACGCAACAGTTTACGCTTAATCTGGACAACCGGGTGGAGCTGATGGCCGGGGAGGTGCAGACCCAGTATGCGGTCAGCGCCCCGACCGGCGAGCCGCTGGCGCTGTTCGACCCGGCAGGCAAGCGGGTGTGGCGGCGGCCGAAGCAGTCCCTGTACGGGCTGCGGCTGGGCGGACACGGCGAGAATCCGCAACTGGACCCGGGCCTCCGATTCGCCGGACAACTTTTTGATGAGGAAAGTGGTTTATTTTATAACCGGTTCAGGTATTATTTGCCGGAAGCAGCGTGCTACCTCAGCCCCGATCCTTGGGGGTTAGCAGGAGGAGTAAATCCTTACAGTTACGTGCATAATCCGACGGGTTGGATCGACCCATTCGGGTTAGCCGGTAAAAATTGCCAAGATGTTGGTAATAAGTCTAAAAATGCTCAAGAAATGGCAGAGGAGTTAGCTAATCAACTTAATAAAAATACAGTGACATTCTCAACTCCAACGACTATGGGGCATATAGATTTAAGAGGTAGAGCGCATTTTGATAAAATAACCCAAACGGATATACCAACTCCACATGTTCAAACTTCACCAATAAATATAGCTCCTAATGGAAAACGCTTTCCTTTGAAAAAGCAGGAAGTAGCCAGACCTGCTACTAAGCAAGATATACGTACAGCTAGAGAACTAGCTAAAAAACAAGGGATATTAAAATGAATGATAATATCATTGAACACCTTCAAAACTGGTATCAATCTAAATGCGATGGAATGTGGGAACATGAATATGGCTTTGATATCAGTACATTAGATAATCCTGGTTGGAAGGTTAATATATCAGGAGAAAATGGGAAAAACCCATTAAATATTATTGTAAATAACACTGATGCCGATTGGGTAAATATAAAGGCAAGTGAAAGAGAATTTAAAGGATATGGAGGTATTGCAAATTTAGAGACAATACTGAAATATGCAGCACAATGGCTTGATAAAGTGTAGAAATATAATTAATTAAAGCCGGAAAGATCTTTCGAGATCTTCCGGCTTTCTGATGATCTATCTTGGTGAATACCCACGGTAAGCCAGAGCGGACTGGAGCTTAGCGATCGCATCCTTAATCTGATACGCTTCCTCGTCATTCACGGCACAGGCGCGTATCTCTGCCCAGTTCAGCCGTTTAACCAGTTGGGCCAGAGCCAGCGCTTCAATGTGAGTTAACTGAATGTCCTGCAAATGTTCAATCACCACTTTCATTTTATCCTCTTCCTTAACCCGCAAAACCGGTTATCAGCGCCTGCATCTGCTGCTTAATCTCCCGCAGTTGGGCCTGTTGCCGCTGGTACTGCTGATGCTGTTGTTGCGTGGCCTCACTCTCTGGAATCAGCACCAGACAACCATCCATCACCTTCACCGTAATCTGGCCGCCAGTATTAAATCCCGCCTGTCTGAGCCACTGGCCCTTAAGATGTATTGCCGGTGTGGCGTTGTTGACCTTATTCCCGTTCGGTACATAACCCACGGTGTAATAACGTTCTGTTTTCACGGCTTTATTTACTGCCGCTTCTGCTTTAGAATGCGCCTTAGCCATAGTAACTACCTCTTTTAGTTGCTTGTGGTGAGCGGCAGACGTGAGGTGCGAACTCACCGTCTGCCGCGCTATCTCAACGCTTAGTGCTGTTAAATCCCATTGCCTGTTCAACCATTGCTTTCTTGACAAAGCTGTCAAGCACCAAAATCAACGCTTGTTGATCGGTATCTGGCAACAGGTCCGCTTTTTGCCACAAGGAATGTAATGTGTGGTTGCGGATCTTCACTTCATCCGATATGGCCTTGCGGCCAACCAGTTCATCTATCGTGACCTGGAGCACATCAGCGATCTTAATAACCGTTTCCAAATGTGGCGCACTCGCGCCTTTTTCCCAACGATTATAAGCGCGCGGATCAACGCCCAACAGTTCAGCCAGCCGAACCTGACTTAAATTACGTGCCTCACGCAACAAGCGAAGACGTTCTGCAAATGCTGACATATCCAACCCTGCACACAATGAATCAATAGGGTTCATTGTATCGTCTCCTTTTTTAGCTGCCTGTTGCAAATCCCATAATGTATAGATAATATAATCTACATATATGTCTATTGACAAGGGTTTAAAAGGAACATTTTTATGGCACGCATCCCGGAAGCAGAATTACAGCACCTGAAAGCCGCCGCCTCCTTAGTGGCCGTGGCGGAACAACAGGGACGAAAGCTGATTAAACACGGCAAAGACGATTACGTGGTGCTGTGCCCGTTTCATCAGGAGAAAACCCCGTCAATGGTGCTCAGCCCGAAAAAGAATCTGTATCACTGCTTCGGCTGTAATGCGGGCGGTTCGGTGCTGGACTGGGTGATGAAAACCGAAAGCTTAAGCCTGCGCCATGCGGCGGAGCGGTTGCGGGCTTTATTGGGCGAAAATCCGGCGGTCGAACCGCTGGTTGCGCCGTCTGAACCAACATTGCTGGCCGAAGATGAAGCCGGCCGGCAGGCGCTGCTGCATCGGGTGGTTGAGTTCTATCACCACACGTTGCTGAACGCGCCGGAGATGCAGGCGTATCTGACCCAGCGGCGACTCAATCACCCGGAGTTAGTGGCTCACTTCCGGCTGGGCTTTGCCAATCGCACGCTGGGGTATCGGCTGCCGTCGAAGAAGCTCAAACCGGGCGCTGAAATCCGGGCGCGACTGCGGGCGGTAGGGTTGATGCGTGAATCGGGTCATGAACACTTTAGCGGAGCGCTGGTTATACCGGTGATTGACCTTGAGGGGCAGGTCCGGGAAGTATACGGGCGCAAAATCCGGGACCGGTTGCGGCCGGGGTCCGTCTATCATCTCTATCTGCCAGGTCCCCATCGCGGGGTCTGGAATGAAGCGGCGCTGATGGCCTCGAAAAGCCTTATCTTATGTGAATCGCTGATTGATGCGATGTCGTTCTGGGTCGCCGGTCATCGGAACGTGACCGCCGCTTACGGGGTCAACGGGGTGACGGCTGACCACTGGCAGGCGTTTGAGCGGCATGGCATCAAACAGGCGCTTATCGCGTTCGACAATGACAGCGCGGGCAATGAAGCGGCGGTAAAACTGGCGGCGGCGCTGCTGACAAAAGGTATCACCCCGCTGCGCGTGATGTTCCCGCCCGAAATGGATGCGAATGAGTATCTGTGTCAGGCGGCCGAGCCGGAAGCCGCTTTCTCCCTGCTGCTTGAGAGCGCGACGCCAATGTCAACCGCAGTGACAACGCGCACGGAAGCGGAGGTATCCGCCGAAGCCGCCCCGCCACCGGCTTTAGCCGCTGCTGTGGCGGCAGTGCAAAACCCGACGCCCGGCCTCATCTGGGAAGCGGGGGCAGACGGGGAACTTAAGGTCTCGCTGGGCAGCCTGCGCTGGTGCATTCGGGGGTTGTCTTCCGTGAAAGCGGGCGCAGTTGCCATGAAACTCAATGCGCAGGTCATTGATACCCAAAGCGGCGTGATGTTCCTGGATGGCGTTGACCTGATGAGCGCACGCAGCCGTCAGGGTTACGCGCGGATGGCCGCGGCTGAGCTGGGGCTGGCTGAGGGGGATATTCGCCGGGCACTGGGGCAGGTGTTACTGGCGGTTGAGCAGTGGCAGCAGCAGGGGGAAATGGGAACTGAGCAGAAAACACCAGAAATGAACGACGCCGAGCGGGCAGCGGCGCTGGCGCTGCTGCAAGACCCGCAACTGAGTGAGCGCATCACCGCTGACTTAGCCGCCTGTGGCGTGGTGGGGGAATCCACTAACCTGCTGGCCGGTTACTTAGCTGCCGTCAGCCGCAAGCTGGAACGTCCGCTGGCCGTGCTGATACAGAGCAGCAGCGCAGCCGGGAAAAGTTCACTGATGGATGCGGTCCTCAATCTGATACCGGAAGAAGAACGGCTGCAATACAGCGCCATGACCGGCCAGAGTCTGTTCTATCTGGGGGAAACCAATCTCCAGCATAAAATCTTAGCCATTGCCGAAGAAGAAGGGGTGCGGCAGGCCGCCTACGCGCTTAAGCTGTTGCAAAGCGACGGCGAACTGACCATTGCCAGCACCGGTAAAGACGACGCCAGCGGGAATCTGGTCACCAAACAGTACACAGTGAAAGGACCGGTGATGCTGATGCTCACCACCACGGCGATTGATGTCGATGAAGAGCTGTTAAACCGCTGTTTAGTCCTGACCGTGAACGAATCGCGGGAACAGACCGAAGCTATCCATGCCTTACAGCGCCATAAGCAGACCCTCGAAGGTTTACTGGCGGAAAATGAAAAGACCTATATCACCGAGCTGCATCAGAACGCCCAGCGGCTGTTGCGCCCGCTCAATGTGGTTAACCCTTACGCCTCACAACTGACGTTCATGAGCGATAAAACCCGCACCCGCCGCGACCACATGAAATATCTCACGCTGATACAAAGTATCGCCCTGCTGCATCAGCACCAGCGCGAGGTGAAAACCGCGGAACACCGGGGCAAACGGCTTGAATATATCGAAGTCGCCAAAGAAGATATCCGCCTGGCGAACCGGCTGGCCCACGAGATATTAGGCCGGACGCTTGATGAAATGCCGCCGCAGACGCGCAGGCTGTTGCTGCTGATACAAAGCTGGGTCAGGGAAAGCGGGCAGCCGCGCCATGAAATGTTGTTTACCCGCAAAATGTTGCGTGATGCGGTGCAGTGGGGCGATACCCAGCTGAAAATCCATCTCTCACGGCTGGTTGAAATGGAGTACCTGCTGTTGCACCGGCGCGGGCTGACGTTCATCTACGAACTGCTGTTCGACGGGGAAGGCAGCGACGCTGCCCACCTGAGCGGGCTGATAGCGCCCTGAATGGCGCAGTATGAAATCGCCCGGTCGGGGTAAGGCGTTAAGCGGTCGCCCGCTGGTCGGTATCAGGTCGGCAAGCGGTCGGGTTAAAAATATCAGCGCAAAGTCAGATACAGCAAGGCTTCACAGCAAAGCGGTCGGGTTAAGTAAAAATTACTGTTCCGGCAGGACAGGATAAAAAAACCGTAGCATACCGACAGACCCCCATTAAGAGGCAGACAATGGAAACACAACCTGTTTTTACCCTTGCGACCTTACGCCAGCAGCTTGAGGCGTATCTGGAAATCCAGACCGCCAGCGGGCACAGCACCCGAACGCCGGAAACCTATCGGGAATGGTTAACGCCGTTCGTCGACTGGTGCGAGATGCGGGCGGTCTACCATGCGCCGCAGGTCTCCCTGCCGTTGCTGGAGAGCTGGCAGCGTTATCTGCGCCGTTACCGCAAGGCAGACGGACAGCATTACGGCAATAACAGCCAGTTACAACGGCTCCGTGCCTTACGGGGGTGGTTCCGCTGGTTATTACAGCGCCACCATATCCTGTATAACCCGACAGAAATGTTAATCCTGCCGAAAGAAGAGCAGCGGCTGCCGACGCAGGTACTGAGCGATGCGGAGACTGAGCATGTGCTGACCAGCCTCGACACCCAGACGCCCCTCGGCCTGCGTAACCGCGCCATACTGGAAGTGTTCTGGAATACCGGTATCCGGCGCACAGAACTGATTAATCTGAGACTCGGCGACATAGACCGCCATCGCGGGGTGGTGGTAGTACGGCAGGGAAAAAACGGCCATGACCGGGTGGTGCCGATAGGAGAACGGGCGCTGGCGTGGCTGGAGCGGTATCTGGCCAGCGTGCGCCCGCAACTGGCTTATCGGTATGACAGCGGGCATATGTTTATCACCGTCAGAGGCAGACCGCTGGCCCGCAACACCTTAACGCAAATCGCAGGGCGAACCATCCGGGAGCAGGCAAAACTCGACAAACCGGGGTCCTGCCACGTGTTCCGGCACACAATGGCGACGCAGATGCTGGAGAACGGCGCGGACACCCGGCATATCCAGGCGATACTGGGGCATAAAAAGCTGGAGACCACGCAAATTTACACGCGGGTTGCCATCGGACACCTTAAAGAAGTTCATCAACAGACGCACCCGGCAGAGCGGAAACCGAAGAAAAAGCAGACAACGCGGCCAGAGGACAAACAGGCGAATAGTAACAAGCCGGACAGCCCGAAGCCGGTCTGAACGCGCTGTGTTGTCGGACTAGTCTTTAAGGTTAGCCGGTTCCCTGTGAGCGCGTGGGGTGCAGTGAAAGGCAGACTGCGCGCGTCCCTGCGCACAGACTGCCTCCCCACCTCCGGCGTGCCCGGCAGTAAATGCCGGCCGCCCGGCGCTGAACTTCGGCGTTCTCTGTAACAATCGTTGCCGGTCAGCCGCCATTCAACATAATGTGGCATTAAGCGCAATGGGCCTGAACGGCCCGCCACGCTTAACGGAACATTATGTCGGCGCCGCCCACCCACGGGCGCTGCGCGGCCACCTCAACCCCGGTGAGCGGCTGGCCGCCGGGTTGAGCTTCTCAGCCCCAGCGGCGCACCGGGTTCGCCCGCTCACCCGCTGCTGTCAGCCGCGGCGCTAAAACCCACCGCCGCAGTCGCCGCCGTCCGTGGCGGCTCCGGTATCAACACCCGCCTTAAGTCGTTGTCGGTCAGTCCGTCAGGGTCAACCGCCCTGAAGGCAGGCCAGCAAGCTGGCCGCGGTTTATTGCCCCCGCCCCAACCCTGCTGCACTGGCTGCGCCCGGTTCGCAGTCGCAGGCTCCTTGCTCATTCCCGTGCTCGCCATCTCCGCCCCGTGCAGCCCCCGGGGGCTTCCCTGCTGAACAGCTTCACCTGCGGGCTTCGCCAGCCCGCACCCGGCCAACCCGCGTCAGCGGCGCAGACAAGCTGCCCCGCCGCCACGGGTTATCGAGAAAACCCGGTTCTGGCAGAAAAAGCGGGCGGAAACCCGGCACTGACATCGGGGAAAAAGTGAGCTAAAATCGGCAAAGTGCACATCGGGGTTTTGGGTTCGCGGCGGTGAGTGCAGTGGGACGAAGTGGCTCTTTAACAGGTTGTTATTAAAGAAAAAATCCCGGTCAAAAAGTATGGTCGTGTCGGGGCAGTCCCTAAGACCCATTCGGGTTAGCCGGTAAAAATTGCCAAGATGTTGGTAATAAGTCTAAAAATGCTCAAGAAATGGCAGAGGAGTTAGCTAATCAACTTAATAAAAATACAGTGACATTCTCAACTCCAACGACTATGGGGCATATAGATTTAAGAGGTAGAGCGCATTTTGATAAAATAACCCAAACGGATATACCAACTCCACATGTTCAAACTTCACCAATAAATATAGCTCCTAATGGAAAACGCTTTCCTTTGAAAAAGCAGGAAGTAGCCAGACCTGCTACTAAGCAAGATATACGTACAGCTAGAGAACTAGCTAAAAAACAAGGGATATTAAAATGAATGATAATATCATTGAACACCTTCAAAACTGGTATCAATCTAAATGCGATGGAATGTGGGAACATGAATATGGCTTTGATATCAGTACATTAGATAATCCTGGTTGGAAGGTTAATATATCAGGAGAAAATGGGAAAAACCCATTAAATATTATTGTAAATAACACTGATGCCGATTGGGTAAATATAAAGGCAAGTGAAAGAGAATTTAAAGGATATGGAGGTATTGCAAATTTAGAGACAATACTGAAATATGCAGCACAATGGCTTGATAAAGTGTAGAAATATAATTAATTAAAGCCGGAAAGATCTTTCGAGATCTTCCGGCTTTCTGATGATCTATCTTGGTGAATACCCACGGTAAGCCAGAGCGGACTGGAGCTTAGCGATCGCATCCTTAATCTGATACGCTTCCTCGTCATTCACGGCACAGGCGCGTATCTCTGCCCAGTTCAGCCGTTTAACCAGTTGGGCCAGAGCCAGCGCTTCAATGTGAGTTAACTGAATGTCCTGCAAATGTTCAATCACCACTTTCATTTTATCCTCTTCCTTAACCCGCAAAACCGGTTATCAGCGCCTGCATCTGCTGCTTAATCTCCCGCAGTTGGGCCTGTTGCCGCTGGTACTGCTGATGCTGTTGTTGCGTGGCCTCACTCTCTGGAATCAGCACCAGACAACCATCCATCACCTTCACCGTAATCTGGCCGCCAGTATTAAATCCCGCCTGTCTGAGCCACTGGCCCTTAAGATGTATTGCCGGTGTGGCGTTGTTGACCTTATTCCCGTTCGGTACATAACCCACGGTGTAATAACGTTCTGTTTTCACGGCTTTATTTACTGCCGCTTCTGCTTTAGAATGCGCCTTAGCCATAGTAACTACCTCTTTTAGTTGCTTGTGGTGAGCGGCAGACGTGAGGTGCGAACTCACCGTCTGCCGCGCTATCTCAACGCTTAGTGCTGTTAAATCCCATTGCCTGTTCAACCATTGCTTTCTTGACAAAGCTGTCAAGCACCAAAATCAACGCTTGTTGATCGGTATCTGGCAACAGGTCCGCTTTTTGCCACAAGGAATGTAATGTGTGGTTGCGGATCTTCACTTCATCCGATATGGCCTTGCGGCCAACCAGTTCATCTATCGTGACCTGGAGCACATCAGCGATCTTAATAACCGTTTCCAAATGTGGCGCACTCGCGCCTTTTTCCCAACGATTATAAGCGCGCGGATCAACGCCCAACAGTTCAGCCAGCCGAACCTGACTTAAATTACGTGCCTCACGCAACAAGCGAAGACGTTCTGCAAATGCTGACATATCCAACCCTGCACACAATGAATCAATAGGGTTCATTGTATCGTCTCCTTTTTTAGCTGCCTGTTGCAAATCCCATAATGTATAGATAATATAATCTACATATATGTCTATTGACAAGGGTTTAAAAGGAACATTTTTATGGCACGCATCCCGGAAGCAGAATTACAGCACCTGAAAGCCGCCGCCTCCTTAGTGGCCGTGGCGGAACAACAGGGACGAAAGCTGATTAAACACGGCAAAGACGATTACGTGGTGCTGTGCCCGTTTCATCAGGAGAAAACCCCGTCAATGGTGCTCAGCCCGAAAAAGAATCTGTATCACTGCTTCGGCTGTAATGCGGGCGGTTCGGTGCTGGACTGGGTGATGAAAACCGAAAGCTTAAGCCTGCGCCATGCGGCGGAGCGGTTGCGGGCTTTATTGGGCGAAAATCCGGCGGTCGAACCGCTGGTTGCGCCGTCTGAACCAACATTGCTGGCCGAAGATGAAGCCGGCCGGCAGGCGCTGCTGCATCGGGTGGTTGAGTTCTATCACCACACGTTGCTGAACGCGCCGGAGATGCAGGCGTATCTGACCCAGCGGCGACTCAATCACCCGGAGTTAGTGGCTCACTTCCGGCTGGGCTTTGCCAATCGCACGCTGGGGTATCGGCTGCCGTCGAAGAAGCTCAAACCGGGCGCTGAAATCCGGGCGCGACTGCGGGCGGTAGGGTTGATGCGTGAATCGGGTCATGAACACTTTAGCGGAGCGCTGGTTATACCGGTGATTGACCTTGAGGGGCAGGTCCGGGAAGTATACGGGCGCAAAATCCGGGACCGGTTGCGGCCGGGGTCCGTCTATCATCTCTATCTGCCAGGTCCCCATCGCGGGGTCTGGAATGAAGCGGCGCTGATGGCCTCGAAAAGCCTTATCTTATGTGAATCGCTGATTGATGCGATGTCGTTCTGGGTCGCCGGTCATCGGAACGTGACCGCCGCTTACGGGGTCAACGGGGTGACGGCTGACCACTGGCAGGCGTTTGAGCGGCATGGCATCAAACAGGCGCTTATCGCGTTCGACAATGACAGCGCGGGCAATGAAGCGGCGGTAAAACTGGCGGCGGCGCTGCTGACAAAAGGTATCACCCCGCTGCGCGTGATGTTCCCGCCCGAAATGGATGCGAATGAGTATCTGTGTCAGGCGGCCGAGCCGGAAGCCGCTTTCTCCCTGCTGCTTGAGAGCGCGACGCCAATGTCAACCGCAGTGACAACGCGCACGGAAGCGGAGGTATCCGCCGAAGCCGCCCCGCCACCGGCTTTAGCCGCTGCTGTGGCGGCAGTGCAAAACCCGACGCCCGGCCTCATCTGGGAAGCGGGGGCAGACGGGGAACTTAAGGTCTCGCTGGGCAGCCTGCGCTGGTGCATTCGGGGGTTGTCTTCCGTGAAAGCGGGCGCAGTTGCCATGAAACTCAATGCGCAGGTCATTGATACCCAAAGCGGCGTGATGTTCCTGGATGGCGTTGACCTGATGAGCGCACGCAGCCGTCAGGGTTACGCGCGGATGGCCGCGGCTGAGCTGGGGCTGGCTGAGGGGGATATTCGCCGGGCACTGGGGCAGGTGTTACTGGCGGTTGAGCAGTGGCAGCAGCAGGGGGAAATGGGAACTGAGCAGAAAACACCAGAAATGAACGACGCCGAGCGGGCAGCGGCGCTGGCGCTGCTGCAAGACCCGCAACTGAGTGAGCGCATCACCGCTGACTTAGCCGCCTGTGGCGTGGTGGGGGAATCCACTAACCTGCTGGCCGGTTACTTAGCTGCCGTCAGCCGCAAGCTGGAACGTCCGCTGGCCGTGCTGATACAGAGCAGCAGCGCAGCCGGGAAAAGTTCACTGATGGATGCGGTCCTCAATCTGATACCGGAAGAAGAACGGCTGCAATACAGCGCCATGACCGGCCAGAGTCTGTTCTATCTGGGGGAAACCAATCTCCAGCATAAAATCTTAGCCATTGCCGAAGAAGAAGGGGTGCGGCAGGCCGCCTACGCGCTTAAGCTGTTGCAAAGCGACGGCGAACTGACCATTGCCAGCACCGGTAAAGACGACGCCAGCGGGAATCTGGTCACCAAACAGTACACAGTGAAAGGACCGGTGATGCTGATGCTCACCACCACGGCGATTGATGTCGATGAAGAGCTGTTAAACCGCTGTTTAGTCCTGACCGTGAACGAATCGCGGGAACAGACCGAAGCTATCCATGCCTTACAGCGCCATAAGCAGACCCTCGAAGGTTTACTGGCGGAAAATGAAAAGACCTATATCACCGAGCTGCATCAGAACGCCCAGCGGCTGTTGCGCCCGCTCAATGTGGTTAACCCTTACGCCTCACAACTGACGTTCATGAGCGATAAAACCCGCACCCGCCGCGACCACATGAAATATCTCACGCTGATACAAAGTATCGCCCTGCTGCATCAGCACCAGCGCGAGGTGAAAACCGCGGAACACCGGGGCAAACGGCTTGAATATATCGAAGTCGCCAAAGAAGATATCCGCCTGGCGAACCGGCTGGCCCACGAGATATTAGGCCGGACGCTTGATGAAATGCCGCCGCAGACGCGCAGGCTGTTGCTGCTGATACAAAGCTGGGTCAGGGAAAGCGGGCAGCCGCGCCATGAAATGTTGTTTACCCGCAAAATGTTGCGTGATGCGGTGCAGTGGGGCGATACCCAGCTGAAAATCCATCTCTCACGGCTGGTTGAAATGGAGTACCTGCTGTTGCACCGGCGCGGGCTGACGTTCATCTACGAACTGCTGTTCGACGGGGAAGGCAGCGACGCTGCCCACCTGAGCGGGCTGATAGCGCCCTGAATGGCGCAGTATGAAATCGCCCGGTCGGGGTAAGGCGTTAAGCGGTCGCCCGCTGGTCGGTATCAGGTCGGCAAGCGGTCGGGTTAAAAATATCAGCGCAAAGTCAGATACAGCAAGGCTTCACAGCAAAGCGGTCGGGTTAAGTAAAAATTACTGTTCCGGCAGGACAGGATAAAAAAACCGTAGCATACCGACAGACCCCCATTAAGAGGCAGACAATGGAAACACAACCTGTTTTTACCCTTGCGACCTTACGCCAGCAGCTTGAGGCGTATCTGGAAATCCAGACCGCCAGCGGGCACAGCACCCGAACGCCGGAAACCTATCGGGAATGGTTAACGCCGTTCGTCGACTGGTGCGAGATGCGGGCGGTCTACCATGCGCCGCAGGTCTCCCTGCCGTTGCTGGAGAGCTGGCAGCGTTATCTGCGCCGTTACCGCAAGGCAGACGGACAGCATTACGGCAATAACAGCCAGTTACAACGGCTCCGTGCCTTACGGGGGTGGTTCCGCTGGTTATTACAGCGCCACCATATCCTGTATAACCCGACAGAAATGTTAATCCTGCCGAAAGAAGAGCAGCGGCTGCCGACGCAGGTACTGAGCGATGCGGAGACTGAGCATGTGCTGACCAGCCTCGACACCCAGACGCCCCTCGGCCTGCGTAACCGCGCCATACTGGAAGTGTTCTGGAATACCGGTATCCGGCGCACAGAACTGATTAATCTGAGACTCGGCGACATAGACCGCCATCGCGGGGTGGTGGTAGTACGGCAGGGAAAAAACGGCCATGACCGGGTGGTGCCGATAGGAGAACGGGCGCTGGCGTGGCTGGAGCGGTATCTGGCCAGCGTGCGCCCGCAACTGGCTTATCGGTATGACAGCGGGCATATGTTTATCACCGTCAGAGGCAGACCGCTGGCCCGCAACACCTTAACGCAAATCGCAGGGCGAACCATCCGGGAGCAGGCAAAACTCGACAAACCGGGGTCCTGCCACGTGTTCCGGCACACAATGGCGACGCAGATGCTGGAGAACGGCGCGGACACCCGGCATATCCAGGCGATACTGGGGCATAAAAAGCTGGAGACCACGCAAATTTACACGCGGGTTGCCATCGGACACCTTAAAGAAGTTCATCAACAGACGCACCCGGCAGAGCGGAAACCGAAGAAAAAGCAGACAACGCGGCCAGAGGACAAACAGGCGAATAGTAACAAGCCGGACAGCCCGAAGCCGGTCTGAACGCGCTGTGTTGTCGGACTAGTCTTTAAGGTTAGCCGGTTCCCTGTGAGCGCGTGGGGTGCAGTGAAAGGCAGACTGCGCGCGTCCCTGCGCACAGACTGCCTCCCCACCTCCGGCGTGCCCGGCAGTAAATGCCGGCCGCCCGGCGCTGAACTTCGGCGTTCTCTGTAACAATCGTTGCCGGTCAGCCGCCATTCAACATAATGTGGCATTAAGCGCAATGGGCCTGAACGGCCCGCCACGCTTAACGGAACATTATGTCGGCGCCGCCCACCCACGGGCGCTGCGCGGCCACCTCAACCCCGGTGAGCGGCTGGCCGCCGGGTTGAGCTTCTCAGCCCCAGCGGCGCACCGGGTTCGCCCGCTCACCCGCTGCTGTCAGCCGCGGCGCTAAAACCCACCGCCGCAGTCGCCGCCGTCCGTGGCGGCTCCGGTATCAACACCCGCCTTAAGTCGTTGTCGGTCAGTCCGTCAGGGTCAACCGCCCTGAAGGCAGGCCAGCAAGCTGGCCGCGGTTTATTGCCCCCGCCCCAACCCTGCTGCACTGGCTGCGCCCGGTTCGCAGTCGCAGGCTCCTTGCTCATTCCCGTGCTCGCCATCTCCGCCCCGTGCAGCCCCCGGGGGCTTCCCTGCTGAACAGCTTCACCTGCGGGCTTCGCCAGCCCGCACCCGGCCAACCCGCGTCAGCGGCGCAGACAAGCTGCCCCGCCGCCACGGGTTATCGAGAAAACCCGGTTCTGGCAGAAAAAGCGGGCGGAAACCCGGCACTGACATCGGGGAAAAAGTGAGCTAAAATCGGCAAAGTGCACATCGGGGTTTTGGGTTCGCGGCGGTGAGTGCAGTGGGACGAAGTGGCTCTTTAACAGGTTGTTATTAAAGAAAAAATCCCGGTCAAAAAGTATGGTCGTGTCGGGGCAGTCCCTAAGACCCTCTGGGTCTTGCTGGCTGTCCAGCAGTTAGAGACTCGTTTGAGCAAGCTAGAAATAAGGCATTAAATTGGCTTACAGATAGAGAATTTAAAGCAGAGAAAGTGAACACTGGTAAGTTTGGTTCTACAAAGAACCAGCCTGTCGGAATGACTACCGCTGATGGAAAAACAGGTTTTAGAATTGAATATGATGAAAGAAGCGGGGCCCATATTAATGTCTTTAGTGGAAAAGAAAAAGGTGAACATTTCCTTTTTGATGCTACTGAGAAAACAGTCACTAAGCTGCAAAAGCTATTTGATCTTCCATCAAAACCGTGGAGAGGCTCATGACTCTTGATGAAGAAATTAGAAATGAAATCAATCAACAACCTAATCCTCCAGTAATAATAGATGATTGGGAAGAAATAGCCGACTCTTTATCAGATTCTTTTGAATGGAAAGGCTCTAAGATAGATTGGTCAAAAACCAATAATCATCAAAGTTGTTTATATACGAAAGATGATGATTTGGAACTATTAATGAATAAATTTGTTGAAGATCATTCTATTAACAAGGTTATATCTGGCAGTAAAACGATTTATTATATAAATGATTCATCTTTAGACTTTGCAATCGCTATGAATCCAGAGCAATTCCATGCTATTTCTTTGCTTGTTATTAATAATGTGCCACAACATCATTATTTTTTTGATGAAAATAAAAAATGGTGCTTTGTTATTAGCTCTGAGGGATATATAGATTTTGGGTTCTCTAATTTATCCTAAAACATATTAAGAAGGCCGGAAGATCCTAAGTGATCTTCCGGCCTTCTTATGATCTACCGTGGTGCATACCACAGTAAGCCTACGTTGATTTCACTCGTTCAATGTTGGCGCCAAGTCCGCGCAACTTATCTTCGATATGTTCATAACCCCGGTCAATATGATAAATACGGTCAACAACCGTCACGCCTTCCGCAATACAACCCGCCAGAACCAGACTTGCCGATGCGCGTAAATCCGTCGCCATGACCTGTGCACTGGATAATTTCTTAACACCATGACAAAGCACGGTGTTACTTTCAATTTCCGCATGCGCACCCATCCGAATTAATTCAGGGATATGCATGAAACGGTTTTCGAAAATAGTTTCGGTGATCATCCCAGCACCTTCCGCAACCAAATTCAGTAAGCTGAACTGTGCCTGCATGTCGGTCGGGAAACCTGGGTGCGGAGCAGTACGTAATGTCACCGCTTTAGGGCGTTTACCGTGCATATCGAGGCTTATCCAATCTTTACCAATTTCAATATCAGCACCCGCCTCACGTAATTTAGCCAATACCGCATCCAGCGTATTAGGCTGAGCATGACGGCAAACCACTTTGCCACCGGATATCGCCGCCGCAACAAGAAATGTCCCCGTTTCAATCCGATCAGGTAGTACACGATATACACCACCACCTAGACGTTCTACGCCTTCAATGGTGATATGGTCTGTGCCCGCCCCTGTAATTTTTGCACCCAAAGTATTGAGGAAATTAGCCGTATCTTCGATTTCAGGTTCACGTGCTGCGTTCTCAATAACTGTTGTCCCTTCTGCCAACGTTGCCGCGGTCATAATCGTGACTGTCGCTCCAACGCTGACTTTATCCATCACAATGCAAGCCCCTTTCAGACGTCCATTAACGGAAGCCTTGACGTAGCCCTCTTCCAGAACAATTTCAGCACCTAACTGCTCCAAGCCACTGATATGCAGATCAACCGGGCGAGCGCCAATAGCACAACCACCCGGCAAAGAGACTTGTCCCTGACCAAAACGCGCCACCAAAGGACCTAACGCCCAAATAGATGCACGCATGGTTTTCACTAGCTCGTAAGGCGCACAATATTGATTCACACTGCGAGCATCCACAAATACAGAACCATTACGTTCAACTTTGGTCCCAAGGCGATTCAATAATTTGATAGTGGTATCAATATCTTTCAATTCTGGAACATTTTGCAACTCAACAGGCTCTTCAGCCAACAACGCGGCGAACAGGATTGGCAATGCAGCATTTTTTGCCCCGGAAATAGTAACCTCACCCGACAGACGAGTGGGCCCTTTCACACGAAATTTATCCATCTGTGACGACTCTCTTTATATAATTTGCTGTTCGCGGCGAGGCAAACAACATTAAAAACCGTTGAGCTTGCGATCCCGTTTCCAATCATCCGGCGTATAGGCTTTAATTGACAAGGCATGAATACGATTATCAGCAATGTATTCCATTAAAGGCGCATAAACAGCTTGCTGCTGTTTTACCCGACTCATACCGGCAAACATTTCACCAACCACAATAACCTGGAAATGGCTGCCATCTCCGTTAACGATGACTTCATCCAGCGCTAATTTATCCATCAGCACTTGCTTAATCTCATTAGTATCCATAATTGCTCAATGTTCTGTAGTTAGAAATGATAGTCAGCCGTCTATCCTAATAGAATCCTGCTTATTCTTAAACTATGAAAACGCCCTTGTAACATTTCTGCTTACAAGGGCGCTGATTGTACAGATAATTAATGAGATTATCGGTTAGCTATCAATGATCATTTCTTGCAGATCATAGAGCGTAATCAGGGTGTTAAGCCGTTCATCAATGCCAGAAAAGCGCAATTTATCCCCTCTCTTTTGCATATGATGTTTGAAACGAACTAAAAGAGCTAACCCGGTAGAATCCACATATTCAAGTTGTGACACATTGATGCTGTCAATATCAGCCAATAATTTCTCTTTTTGCTGCCAGAGAGGAAGCAAACTATCACGATCCAAAGTGCCCTTGAGAATCAGTGTTTGCCCTGTTTTTTCCCAGATCAGACTCTCACCCATCTTATTTTTTCTCTTCCAGTGTGATTGGCTGACGGGCGCTGATTTTAAGCTGCTTAGTCAGGCCCTCAACACCTTGCTGACGCAAGATAGAAGCCCATTCACCCTGTTTAGTCGTAATCATACTGACGCCCTCAGCAATCATATCGAATGCCTGCCAGTCGCCAGTTTTGCTGTTTTTGCGCCACTGGAAATCAAGACGGACAGGAGGACGGCCATTCGGATCGATAATATTGACACGAATAGCAACAACATTGCTGTCCCCCAACGGCTTTTCAGTGTCAATCTGGTAAGTTTGATTGTGATACATTGCCAGAGCCTGCCCATAAGCCTGTTCCAGATAAGATTCAAATGCAGCAAAATAAGCCTTGCGCTGCTCTGGAGTCGTATCTTTATAGTATTTCCCCAGAACTAACGCGCCGGCATATTTGATGTGGACATAGGGCAGTAGTTCTTCTTTCACTACTTGACGCAGATAATCTGGATTTTGACGAATTTGTGATTGGCTATTTTTCAAACGAGTGAAAGTCTTTTCCGCCGCTTCCTGCATCAGCTTATAAGGATTCGTCTGATCAACCGCGCTCGCTAATGGCGCAATAACCAATAGCGCCACCATTAATAATCTCTTCAACATAATCGGTTCCTCTTAATGATATTCAGTTGCTGGCTAGGGTGTCGGCGTGTGCTCTGCCCCACTTTGGGCATTATCGCCACTCTTATACAAGAACTGGCCGATAAGATCCTCAAGTACCATTGCTGATTTGGTATCCTGTACGCGATCACCTTCTTTCAGAATACGGGTGTCCATATCGGGATCTTCAAACCCTATATTCAGGGCAATATATTGTTCACCTAATAGGCCAGAGGTACGGATGGAAAGAGAACTGGTATCAGGGATATGGTCATACTGCTTCATAATATCCAGCGCCACTTGCGGCGTATAAGTTTTTTCATCAAGAGAGATATTTGCAACTCGGCCAATCACCACCCCCCCAATTTTTACCGGTGAGCGCGCTTTCAGACCACCGATATTGTCAAAAGTTGCGTATAAACGGTAAGTTGGCTGGTTGCCTACCGACTTAATGTCTGCCACTTTTAGGCATAAAAAGACGATTGCAGCCAGTGCAATCAAGACAAAAAATCCAACCCAAATTTCACTTTTCTTGCTTTGCATTGACTTAGTTCCCGAACATAAGTGCTGTCAGCACAAAATCCAAACCTAAAACTGCTAACGACGCATGAACCACCGTTCTGGTCGTTGCTCGGCTGATCCCTTCCGAAGTAGGGATCGCATCATAACCATTGAATAGAGCGATCCAGGTCACAGTAATGGCGAAAACGACACTTTTAATAAAACAATTCAGCAAATCTTTCTGCCACTCGATAGCAGACTGCATTGAAGACCAGAAGAAGCCACTGTCAATCCCCTTCCAATCAACACCAACTATCGCTCCTCCCCAAATGCCTACCGCCACAAAAATCAAGGATAATAGCGGCATACTGATAAACCCTGCCCAGAAACGGGGAGCTATCACGCGCCGTAATGGATCTACCGCCATCATCTCCAGGCTGGAAATTTGTTCCGTGGCTTTCATCAAGCCGATTTCTGCGGTCAAGGCTGATCCGGCACGGCCAGCAAACAACAATGCCGTGACCACCGGCCCCAATTCACGCAACAGAGATATCGCCACCATCATACCAAGACTGGCTTCTGCGCTGTATGTCGTCAGTACCAGATACCCCTGTAGGCCAAGCACCATGCCAATAAACAGCCCTGAAACGATAATAATCAACAATGACCGAACACCCACGCTGTAAAGTTGCTGTCGGAGTAACGGCCATTGTTTGGCGGGTTCCGGCCTGCCAATTATCGCGCGGAAAAGCATAAAACCAGCACGGCCAAAAGAGGCGAATACCTCAATGGCCCGTCGGCCAAGTGCCGCCAGCGCCTGTGTTAACATTAACATCCCATTATCCTAATAACTCAGTTTTATAATCCCCGGCCGGGAAACGGAAAGGTACCGGCCCGTCAGCAATACCATCAAGAAATTGCCGTACTCGTCTATCAGAATTAGACCGCAACTGCTGCGCAGTACCCTCAGCAATAATCTGTTGTTCAGCGATAATATAAGCGTAATCCGCAATGCTCAGAACTTCCGGCACATCGTGAGAAACCACTACACAAGTCACACCAAGCGCCTTATTCAGTTCATCAATCAACTTCACCAAAACCCCCATCGTAATCGGGTCCTGACCAACAAAAGGCTCATCAAACATAATCAGATCAGGATCAAGTGCAATAGCACGAGCCAAAGCCGCACGCCTTGCCATACCACCGGAAAGTTCGGAAGGCATCAAATTCGCGGCGCCACGTAACCCTACCGCCTCTAATTTCATCATTACAGTAGTCTGTATAATTTCCTCAGGCAGGTTCGTATGTTCACGCAGCGGAAAAGCGACGTTCTCAAAGACACTGAGATCAGTGAATAATGCCCCAGATTGAAACAGCATACTCATCTTCTTGCGAGCAGCATATAAGCGCGAACGAGATAAAGCAGGAATATTGTCGCCATCAAACCAGATTTCTCCGCGTTCAGGACGTAACTGACCGCCAATCAATCGTAATAGCGTCGTTTTCCCTATCCCAGAAGGCCCCATAATTGCAGTGACTTTCCCTCTAGGCACAACTAGATTAATATCAGCAAAAATCGAACGGTTACCACGGGTAAAATACATACCACGGATCTCGATGAGATTTGCTGTCTGTTGGTTCATTATTGATAGCCCTTAACGGTTAATAAATTGGCTTTAATATTTGGTTCACATATTAATCACATATACTACAAAAAAAATGGAGAATTTTCGCCATTAATGTGATGACAAATTTTACTTTTCTATCCGCCGCCGTCAGAATGTACCCCATCTAACTGGGCAGGCAATTTTTGTTTAGAAAATCAACCAGCGTTAACATTAATTCGGAATATACCTTACAAAGGACGCTTCATGCTTCTGACCTTTTTACTTTTAATTACCGGATTGATTTTACTGGTATATGGTTCCGATAGATTAGTATATGGCGCTGCAATTTTTGCCCGCACTCTGGGGCTGCCTCCATTTATTATTGGTATTACCATTGTTGGCATTGGAACTTCTCTGCCCGAATTAATGGTTTCAGTTACTGCAATGCTAGATAGCCAACCTGATATGGCGGTAGGTAATGTTCTTGGTTCCAACATTACTAATCTGTTACTGATAACCGGTGCTGCCGCATTTATTCGCCCAATGGTAGTAAAATCAGATATTCTGCGGCAGGAGCTGCTGTTGATGCTGCTGCTCACCGCCTTCTGTGGTTATTTGATGAGTGATAACTATCTCAGCCGGATGGATGGATTGGTATTGCTCACTTCCGCCATAGTGTATATTTTCCTGATGATCAAAATGGTTGCTCTACCACGCCGTGCCGAAACGGATATTTACACGCAGGAACAGGCCGCCGAATTACCGGTAGAAGGCAATAAACACATTGCCCTACTTTGGATTCTATTAGGGTTACTTATTTTACCTATGGCAACTCGCATGGTTATTGATAATGCAACCGTTATTGCCCGCATTTATGGTATTAGTGAATTAGTGATCGGGCTTACTGTACTTGCGGTCGGTACCAGCCTGCCAGAATTAGCAACCTCGATCGCCGCCGCATTCAAAGGCGAAGATGACATTGCATTCGGGAATATTATAGGTTCGAATATATTCAATATATCAATTGTTTTGGGCCTTCCCGCATTACTCTCACCAGCAGCAATTTCGCCTGAATCTTTCCATCGTGACTTTTGGGTAATGATGGTAGCCAGCACGATATTTACTGCATTTTGTCTGGGTCGTAAACACCGATTAAACCGATTTAAAGGCGTCTTGTTATTGAGCTGCTTTATCGCTTATTTTATCGTACTGTTTATTTCCGATTACAGCATTGAATAAACACGAATGAGTAGGAAAAAGAAATGCCTAAGATTGATTTTCAGCAAGCGGGTAAAAAAGTATTAGATATAGAACGTGATGGATTGGCAGAACTTGAACAATATATTAATGAAGATTTTGCCCGTACTTGCGAACTGATGTTCAACTGCGAAGGTAAAGTGATTATCATGGGGATGGGCAAATCCGGCCACATTGGGTGTAAAATTGCTGCAACTTTCGCCAGCACCGGTACTCCATCCTTTTTCGTTCATCCGGGAGAAGCCAGCCACGGCGACCTCGGCATGATTACACCTAAAGATATTGTTTTAGCTATCTCAAATTCTGGTGAGTCCAGTGAAATCTTGTCACTGATCCCGGCATTAAAACGCCAAAAAATTCCGCTTATCTGCATGACTAATAATTACCACAGTAGTATGGGGAAAGCCGCAGATATCCACCTGTGTATCAAAGTTCCACAGGAAGCCTGTCCGCTAGGTTTGGCTCCTACAACCAGTACTACTGCAACGTTGGTTATGGGCGACGCTTTAGCGGTTGCATTGCTCCAGGCACGCGGCTTTACCGCTGAAGATTTCGCCCTATCACATCCAGGCGGCACTCTTGGGCGCAAACTGTTGCTACTGGTGAGTGATTTGATGAATACAGGCGATGATATTCCAAAGGTTAATCGTGATGCGTCCTTACGGGAAGCACTACTCGAAATCACCCGGCAAAAACTGGGGATGACCGTCATTTGCGATGAAAATATGTATATTGATGGTATTTTTACTGATGGTGACTTACGGCGAGTGTTTGATATGGGAGTCGATTTGTACAATGTCAAAATTTCAGATGTTATGACAACAGGTGGTATCCGTATCAAGCCTCATGCCCTTGCAGTTGATGCATTGAACTTAATGCAGTCGCACCATATCACCTCTTTACTGGTCGCAGAGGAAAATAAATTGCTTGGTGTATTACATATGCATGACCTGCTACAAGCTGGTGTGGTTTAACCGGAGAAAACGTCTTAATGAGCCAATTAGTTTATTTGGATACCTGTTATGGTCCAGTGAGTAAAGATGTTATTGAAAAAGCCCGTAAAATCCGCTTGTTGATTTGCGATGTTGACGGTGTTCTGTCCGATGGCCTGATATATATGAGCAATAACGGTGAAGAGTTAAAAACATTTAATGTTCGAGATGGTTACGGCATTCGCTGCTTAATTACTTCAGGTATCGAAGTCGCTATTATTACCGGCCGTACAGCGAAATTGCTGGAAGATCGAGCAAACACACTGGGGATTACACATCTTTACCAAGGACAAAGTGATAAGGTTTTGGCGTACAAAGAATTGTTAGATAAACTGGGATTAAAACCAGAACAGGTTGCTTACATCGGTGATGATCTGATTGATTGGCCGGTCATGGAACAAGTGGGGTTATCTGTCGCTGTGGCAGATGCACATCCTCTACTCTTACCAAAAGCGCATTATGTCACCCAAATTGCCGGGGGACGCGGTGCGGTAAGGGAACTTTGTGATTTGGTGCTTTTCGCTCAAAATAAGCTGGAAGAGGCCAAAGGATTATCAATATAGTAGGTTGAAGTGAAACGAGAATGGATAGAATCAAATCCTGGTTGGTGATAACTCTGGTATTAATCATCCTGGCGTTAATTGGCTGGAACTTATCTGATTCAGATGAGATTAAATCATCTTCTGCAACAGATAACAGTCAGCCAACCTATCAAAGTCAGGAAGCTATAACTTTTGTTTATGACCCTACGGGGAAACTGACGTATAAACTGGTCGCTGATGACGTCCAAAATTATGCAGAGTCAAAACTTACCTGGTTTACCAAGCCAGTGTTGATTACTTATGACTCAAATGCCATTGCTACATGGACAGTTCGTGCTAACAAAGCCAAACTGACTAATGACAGAATGCTCTATCTTTACGGAGACGTACAGGTTGACAGTCTGACTAATACGTCACAATTACAACGTATTACCACAGAGAACGCTATCATCAACTTGGTAACTCAGGATGTTTCATCTGACGATCAGGTCACACTGATTGGTGTCGGGCTAAAATCCGTCGGTATGAAAATGCGTGGCAATCTGCGGAACAAAACCGCTGAACTGATTGAAAAGGTTAACACCTACTATGAAATCCAACATGAAAAACAGAATCCGTAATGCTTTTATTGCCAGCGCCATCTTTGCAGTCAGCCTTCCTGCTCTAGCACTGAAAGATGACACCCAGAAACCTATTTCTATCGATTCTGTTAAACAGGCCCTTGACATGACAGGGAACACTGCCACATTTACAGAAGATGTGATCGTTAAACAAGGTTCCATCGATATCCGCGCTGACAAAGTTGTTGTAACTCGTCCAGACGGCGACTCTAAGAAAATGATTATTGAGGCATTTGGTAATCCAGTCACTTTCTATCAGCTACAGGACAATGGCAAACCAATCAAGGGCCGCGGTTCCAAAATGCGTTACGAAATGGATAAAGAGCTGGTTACACTGACTGGCAATGCCTATTTGGAACAGCTAGACAGCAATATAAAAGGCGATCGTATCACCTATCTAGTCCCAACTCAGCAGATGGAAGCGTTTAGTGATAAAGGTAAACGAGTGACCACCGTCCTGCTCCCTTCTCAATTACAAGAAGAAGGCCCTGGGGCTAATAACAAGAGTAAATAACGATATATGGCAATACTAAACGCAGAAAACCTGGCAAAAGCTTACAAAGGCCGTAAGGTCGTTGAAAATGTCAGCCTAAATGTAAATTCCGGCGAAATTGTCGGCCTGCTTGGTCCGAACGGCGCCGGGAAAACGACGACTTTCTATATGGTCGTCGGTATCGTTTCACGGGATGCCGGGACAATCACCATTGATAATGAAGATATCAGCCTATTGCCGCTTCATGAACGGGCACGCCGTGGTATTGGTTATTTGCCTCAGGAAGCTTCTATTTTCCGTCGTCTAAGCGTATTCGACAACCTGATGGCTGTATTGGAAATCCGCCAGGATCTGACTCAAGAGCAACGAAAAGAACGCGCCGAAGAGCTGATGGAAGAGTTCCATATCAGCCATCTGCGCGACAGTCTTGGTCAATCGCTTTCTGGAGGTGAACGCCGCCGCGTAGAGATTGCCAGAGCGCTCGCAGCCAATCCTAAATTTATTTTGCTGGATGAGCCTTTTGCCGGCGTAGATCCTATCTCGGTCATCGATATCAAGAAGATCATTCAGCATTTGCGAGATTATGGGCTAGGGGTCCTTATCACAGACCACAATGTCCGTGAAACATTGGATGTATGCGAACGTGCTTATATTGTCAGCCAAGGGCAACTGATTGCTCACGGCACACCTAATGATATTCTTAATAATGAACAGGTGAAGCGCGTTTATTTAGGCGAAGGTTTCCGGCTCTGATTCAGCCAGGAGAATTGATTTAACGCTATGAAGCAAAGTTTGCAACTCAGGCTTAGTCAGCAACTGGCTATGACACCACAGCTCCAACAAGCTATTCGTTTGTTGCAACTTTCTACGCTTGAACTCCAGCAGGAAATACAACAAGCGCTAGAAATGAACCCTTTGCTTGAACAGGATGAAGATCATCAGGAAATCAGCAATCAGGAACTTCCCGATAATGAAACGGAAGCTATGGATACGCTTGATGCCTTGCAACAAAAGGATATGCCAGACGAGTTACCCCTGGATGCCAGTTGGGATGAAATTTACACCGCTGGCACACCTTCCGGGACACGTAACGACTATAACGACGATGAACTGCCGCTTTATCAAGGTGAAACCGTTCAAACCTTGCAAGACTACTTGATGTGGCAGGCAGAGCTAACCTCCTTCACGGAAACCGAGGCGGCCATTGCGACATCAATCATTGATGCCGTAGATGACACTGGCTATCTCACTGTGCCATTAGAAGATATTCTTGCCAGCATTGGCGACAATCAACTCACTCTGGCGGAAGTGGAAGCGGTACTAAAACAGATACAACATTTCGATCCTATCGGTGTCGCCGCTCGTGATTTAAAAGATTGTCTACTGGTCCAGCTATCAATACTTCCACCAGAAACACCTTATCTGAAAGAGGCGCAACTGATCGTTTGCGAACATCTGGAGCTATTAGGTCATCGGGATTTCCGCAATTTAATCCGTCTGAGTCATTTGAAAGAAGATACTCTGAAAGAGGTCATCAGTTTAATCCAGTCACTTGAACCGAAGCCCGGTCTGGCAATAAACACCGGCGAATCTGAATACGTCATCCCCGATGTACTAGTTCGAAAAGAGAGCGAACACTGGCAAGTAGAATTAAATACAGATAGTATCCCCCGTTTACACATTAATCAGCATTATGCAGAGCTTGGGCAACATACACGCAATGAAAGTGACAGTCAGTTTATCCGTAATAACCTACAAGAGGCTAGATGGCTTATCAAAAGCCTGGAAAGCCGGAATGATACTCTGCTGAAAGTTGCGCGTTGCATTGTAGAACAGCAACAGGAATTTTTTGAGCATGGTGAAGAACATATGAAACCTATGGTTTTAGCTGACATTGCTTTCCAGGTTGATATGCATGAATCCACCATTTCCAGGGTGACTACCCAAAAATTCCTGCACAGCTCACGTGGTATTTTTGAATTGAAGTATTTTTTCTCCAGCCATGTCAATACAGAAAGTGGAGGCGAAGCCTCTTCAACTGCAATACGGGCTGTGGTGAAAAAACTGGTAGCAGCGGAAAACCCCGCCAAACCATTAAGCGACAGCAAACTGACGAGCATGCTAGCCGATCAAGGCATCATGGTTGCCCGACGGACTGTCACAAAATATCGAGAGTCGTTATCCATTCCGCCATCAAACCAACGTAAGCGTCTGGTTTGAAATGAACAGAGAAGGAAGACAATATGCAACTCAAAATAACCGGCCACAATATTGAAATTACTGATGCATTACGCGACATTATCACTGCAAAATGCAGCAAGCTGGATCAATATTTCGACAGGATCAACCTGACTCAGGTAATCCTCCGAGTGGAAAAGGTACAACAAATCGCCGAAGCTACTGTACACATTAACGGAGGTGAGTTGCACGCATCATCAGAACATGAAGATATGTATGCAGCAATTGATGGACTGGTAGATAAACTAGCGCGTCAATTAACCAAACATAAAGACAAACTGAGACATCATTAACAGTTATTTAACAAAGAATGTAGTAACAACAGCGGAGTATTGCTGTAAAACAGTGCGCAAATACCGGATGTCACAGATATTCTATGACATCCGGTATCAATGAGGCACCTAAGTGAATAGAAAAAATGAATAATCAAGCAGATTTACTACTAAGTTCTGTGCTTTCTCTCGCATGTACGCGCAATAATGTACATTGTTCGAGTAAAAAAAGGGCTTTAGAGATTATCAGTGAGCTAGCATCTCAGCAGCTTAAGTTACCAGAAAATGTCGTATTCGAAGCAATATTAACCAGAGAAAAAGTAGGTACTACTGGAATTGGCAGTGGTATTGCTATCCCTCACGGTAAATTAGATGCAGAAAGCTCAGATCAAGCAGTCGGCGTTTTCCTAAATCTGGAACACCCCATTGCTTTTGATGCGATTGATAATCAACCAGTTGATTTGCTGTTTGCTTTACTGGTTCCAAATGATCAATGCCAGACGCACTTACACACATTGTCATTGATCGCCAAACGTCTTGCAGATAAAAACCTCTGCCGCCGTTTAAGATCGGCACAAAGTGATGAAGAATTATACTCAATTATCACTGAATAACTGTTGCAGTGCATGGAGAGCAACAGATAAGAGTGGCTCATAATAACCACTGAGAAATTAAGGGGAGTCGCCTCATGGTGCTGATGATAGTCAGTGGCCGTTCCGGTTCAGGTAAATCCGTTGCCTTGCGCGCACTGGAAGACATGGGTTTTTATTGTGTAGACAACTTGCCGGTAGTATTACTACCGGAATTAGCAAATACGTTGGCTGACCGCGATATTTCCGCCGCGGTGAGTATTGATGTAAGAAACATGCCGGAATCCCCTGAGGTTTTCGAAGAAGCCCTGACTAAACTACCAGCGAGTTTCTCACCGCAATTACTGTTTCTTGACGCTGACCGTAACACATTGATCCGCCGTTATAGCGACACCCGCCGTCTGCATCCGCTATCAAGCAAAAATCTTTCTCTGGAAAGCGCGATTGATCAAGAAAGTGATCTGCTGGAACCCCTTCGTTCAAGAGCAGATCTGATTATCGACACTTCCGAAATGTCAGTTCATGAATTGGCTGAGATGCTAAGAACGCGTCTGCTAGGCAAACGGGAACGTGAGTTGACAATGGTGTTTGAGTCTTTCGGCTTCAAGCATGGCATTCCAATTGATGCCGACTATGTTTTTGACGTACGTTTCTTACCAAACCCACACTGGGACCCTAAATTACGGCCAATGACCGGCCTTGATCGTCCCGTAGCCGCTTTCCTCGACCGTCATACGGAAGTGCATAACTTTATCTATCAAACCCGCAGTTATCTTGAACTCTGGCTGCCTATGCTTGAAACCAATAACCGCAGCTATCTGACCGTGGCTATTGGCTGTACCGGCGGTAAACATCGTTCTGTTTACGTGGCAGAACAGTTGGCCGATTATTTCCGCTCCCGAGGCAAAAACGTACAGTCGCGCCACCGTACTCTCGAAAAGCGAAAATAAATAATGACAGTCAAGCAGAGGCTTGAAATCAAAAATCGGCTGGGAATGCACGCCCGGCCAGCAATGAAGCTGTATGATTTAGTACAGCTCTTTGAGTCTCATGTTGTTTTACGCAATGATAGCCATGTTGAAGCCGAAGCTAGCAGTGTAATTGCTATGTTGATGCTGGATTCAGAAAAAGGCAGCTATATTGAAGTTGAAGCCAGCGGCCCAGATGAAGAACAGGCTCTCGCCGCCATTATTAATCTATTTAATTCGGGGTTTGACGAAGAATAACGTTGTTCACTCACCTGTGGATTATCATATCCTTTACTGTTTTCATTAGTAGCACAAAACAGTTCGTGATCATGATCTCTTTCTTTTCCAGTAAGAACAGCCTACTATCAGGTTAATCATTTTAAATAACACCCCCCTCCTTATGGTGCGGGGTGTTATTTTGTGTTGGAGTCCATTTGGAGTGTGGTATGACTAAACCAGCAATTATCATCAACGAATTAGACGCAGAACGTTTAGATTCCCTGTTGGAACAGCCAGCGTTTGCAGATACTAGTATCGCTGACGCTTTAAATGAGGAGCTGGATCGTGCAGAGATTGTACCTCCAGCAGAAATTCCATCAGATGTTGTAACAATGAACAGCCGGGTTCGTTTTCTTGACCTGACAAGCAATGAAGAGCGGGTACGTACTTTAGTTTATCCAGCGTCACTGCAAGACAGTTCAGATCAGCTTTCTGTTATGGCTCCTTTAGGAGCTGCAATATTGGGCCTTCGTATCGGCGACGAAATCAGTTGGGCACTGCCAAACGGCGAAGAAACCCGAGTCAAAGTATTAGAATTGCTTTACCAACCAGAAGCTGCCGGTGAGCTCCACCGTTAATTCAGCCAGCCCATTTGTCCGGGCTGACTAAAATAATCGGAAACGAGTATCTCTTATTGACCAGCGATACTCATTTCCGGTAGTAAGATTGAACCGCACTGGATATTACTGCGAGTTTCAATATCATTCCCGATAGTAACCATATTGGCCCACATATCTTTTAGATTGCCCGCAATAGTAATCTCACTGACAGGATACTGAATCTCGCCATTTTCTACCCAAAAGCCAGCGGCCCCACGGGAATAGTCGCCGGTTACTGCACTGACTCCCTGCCCCATCAGCTCAGTGACCACTAACCCTGTTCCCATCTGACGCAGCAAACCTGCGAAATCCTGACCTTGCCCTGCAATGCACCAGTTATGAATTCCACCTGCATGGCCGGTACTTGCCATTCCTAGCTTACGGGCAGAATAACTTGTCAGAAGCCAGGTCTGTAATACTCCATCCTTGATAATATCCCGATTACTGGTAGAAACACCTTCACTATCAAATGGAGAAGATGCTAAACCTGCCAGTAAATGTGGCCGCTCTTCAATTGTCAGCCATGATGGCAGAATTTGTTTGCCCAGATGACCAAGCAAGAAAGAGGATTTCCGGTAAATACTGCTACCACTGATAGCGCCAACCAGATGGCCGAAAAGGCCCGTTGCAACCTCCGCGGCAAACAACACCGGCGCTTTCATGGTCGGCAATTTACGTGGCGACAAACGAGATAACGCACGGCGAGCACACTCCTGCCCAACCCATTCTGGCGATTTTAAATCTTCAAAACGGCGACTAATGGTATACGCATAGTCCCGTTCCATATCGCCATCAAGTTCAGCAATCACGCAACTCGACATAGAATGACGACTGGAGCAATAGCTTTGCAACATACCGTGGCTGTTACCAAACACTCTGATGCCATAATGACTGTTAAAACTGCCGCCTTCGGTATTGGTAATACGCTTATCTGCCTGTAATGCAGCTTGTTCTGCTCGAGCGGCTAGTTCAATCGCGTTATCAGCATCCAATTCTGTTGGATGGAACAGCTCAAGATCTGGCGCTTCGAATGCCAGTAGCGTTTTATCCGCCGGGCCAGCACATGGGTCCTGAGAGGTATAACGAGCGATATCAATCGCAGCCTGAACAGTACGAGCAATAGCATCCGGGCTTAAATCTGTTGATGATGCGCTACCTTTACGTTGCTGATGGTAGACGGTAATCCCCAATGCGCCATCACTATTGAATTCTACATTTTCTATTTCACCAAAGCGGGTGCTGACACTAATACCCGTTGTTTTATTAACCGCAACCTCCGCAGCATCACAACCCGCTTTTGCCAGCTCTAGTGCCTGTGAAACCGCATTTTCCAGTTGTTTGCGTTGTTCCGCAATTTGATCCGTGATTTTCATTAATTACCCGTAATTTGATGAATAAAGGGAAAATCTGTCGGGAAAACAGGGCTATTTTATCCACACAGTCAATGCCGAGTGGTAATCAGACGTTTTTCCCAGTTACAATACACAATATTAGGATGTTAACACCCACCGGGCTACAGGTCATGCACCAAAAATCAACCTGCCAGCTCCGGCCTTTTTAAAAGGAAAACCACTATGGCAAAGCAGCCTGAAGATTGGCTCAATGATTATCCTGCTGAAGAGGAAGAAGAAGAGATAATTTGGGTCAGTAAAAGCGAAATTAAACGTGATGCCGAAGCATTGAAAAAGCTGGGTACAGAATTGGTTGAGCTCAGCAAAAGCGCGCTTGAACGCGTTCCGTTAGATGAGGATCTGCTGGCCGCCATTGAACTTGCACAGAAGATAAAAAGAGAGGGGCGCCGTCGCCAATTACAATTTATTGGCAAACTGCTGCGTACCCGGGATGTCGAGCCAATTACCACCGCGCTTGATAAACTGAAAAATCGTCATAATCAGCAAATCACTCTGTTCCATAAACTGGAAGAATTACGCGATAAATTGATTGATGGCAATGACGATGTTATTGATGAAGTGGTGGCGTTATTCCCACAAACCGATCGCCAGCAATTGCGTACTTTGATCCGCAACGCCAAAAAAGAAAAGGCGGCAAATAAGCCACCTAAATCTTATCGTCAGATTTTCCAGTATCTTAAAGATATGGCTGAATCCGCTTAACTACCTAAAACCCGTAAGGTTCTAATTTCTGTTAGGGGAAAATATTAAAACTCAATTCCCCTTCCAGTTCTTCTTCTGCTTCTTCAAACAAAAGCACTAACGAGGAGAAATCGCGTTCTTTCTGCTGCGTAAAATGGATGAAATTGACCTCTACAGGTAACTCAATTCCTCCTGTCACAACATCCCACAAAGCATCCAAATTACTACCAAACTCGTCTCCTAACTCAAATTGTTCAGAAAACTGCTGATAGAACATTTTCAGATCAGGGATACGGTCAAAATCAAACTCCACTTTATGCATAGAATTACTCCATTAAGGTAAAACTTTTGTAATGATCCAACGTCAGATAAATCAGACCATCAGATGAATAAAGCAATCTGTCACTCCCTCTGTGCCCACAACGGTAGTTAACATCTGCTTCAAACCACTGACGTTTCGGTTTCATTGGCAGTCTCTTTTCACGGTTAGTAAATTTGTCGCCACCAATTGCTCTACCCGGCAGAACCTGACATAAATTTCCCTGTTTTGCATTCCAGCCAAGGTCGCGGGCCTGCTTTTTAGTAATGTAAATATCGGGTAATTTATTATTCTGTCGTAAGTAAGCCACTACGTTATTCTGTTCAGTTAGCCCTTCAATCCGTTGTATTGCTGAGGTACCCCCATCTGTTTCTGGAGCCTGCAACAGCGTCTTATCAACACCTTTAGCAAAAGTACCACAAGTCACAACCAAAACAGTCAGTAACACACCTGCTAGCCAAGTCTTCTTCATGACTATCCTTATATGATCTATCTCGGATAAACAGCCGAAAATCAGGCTGTTCCTCCAACGGTCAAGTTGTCCAGTTTCAAAGTAGGCTGACCAACACCAACAGGTACGCTCTGGCCCTCTTTGCCACAAACCCCGACGCCTTTATCTAGATCAAGATCGTTTCCTACCATAGAGATCTGCTGCATCGCCTCAATACCGGAACCGATAAGCGTTGCACCTTTCACTGGTTTGGTAATTTTACCGTTCTCAATCAGATAAGCCTCAGATGTCGAGAACACGAATTTACCGGAAGTGATATCCACTTGACCACCACCAAAATTTGGCGCATATAAACCATTTTGCACACTACCGATGATCTCTTCCGGTGTGGAATGACCCGCCAGCAAATAGGTATTAGTCATACGAGGCATTGGTAGATGAGCATAAGATTCCCGGCGACCATTGCCAGTCGGCGCGACACCCATCAGACGCGCATTCATTTTGTCCTGCATGTAACCTTTCAGAATGCCATTTTCAATTAATACATTGTATTGTCCAGGGACGCCTTCATCATCAATTGTCAATGACCCACGACGACCTTTTATCGTGCCATCATCAACCACAGTACAAAGTTCTGACGCGACCTTCTCACCAATCTGACCAGAAAACACCGAAGTGCCACGGCGGTTAAAATCACCTTCCAGCCCATGACCAACAGCCTCATGCAGCAACACGCCCGGCCAACCCGCCCCCAGAACAACCGGCATAGTACCAGCGGGGGCAGCAACAGCGGAAAGGTTCACCAGTGCCATACGAACAGCTTCACGGGCAAATTGTTCCGCGCGGATCTGACCACTAACCACTTCCAGAAAATATTCATAACCGTAACGGCCGCCGCCGCCACTGCTGCCGTGTTCACGTTTGCCGTTATCTTCCACCAGCACCGTGACAGATAAGCGAATGAGAGGACGAATATCAGCCGCCAAAGTCCCATCGGTCGCCGCGACCAACACGCGTTCATAGATCCCTGTCAGACTGGCATTGACCTCCTGTACTCTTGGATCTTCCGCTCGAGCCACCTGATCCACTCGCTGCAATAATGCGATCTTTTCTTCACGGGAAAAGCTTTGCAGCGGATCAATTGCCGCATAAAGCGGAGAATAGGCCACTTCGCCAAAGGTATGGACTTTACCATTCCCGTTTTCATGGACGATGCTACGGGCAGCCTGTGCGCTTTGTTGCAGCGCATTCAACGTGATCTGGTCTGCATAAGCAAAACCGGTTTTTTCACCACTGATTGCCCTAACGCCAACCCCCTGATCAATATTATAGGAGCCATCCTTAATAATCCGATCTTCCAACACCCAAGATTCATGGTAACTGGATTGAAAATAGAGATCGGCATAATCCAGCCGACGTTCAGTCATTTGACCGAGTACTGAAAACAGATCTTGATGGCTTAATTTATTTGCAGCCAGTAAGTGTTCACTGACAGTAGTTAAACTCATAATTGCTACTCTTTAATTTGCGGTATTTTTTCAATCAAGGAAGTCAACTGCGGCCGGAAGCGGTTATGTTTCACCACTTTCATTTGCTCACGCATAATCTTCAAGCTATCTGCCCTGACATTCAATTGCAATGCACTGACTGCATCGGGGTTTTTCTTAATCACTTTCCCCCAACCATCCACGGCCATTGAGTGACCCCACGTCTGACGGGTTCCATGTACACCAACCTGAGCCGGGGCTAACAGAATACATTGGTTTTCAATAGCGCGGGCCCGTAACAGCGGTTCCCAATGCGCTTTTCCTGTTAAACGAGTAAATGCCGCAGGAACAGATATCAACTCAGCGCCTTGCTCACGTAGCGCCTGAAACAACCCAGGGAAGCGTAGATCATAACATATGGTCATCCCGAGACGGCCAACAGGGGTATCTACAACGGTAATATGTTCCCCACGTTGGAAAACGGACGATTCGTTATATGATCCGTGTTCATCATTAATATTGACATCAAACATATGGATTTTGTCGTAACGGGCGCAAATCTTACCCTGATCATCAAACAACAGGCTACTACTGGTGAGCCGTTCAGGGTTTTCACGACTGATAAGCGGCATAGAACCGATTAATAACCAGACACCATAACGGCATGCAATCTCACTGACAGCTTGCTGCAAAGGCCCATGCCCCTGTTGTTCCGCATGCTTGCGATAGCTATCAGCATTAGCAAACAACAATGCATTTTCCGGGGTCATGACAAACTTGATAGTATCTGGCAACTGCTTAATTTGTTGTTCAATTTGCGCCAAATTATGTTTGATATTCTCACCGCTACATAACTGCAAGAGTGCAACATTGACGTTTCTCATGTTCCTCTATTCTCCTTAAGCTGACGCAGAACTTCATCAATTTTCGGTTGTTCAAGATTACCCGTAATCCGGTAACGAATAACCGATATCTTATTCCATAACGGCCCCAAGACCTTGGTCGCTGCGAATAATGCAGCGCCGGCCATCGGATTGATAACAAAAGCCGTCGCTACCCCCACAGTAGCAGAAATCTCTGGCGTGACGATGGCTTCTATATTGATCTGCTGGCGAACAAGATCAATCTCACCTTTCGTTATCACATCGGCAATCAACCCATCGACCCGTAAGTTTTCAGTCTTGAGTATCCCATTTTTTACTGAAACATCACCACGGATTGAATCAAATTCAAAATCCTGGCTAAAGGTATCGCTGAAATCGAGCTGTAATTTACGTAACAGAGCATCAAAACTGACTAATTTTAGTAATTGGCCAGCACCTCCCCCGCCCAATTTTTCAATAGCGCCTTTGCCTAAGTTGCTTTTAAGATTGCCATTCAGCGTTTGGAAATTGGGTTTCCACGGTGTATCCCACCAATTAAAATCAAAACGGAAGGTAAACGGTGAATTTACAATCGGTACAACTATACCAAGGTAAGATGCCATCTCATCAAACTTTTCACCAGAAAATCGCCCCATAATACGAGTATTATTCCCTACCGCACCTTCTTGCCAACGACCTGCCAAATTCAGTTTACTGACACTGTTTTCTACTATTCCATCCCTTAATACAAGCGAATTACCTTCTGGAATCAGAGAACCAGACACCTTCCCAAGCTTCAATCCCATAATCCAACATTCAGAACAGATGATATCTAATGAAGGCCATTGGTTCAGCGAATAACGCAGAGTTGTACCTGTCTGAAATTGTTTAGGTAAATCGGATTCAGCTTGCTGAGAGCTATCTTTCAAAGGGCTATAGTAAAGATAGCTCAAATTCATTTGCCAAGGGCCACTATTACGGATATTAAGTTTACCGTTGATTTCCCGGCTATTAGCAGTGATCTGCGTTCCCCAAGACTGTTTTTCCACATCCAACCATAACTGATTCCAACGTTGCCCCCCCACATCCAGTGATGGAAGTGATATATACAGATGCTGTGGCAACATTGACACTCCTGCCAATGAAGAACCTGAGGTCAGAGGCGCAATCAGCCCTAACCACTCTTCCCCCTCAATTGCCGGAAGATTCAATTCCAATAGGGATTTTTCAGGTAAATCAGGAATATTGTTACTGTTACTTTGTAAAATTCCTCGTGATAGTTGAGTATTTTTCCCTGCCAAACGCCATTGAGTATTAAATGCATACTGTTTATCTAAAATGCCTTTTACTCGCAACTGCTCCATATCACCATCAGCCAGAATATGAAGAGTGCGCAGTTCATCCGCTTTCAAGGCAGATAAATGACTATCTACTTGTGATAAATCAGCGTCGATTTTCACATCATATTGAGGCTTACTCTGAAACGGCAAATTGATACCGATCTTTCCTTCCCAATCAACAGAGCCAGAAAACACTTTAGCAATCGCCGGTAAAAATCCAGATAATTTTGCAATAGCCCAATGCGCATTCAGACCAACATTGACTCGATAGTTTTTGGGTAAATTCTCGGTAGAAAAATCAACTGTAACAGGCTGCCCAAGCCATTGGGCCGATAATTTGCCGCTTTGTAAATTACCATTATTAAAGCGAAACCGGCCACTCACATTTTTCATTTCGCTATCTAAGGGTTTAATCAACAAATGATTATTTTTTAAAGTCACCTCACCGCGAGCATCCACATTGCCGCCATTGAGTGGAATATCCAAATGCAAATTACCCGCGATCTGACCACCAACCTGCAATGTCTCCAGCGTTTCACCAACAGAATGTGCTAACGGGCTGCGGGTAAAATATTCATGAATATCTTTGCCATCTCCCAGAATATCCGCGTCGATTAACAACTTCTTGTTACGATAATTAGGAATTACCGCTGACAGATTACTCGCTTTCACTTTACCAAGCGCCGTTTGCGGAGCAAGCATCCATAAGCCGTTATTCTGGAAATTAAGATCAATATTGAGATCCAGCAATGCCGGCCAGTTTGGTTGGTACTGGAAAGTCGCATGACGCAATGGAGCAAAAACTTGAAACTGCCCATTATTCTTTGCAAACGGGAAATCTTTTGGATTGCCTTGAAAAACAAAAGTCGCGTTTTCTATCTGCCCTTTAATAATTGAAGCTGTCAGATAGTCAGTCAGAGGTGGACCCATCAAAGGTTCTGGAAAATATCGCCAAGCATCACCCGCATCATAAACCCGTACTCCCGCCAGAATACTCAGCGCCGGAGGCTGTTCTTTGGGCTGTTGATAACGAAAATCACCATTGACCCACAATGATTTCCCTTGCAAATCCAACCCTTGACTCCAGAGTTGTAAACCCCGCTCACCTTGCCGCCAAAGTATTTCGCCATGACTTTGGGATATCTCAAACGGCGCCAGAAACATATCGCGGTAATCAACAACACTATCCTTCAACGCAAAACTCAGTCTACCTTGCCGTAAGCTGCCATTGAGAGAACCCGAGAAATTATCAATGGAAGGCAATTTCTGCCAGCGTTGCCAACTGACATTTTGCCATTGCACACTGATTCGGGAATCATCTGCCATTTTGGGTGTAATATCGAGGGCAAGATACTTTACCAATCCTTGTGGCTGACGACGCTGCCAATCCTTCACCAGATCAGAAGTCAAAAAAGAAAAAGTCGGTAAAATGCTACTTAGCCGTTCAAGTTGAATATTTTTCGCCCGAACACGCCAATGATCATGACCGTCAACTCTCTTGGCTTCCGGCAGATAGAGCACTGATACTTTTCCTGACGGCCATTGCTGCCCATCAGTGATCAAATTCGCCAGCTCAGGCGCATCAAACAACCAACCACCATCTTGGCGACGCATCCGTAACACCAGATCACTGACAGAAAGATTGTGAGGTTTGTTAGCAACTTTCCAATTAGCTTCTCCCTGACGGAGTTGCAGTTGGCCGCCATCAATTCGACCATCTTTAAGCATAATCCAGCTAGACAAACTAAACTCAGCATCTTCCAACCCAGTATTATCCTGCAACCAATGACTTAACCACGGATGAATATCAACATTATCTGCCTGTAAATAAATGGTCCCGTTATCCAACACGCCATTAATGTCATGCAAATCAAATTTAACTTGTACGTCCCCATGCTGATTATTGATAGAAGAGAGACTAATTTTCCCTTGAGCACGGTGACGATTATCTTTATTCAGCCAGGTTAATTGTGGTAACAACAGATCAGCACGTTCACCAGAGGGCGTAAGAAAAGTAAAACGACTATCTTGCAGATTAAAATGATCAAACTGCTCCAGAAACAGATCAGAAAATAGATCCGATTGGGAAAACATATTACCGCTTTGATCATTAAATAGCGGTTGACGATAATCGACCTGTAACTGATAAAAAGTAAGATCGCGAAAATTCCAACGCATTCTTAACAAAGATAACCAGATATCCAATGCAACCGTGATCTTTTTGGCTTTCACATCTGCATTTGCCGTTTTTACACTGATATCACGTAATTCAAAAACAGGCCCGAAAGACTCCCACTCTCCCGCAATATATCCAGCATCAATAGGTACACCAATAATTGACTCAACTTTAGCGAATAATTGTGAGCGGTAATCATTAATATGTGGCAGTAGAAAACGTAATCCACTGACAAGCAAAGCCACAATAATAATGACTATTGCGGCTGTCGCTAATAATACTCCCGGCAGTCGCCTCACACATATCTCCTTGGTTGCCAATGCTGTTATGTCAGCAAATTTGGATGGTTACATCATAACTACGTCAAATTGTTCCTGACTGTAGAGCTGTTCTGTCTGAACTTTTACCTGTTTGCCGACAAAAATCTCCACTTCCGCCAGTGCATGAGACTCCTCGCTTTTCAGCGCTTCGGCCACTGCTGGCGAGGCATAAATAAGGAAACGATCGGCGTCGACTGCCCGGTGCACGCGCACAATTTCACGCATAATCTCATAACAGACAGTTTCAACCGATTTTACAGTTCCCCTTCCTTTACAAGTAGGACAATCGCTACAAAGTATATGTTCTATACTTTCACGAGTCCGCTTGCGGGTCATTTCCACCAATCCGAGTTGGGAAAAACCATTAATCGTCGTCTTAACACGATCTTTACTCAGCGCCTGCTCAAGAGAAGCTAATACCCGACGACGATGTTCTTCGCTATTCATATCGATAAAATCGATAATAATAATACCACCCAGATTACGCAGCCTTAATTGTCTGGCAATAGCTTGCGTCGCCTCAATATTGGTATTAAAAATAGTTTCTTCCAAATTGCGATGCCCGACAAATGCGCCGGTATTAATATCAATTGTGGTCATCGCTTCAGTTTGGTCAATAATTAAATAACCACCTGATTTTAATTCAACTTTTCGATCAAGCGCTCGCTGAACTTCATTTTCTACATCAAACAGATCGAATATAGGCTGATTACCGTTATAAAGTTCCAATCTGGCTGTCATTTTAGGAATATATTCGCGAATAAATTCCTGTAACTGAGTAAACGTCAAACGAGAATCCACACGAATACGATCAAGGGCTGCTCCGGCGAAATCACGCAAAATACGATGGGCCAGGGCTAATTCGCCATAAAGTTTATTTTTAGTGATATTGCGCTTTTTACGCTCCATCACCTTACTCCATAGACGTTTCAAGAAAGCCGCATCCTGAGCTAATTCTTCGTCGCCAACGCCCTCGGCAGCCGTCCTAATAATGAAACCACCATGTTCATCACAATAGTCAGCGACAATATTTTTCAGCCGATTACGCTCGCCTTCACTTTCAATACGTTGTGAAACCCCGACATGAGACGCGCCGGGCATAAAGACTAGATAGCGGGAAGGTAAAGTAATATCCGTAGTTAGCCGAGCGCCTTTAGTACCAAGGGGATCTTTCACCACTTGAACCATTAAATCTTGCCCTTGGCGAACCAACTCAGCAATATCTTTGACATGAAAGTTCTTTTGCTCCTCACCGGCAATACATTCCGTGTGAGGCACAATATCCGAGGCATGAAGAAAAGCGGCTTTTTCCAGACCAATATCAACAAAAGCAGCCTGCATTCCCGGTAATACCCGACTTACACGACCTTTATAAATATTGCCGACAATGCCCCTTTTAGCTTCCCTTTCAATATGGATTTCTTGCAAAATCCCACCATCAATGTAAGCGACACGCGTTTCGGACGGTGTGATGTTGACTAATAACTCAGCTGTCATGTGTTCCCCTCCCCATCAACTAACGCAAAAAACTTTGTGATTAATTCGTGCGTTTCCACCAATGGCAGACCAACAACTGAGTGATAACTCCCATTCAGCGTTTTAACAAAGCAACCCGCTTTTCCCTGAATACCATAAGCACCCGCTTTGTCCATCGGCTCACCGGTTGCTACATAATCCAAAATTTCTTGCGTGGATAATTGGCGAAAGGTTACATCTGTAACGACTATATCACTTAAGGTACGCTGACTATCTGATAAAGCAATAGCTGTCATCACCTGATGACACTGACCAGAAAGTGCACTAAGCATTTCAACAGCATGTTGTTCACTGCGCGGTTTTTCGAGAATCTTACCATTCAATACAACAACAGTATCCGCTCCCAACACCAGAAAATCCTCTGGTGCAATAGCAACTCCCGCTAGAGATTTATCTTTTGCTAATCGGCTAACATATTGACGCGGAGTTTCACCCTCTTGCCATTGCTCCTTTACCTGAGGAGAAAGAATTTCAAATTTAAAGTCCAACAATTCAACCAGCTCACGCCGCCTTGGCGAGCCGGAAGCCAGATAAAGGGTTTTCATGATGATATCGTCCTTACTACTACCTATCTCATTAGGCTATTTCATTTGCCATTTTGAACCTAGAGCAACGCTTAATCCTCACGTACATTATGTACGCTCCGATTATACACACTACTCATATCCTCAAGTTACTTGGAAAGAATGGCCTGCATCAGTAACGCCTGCTGGAATAAGCTCTATCAGGACATTAAAAACTGCGATCCGACCACTAGCGTACATTAAACTGACGACGGATTTTCCGCATTAATAGGAACAACCACGGCCAAAGAATACCATTGACCAAACTGTTCCAGAATACTTCTGGATGAAAAGCAACATTTGATAACAAAAATTCCGCCCAAAAAACACTGAAATCCATCAGTATCGATAAAGCAACGACGACCAACGCCTGCTGCCAAAGCGCCATATTGCGGAACAATTGAAACTTAAATGACACCAAATAACTCACAAGGCTGTAAGACAAAGCGTTAACACCCAGTGTCGCCCCCTGAATCAAATCTACGATGATCCCCAATACAAAACCGGTACCAACGCTGACTCTATGAGGTAACGCCATCACCCAATAAATCAACAATAGCGCCGACCAGGTTGGCCGATACATATAAATTTGCTCCGGCCACGGCATAATTTGCAGCACCATTGCAATCAAGAAAGATAACCAAATGATCCAACGCCCATGACTCCGGTATTGATTCATTAACGATTTCCCGAATTTATAAATTTAGCAGACGTTATTGTCGATTCAGCATTTTTCACTCTTTCTGTTGTCTTGGTTGTTTCATCAGAAGCAGACGATGGCGCTGGTGGTCCCATTTCATTTGCATGCGGCAATACCTGAGGCATCATTTGCATTAAACGTTCATTAGCTACACGATAAACCTCTGAGGGAGGCAGTGGTTCTGATGGATTATTATCCGCTCCCCACAACAACAACAAATAACGCAAACGCTGTAATTCTGCCGTTGGCCGGGCATGAATCACCGTATAGGCCCGCTGATTATCGACTTTAACTGACGAAACCACCGCTACCGGATACCCTTCTGGAAAACGACCGCCTAACCCAGAAGTCACCAACACATCCCCAACCCGAATATCTGTGTTGCTTGGCAATGACTCAAACTGCAAATCATCAGCACAACCCGTACCGGCAATAATCGCTCTGATATCATTACGTAAGACCTGAATTGGCAAAGCATGAGTCGTATCACAAATCAGTAATACCCGGCTAGTAAACTGACTGACAGCAACCACCTGACCCACAATGCCTTTATCACTGATAACAGGCTGCCCTTCATAAACGCCTTCCCTTGATCCCTTATCGATGACGACCTGATCACTATAAGGATTAGCCCTACCGGAGATCACCTGCGTCACCATCATGTGTTCATCCTGACGTAAAGGCGACCCCAATAGCTCACGCAAGCGGGAATTTTCCTGTTTAAGTTGCCCTAATAACAGCATATCACTGTTTTTCATCAATAATTCTTGGCGTAAAGCACGATTTTCCAATCGAAGTTGTTCACGGGAGGCAAGGGTTTCTGACACCCCATCAAGCACTTGACGCGGGCCATTGGCAAGAAAATAAAATGGACTGACTACCGTATCCATATAATTACGAACTTTACTGAGAGCATCAAGACGGCTGTCTGCCACAACCAAAGCAATGGCAACAATAACAGCAAAGAAAAGTCGTAATTGCAGGGAAGGCCCCCTGCTAAAAATTGGCTTCATAAGCTGCGCTATTCCAAACTGTATGTTTCATAAACAATGGAATTCCCAGACAGCAATAGCAAGGAGGTCTGAGCTGCCCGTCATTCCTCCCTCACTTGCAAGTTAACACTCACTCCTCGCTGAAGAGCTCACCGCCATGCATGTCGATCATTTCAAGTGCTTTTCCACCACCACGGGCAACACACGTCAACGGATCTTCCGCAACAATGACAGGAATACCCGTTTCCTCTATCAGTAAACGGTCAAGATTGCGCAATAATGCACCACCACCAGTCAAGATCATGCCTCGTTCTGAAATATCGGAAGCCAATTCTGGCGGACATTGCTCAAGGGCGACCATAACCGCACTGACAATACCCGTTAAAGGCTCTTGCAGAGCTTCAAGAATTTCGTTGGAGTTAAGCGTAAAGCCGCGTGGTACACCTTCTGCCAGGTTACGACCACGAACTTCAATCTCCAACATCTCATCGCCAGGATAAGCAGAACCGATCGTGTGCTTAATACGCTCAGCCGTTGCTTCACCAATCAGTGAACCATAATTACGGCGAACGTAATTGATAATCGCCTCATCAAAGCGATCTCCACCGATACGTACAGAAGATGAATAAACAACCCCATTCAAAGAGATAACCGCCACTTCCGTAGTGCCGCCGCCAATATCCACAACCATTGAGCCAGTGGCTTCAGAAACAGGTAAGCCAGCGCCAATCGCCGCAGCCATAGGCTCTTCAATCAAAAATACTTCACGAGCGCCGGCACTGAGCGCCGATTCACGGATTGCCCGACGCTCAACCTGAGTTGCGCCAACAGGTACACAAACCAAAACTCGCGGGCTTGGACGCATGAAACTGTTGCTATGAACTTGCTTAATAAAGTGTTGCAGCATCTTCTCGGTAACATAAAAATCGGCAATCACGCCATCTTTCATCGGACGAATTGCCGCAATATTACCCGGTGTTCGACCCAGCATTTGCTTTGCTTCCTGCCCAACGGCAGCAACACTTTTCGATGAACCCGCACGATCCTGACGGATTGCGACAACAGAAGGTTCATTCAATACAATACCCTGACCTTTGACGTAAATAAGGGTATTGGCGGTACCCAAGTCAATAGACAAGTCGTTGGAAAACATGCCACGAAATTTTTTAAACATAGCGAAAGGATAATCCTGCAAGCTGGGGACGGAACAAAACCCGTCTACTCTACCAACCACATGAAGCAGCGACAAGGCGCACAAGCACCTGCTTCAATAAAAAAGTGGCTACGTTATTCATATCAACAACGCGATATTCTACGTTACTTCTCCCAAACGGAGCAGAAAAAAACTGCATAAAAATGGGTTAATTTTACCAATTGCTCCATAACGAAACCTGATTACCATCGAATCTCAGCTAGCTTGAGTAAATACTCAGGTATAGGTGCTGCCCGGATACATGAATAAATAAGCTGTTCGAATGTTTTTTTAAGGTTAAAGCGCCAATTGAACCTGAAACAGAATTCGGCAAGATAACGAGGTAAATACTTTTTGCTAATCGAATGATATGTTCCGCGTATCGAATTTTTTACATTACTTATCATTGTGTTAACCCACTGAAAATAAGGAAGCTTAACACT
>NZ_RCWD01000042.1:0-45023 GCF_018448965.1 Photorhabdus hainanensis | reverse complement strand
TTAATCCGTTACGTGTTTCCACTGGAAAAATTATAATGCTAATGTATGCATACATTAGCATTATAATATACACAGAACAAGCTCTGACCAGGTAACTCATCGCACTGACGATACGGAGTGTCGAATTGTGTCCATTTAGTTGGGAGTGTATCAATACTGGTTGAATAATGTGCTAAACGTACAATAATTTCCAAATTCCAAGCCTAAAAAAAGAAATAACAAATTGTTATTACAAATTAAGACATATTAACCAATGTAAACACATTTCATTAATACATTAACCATACACTGTAATAACAATAATGTATTTACAAAAATAATACAAAGTATTTCAATACATTTTTGAGCCAAAATGGTAGTTTTTATAGTGATAAAAAGCCGACAATTATCTCCGCTATCCGATCATTATTTCGTTTAGCGTAAGTTTCCGTACCAATGAGCACTTCACACCTCAATTACAAAAAAAGATAGTCAATTCATAATCACATGGAGCGTTAGTAGCTTCATATTTACTCGAATTAAATTTTTTATTGACGATAGTTATCAGTTCAATGTAAAGTTGCTTAGTTACAGCAAAATCTGTAACCGGACGTGAGAATCCGAACTACCCTGAATGGCGCAACACGCCAATGCGTGTTTTTTTTTGCGCACAGCCTGAGAGCATCGATTATGGTGACTCAGGCGGGGCAACCGAATAGGTTGGCCGGTGTCATTCAGGCCGGTTTCTCACTCCCGTCTGGGTTACCACCTTTGAGAGTGAGAACTCAAGGTGGTAAAAAAACCACTGAATGGAGCTTTCATCATGTACCAATTCAAATTTATCCTCTGAGCTATTCCGAATCTAGAAAGAATCTTTCATTCCCATACATGTTATTTAATAAAAAATTAGGTAACTTAAATGACTGATAAAAACGATTATAATTTGAAAAAAATAGTTGAGTTAAGTCTAGCCACTGGGGCAGGATATTTTTCATACAGCCCAGAAGTAGGATTTAATATCTATAAGTTTAGTGAAGAAGCCATTTTCGCGACCCATAAAGAAATAGATTTATATAGAACTTGTTCTATAGATGGTAATTGGGATAGCGGAATTGAAAATATATGTTGGGGCATTGTTATTCAGAAAACAACAAAAGAAAATAAGAGTGATTATATTTTAAGCAAAATTGATACGAATGCTATATATAATCAAATACAATCTGATGCTGTTAATAATTTTGCACTAAATATACTTGAAGAAATAAAGATATATGAAAATTATTCAAAGGATAATAAGATAATTGACGGACTTAGGTTATCAGCAGTTTTGGCAAAAGTTTATGCCAATCAATTAAAAACTTCATGATAATGAGGCATTCCATCTATAACAGGCTGTAAATATACGAGGGGGCATACTCCATAAACCATATACCCCCTCTACCACTATAAATCCGTAACGTAGATATATTATGGCGATTAAGTACGATAACACAATTCAAACAGATCTTCTAGATCTTATTATTGAAGCAAGAGATATAGGACGAGCATGTAACGTTTTAGCATGTTTAATCCCCAAAGACGACGATTTATATCCTCTCATAAATCAATTTTTGAGGCTAGTATATTTCAGAACCGAAAAAATATACTCTAAAACGATAGTATCAGATCTGAAAGTCTAAAACAAATATTTCATATTCATAATTATATGGGATAAACAACATGATTTTCTAGCATTCCTCTCTATAATTGGAGGGTTTATTTAAAGAGTTTCGTTAAAGCATTTAATGCGCTTCTAACATTTCCAAAAATAACTTAGTTTTTTGAACATTAAAGTTAATTTTTTATATTTATTTTTTGACATTCCGCATCAGGACGGACTCAGGGAAAATAAAAACTGTAACAATATAAAAATATTAATATGAATAGTACCTTGAATAACCAAACTGAAAGGAGACGAAAGAATGATTGTAAAAGACGATTGGCACCCTGCTGATATCATTGCGGGACTTAGAAAACGAGGCACATCGTTATCAGCGGTTTCAAGAGAAGCAGGACTTGCATCATCCACGTTAAGTAATGCATTACATCGCTCGTGGCCTAAAGGTGAACAACTTATTGCTACCGCTTTGAATTGTGAGCCTTGCGAAATATGGCCTAGCAGATATAAATTAAAATAAACTTCAACTTTTTAAGGGTTCTACTTGGCAGAACCCTTATGGTATATTGTTGCGTATTTATGCTAGAGGTATATAAGGATTGGGGTTAAGAAATCTAGTAGGAGCATAGTTATCATACCCCTTCCCCCTACAATATTCCTTTAACTGGCTTAATGAATTTATCCCTATTTTCTGATAAATTATATATAGCCTACTTTGTACCGTTCTATATGAAATATTTAATTTTTTTGCTATATCTTTAGCACTTAACGATTGCAAAGCAAAAAATACTATATCGAATTCTCTGTCAGTAAATAAATCTGGTGTGCCAAAAGTTAATGAATCGGGATGTCTATTATTTTCACAATGATACATGGAATAAATTTCTAGTTTTTTGCCGTGACCAACAACCCCAATGCATTTTCCATCCTTCATTAGCGGTGTAATGTCAACTAGAAACGGCTGGATCATTTTTTCTTTCCCGCCATAAGTAAAGGTGTTTAATACTGGAATAGTTTTTTGACTAGTCATTACGTTTTTATCATTGGCTTGTATAATATCTGAAAATTCAGCCCACGGCGCCGGACATTCACTATCAAGCCTACCTTCTATATTAAAGCCTGTAGGAAGTCCACTGTAATAATGCGTAACATCATTAATATAGACAAATCGAGATTCGTTGTCTTTTATCAACCAAAAATCGTTGCTATTTTCCATGTAAGAAATGAAGGCGTCAAAGCTTTTTGAACGAACATCCAAATCTTTATTTACAGAGAAACTCATACTTTTATCATTCATAATTTCACCCATCATGATTAAGCTGTAAAACTAGAATAAATTCTATATAAGGTTACCACTTTTACAACGTAATAGGTAATTATGTTTATAAATTTCAAATGAGGCTCGTCATTTTATACGAGATCTCCTTTAAATATCTTCAACATGTTAATATTTAACATTGTATAAAATTTTACTTATTGATTATAATTTCAATATAACATTACTATATGTTAGTTATTTTCACTATTAATTTAAATATATTATACATTTAACCCTAAAAATATATTTTATAACATAAAATACACCTATACAATATCAAATCATTAGCAAAATAGCGAATTTTGGTGAATAAAATATAAAAAGTCATGATGGATTTTTGATAATTCAGCATTAAGTTCCACCTAAAATTCCTCACAATCATTTTATTATATTTGGATTTATGATCACTCCTCCCTTTGGAACAGAGCTGAATTTTCTAAGGAATATACTCATCATGAGCAAAAAACATGTTCACTTGAAACACATGTATTTAGTGAAGAATAAATTCTATCATCTTATTTCTATGAAAAAATTCCTTCTTATCCTTTTACTTAACACGAATGGGATATTATTTAAATAAATATTTAACACATCTTATTTGTAAATTAATACTTGCATGGAGGAAATATTTAGCAAGGCGCATTAGCTACCATGTTTCAGTAATGTGTTCAGCAAAGGTACACCTAGGCTGTCTATGATGACGATTTCAAGCTAAGGCCGGTGCTTTCAATATAAATAGGCATTTCACTATACTTTCTATCCCAATTTAGTCTTTTTTTCCCAAGGTCTTATTGGCTAATTCAAGCTTTTCATTTTCCCGCTCGATTTGAGTAATCAGCTTATCTTTCAATTCAACTACAATTGAATTAAGAGATTTATTTTCTGCAACAAGTTCAGCGTTACGTTTAGTGATTGACTCTTGATGAGAATTTAGACTTTGTATAAGTTTTTCGTTTCCGGCAATAGCAGACTCGTAACTTGCTATAGATTTATTCAATTCAACTACAGTTGAATTAAGAGACTTATTCTCTGCAACAAGTTCATCATTACGTTTAGTCATTGACTCTTGATGAGAATCTAGACTTTGTATAAGTTTTTCGTTCCCAGCAATAGCAGACTCGTAACTTGCTATAGATTTATTCAACTCAACTACAGTTGAATGAAGTATTTTGTTTTCCTCTAATACATGAGAAAGCTGTTGTCTAATTTCATTTACTGTTGCGTCATGGGCCTCTCTCTCTTTTGCTAATTCAGTTTGCAATTCCTTAATTGTTTTCTCTTGCTGAGAAACAACAGCATTTTGCTTGCACAGTTTTTCTTCTGACTGCGCTAAGTCGGCTACAGCATGATCACGTTGTTCATTCGCATCTTGAGCTTGTTCTTTGTAACGTTGCTCCGCTTCAACGCTAAATCGCGTTATCTCTCTCATAAAACTTTGAGTAAATTCGGATGAAAATCCCAAACGTTCATATAGAGACTGTTGATTTGCTTCCAGTTCATTTTTCCAATTTGCAAAATATTTGTGAACAGTCGATGTACTTCTGACATCTGGTAATTCAGCAAGCACGAGACGGACACTCGGTTTTATTCCTCTACTGTACATGCCATTACATATCTCATTGACACGATCTTGAATTGAAACAATTTGTTCAGTCATCTTCAATACTCCAACATATTTGATTGTCCAAATTATACACAGCAATATAAACGAACGCAATATCCAGAACGAACAATGTTCGTTTTTATGTCTCAAATATTATAAATTTATAGACAACATAAAATGCCCTATCTAAACTGTCTATTAAATCGCAAATCCCCGACTTAGTAGACACCCAGTCTACAAATCGATTTAGGAGACATTTTTTGCAATGAGAACTTTTGGTTATGCCCGCGTTTCTACAAGTCAGCAATCCCTTGATGTTCAAGTGAAAGCGCTCAAGGCCGAAGGTGTCAGAGCGGACCGCATTTTTACCGATAAGGTATCCGGTAGCAATGTGAACCGCGAAGGACTACAAATGCTTCGGTTTAAGGTAGAAGAAGGTGACATCATTCTTGTAAAAAAACTTGATCGGCTGGGTCGTGATACAGCCGACATGATCCAACTCATTAAGGAATTTGATGATATGGGCGTGGCAATCCGTTTTTTAGATGACGGGATCAGTACAGAGGGTACTATGGGTAAAATGATAGTTACAATCTTGTCAGCTGTAGCTCAGGCTGAACGTCAAAGGATACTTGAACGTACAAATGAAGGCCGTTTAGAAGCCAGAAACAAAGGGGTCAAATTTGGGCGTAAGCAAACAGTGGATAGGGGCAAGGTTCGCGCACTACGCAGTCAGGGAGTGGGGGCGACTGAGATCACCAGGCAATTGAAGATAGGTCGTTCGACTGTTTATAAAATACTGGCTTCATTATGAAACGAGAAGATAACGATGAATAAAAATATTGATAAAGTGGTTTGGATTGAGTAGACCCGTCTGAGTAACTGGCGGGTCTACTCAACCGTCCCCTCGCTACCAAATCTTTCAGTCGTGAATGTTTCTAGACCAAAAGAGATGAATATAGCATCTGATGCAGTCATTAGCTGCCTGCAATGTCGCCTGACTCAGGTACTTACATAGCTCTTTTTTATTGACAAAATAGTTAGGTATATTTTACCATCAATCTGATTAAAACGAGCCGCATAAATCTGAGCGTGAGCGGATCGGTTGATTCTACTTATGGGCGTATACGTAGGATTAGCTTAAAATGATAATCGGCATGGTGCCGGGTCAATGGCGTAACAAACCGTCCCGCTAAACCAAACAACCCGAAGAACCTCGGCTTATGCCGGGGTTTTTTGTTTTGCTTGTCCAAATCTCTTGTTTTTGGCTATTTAAATTGACCACTTAACGGTGTTTAGGGGGTCTACTCAACTCAGACCCCGTTTACTGCTCCATTGCTCCCGAAACCCCTATCTTCAGTTTAAACATTAATGCTAATGTATGCGTACATTAGCGTTAAGAGGTGGGTCATCCCGTCCCGGTCTCGGCATTTTTGGACTCCCTAATTTTCGCCTGATAACCGCGCTTGACTCTCTCAATATTCGCCAGGGTGGTTATCCAGTAGCGTTGTGCGGCGGGGCGATATCTGGCTGCAACCTGTTCTATGACATCTGGAGCGCTGTCAGTACTGCGATGAATGCGGCCCTTCTGTCCGAAGACGGAAACGATAATTGCCTGGCTCCCCGTCCTGCCGAACAGCGCGTTACATAGCCGCTTCACGACCAGCGGGGTTAAATCTGGATCAACTTCCGGCGCAACGGTGTCTAAGATGAATCGCAGCATTTCAGACGTTTTGTAACGCTTTACCGCCGCAGCGAGGCGGGCCGCACGCTGCGGCGCTTTCCAACTGTCGTTACTGTATTTTGCAAATTCGGCATGGTAATCCTCCTTCAGTTTCTCCGCCGTGTAGCATTCGTTCATGTAAAAAAAGGCTCTTGCCTGCTCTGTTGCTGATTCTTCCATGTAAATTTGTCTTAATTAATGCTAGTGTACGCATACATTAGCATTAATACATAACCTGAGCAAGCCTTACTGGGAGCGGCTTGGAATTTGGAAGTTATTGTACGTTTAGCACATTATTCAACCAGTATTGATATACTCCCAACTAAATGGACACAATTCGACACTCCGTATCGTCAGTGCGATGAGTTACCTGGTCAGAGCTTGTTCTGTGTATATTATAATGCTAATGTATGCATACATTAGCATTATAATTTTTCCAGTGGAAACACGTAACGGATTAATTTAGGTTATGGCATTGGGAGGAATGCCGGACAAGCGACAAATAGGCTTACAGTACAATATTTTACCATATCCAAACTAGCCCCTATGTATTATGTTGTATTGATAATGACAATACATCACCAATTTGTATTTACATTGTATGTTCTATAGCATTACAAATTTGTATTTACATTGTACTGCGGTCGTGATATAAAAACACATATTGTAAATATGTTGTACATACGTTTGTGTATGTACAATGGTCATACTATTGGGTTTTGTGTACATACTTAGTATTGCTTTTGTATGTGATTTGTAGGTTGAGATTAACGTGAGGTAATTATGATTCTAGCGTTTGCATCTGATAAAGGTGGTGTAGGGAAAACTACAACAGCAATAAATATGGCTGTTATGTTATTGAGTAAAGGAAAATGTGTAATCATGTTAAAGACGGATAAAAATGGAGATCTATTTGTTTGGGATGGATATAGGAAAAAGAACGGTCTTGCACCTATCCCTATTTATGAAGCATACGGTAATGTTAGTAATGAAATCAGAAGATTAAAAAAAATGTGTGATGTGCTGATTGTTGACTGTCCTGGGCATGACAGCTCTGAATTTAGAAGTACATTAACGGTAGCTGACACATTGATAACGTTAGTTAAGCCGTCTTCTTTGTTAGAAAAGAATACACTAACTAATATAACTGAAACAGTTAGAACTGCACAGGTGAAACATGGTAATCCAAACTTAAAAGCCCACGTGGTAATGACCAGGATAAAACCCCATAAAATACCGGATGCAATATCATTAGAAAATGAGCTAAAAGAGGATGATATTTGGCTTCAGCCACTTAAAAATAGAATATCAGATTTCGATATTTTTGAGAACGCAGTAAATGTTGGCGCAGGGGTTCATGAGGTAGATAGAGCTAGTAGTCTAGGGGCTGCAAAAGCTCAAATAGAGTTGATAGCTCAGGAAATTAATCTAATTTGAATACAGTAATCATACGATGTACATACGATAAAAAATATAGTACGATGTATGTATATTGTACTTACATTATATTGAGATTGACATGAGCATGAAGTTAAAAAAACCATCTATACTTTCAACCGAAGCTGTTAACAACGAAGGTAAACAAGGTCAAACATCACGTTTTATCAATGATGGTGATAAAAGACCAAACAGCGGAAAATTAATACCTTCAACATTTCGTTTGCCAAAAGCTGTTATTGAGCTGCTTGAGGATGATTCTCATAGAACCGGGCAAAACAAAACAATGATCTTGAAAGCTGCAATCCTAGCGTACAGTCAACTAGACGAAAATAACAAAAATCGCTGGTTATTAGAGTCACTTAAAATGTAAAAAATATTGACATTATTCCCAATCAAGGGAATAATGTCAATATCGAAACGGGGAGACCCATCATTAATGCCATACGGCAGGAGATAAAATATGCACATACTAGTTTTTCGTAATGGAACAGTTTCGGTTGGTGATGTTTTTTGTTCTTCTTATGGTTATGAACAGACAAATGTAGCTTTTTATCAAGTAGTATCAATACACGGTAAAAAAACAATTGTTGTAAAACAGATTGACTCTGAAATAACTAGTTATAAAACTTCTATGTCAGGAAGTAAGAAGCCTTTAATGAATAAATTTATCGGTCAACCACTTAAGAGACAAGTTAAAGAGTGTAGTAATGTCCCTTGTATAAGAATAGAGGAATATGAAAACGCCTATAAAACGGATATAGGAAAAGAATATTATTATTCATCGTGGGCTTAACGTATTGATGAAGGGGGCATATAAGCCCCCTTCTTTCTATGTGAAGAAAGATAAGGGTATAAAATGGTTACTAAATATCAAAATATTACTCATGCGTTTTTAATAGAAACACAGGATAAATTAGGTTTCTCAGATCAAGAAATGGCTGATCTATTGGGAATTGCTCTTAAAACATGGTATAACCGTAAGAGTAATAATTCTGTCAAGAGAAAGTTATTAAGTAAATTAGAGTATGAATATCTAGTATTACTTAGGGGTGAACATCCGTCCTTAAAGTTAGAGTAAGAATATGAAAATATTAGATTTTGACTTAAAAATAGATAATGAAGAATTGCTATTTAGTAAATCTACAGGAAATCGCTTTTCACGTACATTTCAAGTGTTTTATGATGGTAATCGTTATCATTTACGGTTTTTGAAATTTGAACGAACTGATCCATTAATTTCAGAAAAAGCTAAAGGAATAAAACAAAAAAGATATTTAGTCGATAAAAAAGAATATTTTTTTGATAAATTAGAGAATATTGATTTTAATAGATTACCATTTAAAGATTTAACAGGAAAATTTGACATTAAAGTTATACTAGAAAAACCGTCAACGTAGGGAAAACGCATCGAGCCTTTTCCCTACGTGCGGCTAAACAGTTACCCACCGCAACGCAAAATCGCAGGTACGGCTTCGCTACGCTATCGCCTACCCGTACGCTACGGCTTTTCGCCCTTTTTGGGGGCGAAAAGCCTGCTCGATTTTGCTTATGCCGTGGATAACTAGCCGCCTTTTAACTGCACCGCTTTAGCGTCCTTTCGTCTCCGACCGTTCAACACCTCTACCGCTGTTATATCGTGCCCTTAGTTCGCTTCGCTCACGGCTTATTAGGACGGGGGGTATCGAGGTTCTCTATTTCGCTCTCAGTCGCATTACTTGCCCTTCGCTTACGCTCTTGGGCTAATTAATGCTCCGCTTCGGGGCGAATCAGCTCCTGGCTCTCCCTGGAGTATTCTTTCGCCCCTTACATGCCTACGGCATAAAACCTTTTCAATTAAAATGCTATTATCAAAGGTAGCGATTAATTTAAGCATATGGAATATTATTTTTCCTTGACTCAGTTCCCTAAATGGGGAATAATAAGCACAACGAAACGGGGCTACCCATTATTAACGCCATACGGCCGGAGCTAAAAAGTGAAACATGAAAAAAATAAATCTTATCAAGAAGCATTAGAAAGAGCGTTAACAAATAACTCTGAGGCAAATTATAAAGCTATTTATGAGGGTTTTATTTTAATTGGTATTCCTGAAAGTGATATTGAGCCGAGAGTTAATGTATTGACTTTTAAGGCTTGGAAAGCAATAAACAGAGTTGTCATAAAAGGAGAAAAAGGGGTTAAGGTAATAACTCGTATTCCATGTAAGATAAAAGATAAGGAAACAGGGGAAGAAATAAGCGTATTGAAAACAAAAATAACGACAGTTTTTCATATTTCACAAACTAAGCCACTTAATGGACAGCAATCAGAGCAGAAATCAAATTATTATGAAATTGAACAACAACCGGAGCCAGAGTTAAACTCTTATGAAATGAAATTACAAGCTCGCCGGGAAAGATATAAAGAATTAGCAGATAAAGCAAAAAGTGAAAGTAGCTGTTATTATAACAGAGCAAAAGATATGGCTTCTTTGATCCCATTCGGGCAGCCAATTTTAATTGGCCACTATAGCGAAAAAAAAGATCGTAACTATCGAAATAAAATACATAATACTTTTGGTAAATCATTTAAATTACTAGATAAAGCTAATTATTACGAAGATAAGGCGTCAAAAGTTGGTAGCGGAGGAATATCAAGTGATGATCCTAATGCTATAAAAAAACTTAAAGATAAATTAGATAATTGTGTCAAAAGTCAAGAGTTAATGAAAGAATGTAATAAAATCATTAGAACCAATAAATCAGATGAAGAAAAAGTAAATGAGATTATAGAATTAGGAATGTCAGAAAAAGATGCAAGCGAATTAGTAAAAGGTGGTTTTTTAGGAAAAAAAGGCTTTGCTAGTTATTCATTGCAAAATAATAATGCAGAAATTAATAGAATTAAAAATCGTATTTCAGTATTAGAAAACAGAAAGGATAGGGAGGAAGTAAAAGAAGAATATAATAAATTTACGTTTATTATAGATAACAAAGAAAATAGAATAATGTTTATTTTTAAAGGTAAACCAGGAGATGAAGTAAGAGAGGTTTTGAAAAAAAATGCTATCAAGTGGAGTCCTACTAGAAAAGCATGGGTTAGAAAAATAACTCCAAACGCATTACATGCAGCTAGAGTGGTTAAAGAACAAATTAAAAATTTATAATAAATAAAGGGCTTAAAATGCCCTTTATTTATATCCTTTATTCATCAAAGTATCCGCTTGAACGTAGGGGGGAATATATTGAGTTTTTTCTTGAAATATTGTTTTTTCTTGATTTTATTCCTTGGGTGGGAGTAACAAATGTGGCAAAACGGTAAACCTATCATTAATGCTATATGGCAGGAGTAATAAGAATGAATCAATATAAAGTTTATTTTTTAGGTAAGAATTTTGAAGGTAAAATGGTTGATTGTTCTACACAACCAATAATAGCAAAAAATGAGAATGAAGCCGTTGAAAAATTTAAGAAAAGTAAATTATATAAATCAAAACTATTTTGGTATTTTTGCTAAACAAATCAACTGAAAATAAATTAGGTGGTATAAGGGATTGCCCCCCTTATACCAAACATCAAGTTAAGTAATAGGTTAATTCAATGTCAAAAAATATGATAGCAATCATAGATAGCATCGTAAAGGGTGAGCGTGTAACTATACCAGCAATGCAAGGAAAGGAGTTTAAACAATTTGTTAAAATTCTACGAAAAATTAGTAAAAATAGGAGAAGAATTATCGTTCATTAATGATTGAAGGAAGAGAGATTTTCTTTGATGTTATAAATATGCGAAGTCTGATAGAAGCATAGCATCTTAGGATATCTATTATTTTTAGTCAAAGGAATATGTCTAATAGTGCCTTCTGTTAGAAGAAACGCCATAAGTTTTTTTATTGTCATCCTTAAACCACCTCCTAGGGAGGTGGTCTTTTACTTTAGGAAGTAAATATAAGGGGCGAAAGAATACTCCAGGGAGAGCCAGGAGCTGATGCGCCCCGAAGCGGAGCATTATTAGCCCAAGAGCGTAAGCGAAGGGCAAGTAATGCGACTGAGAGCGAAATAGAGAACCTCGATACCCCCCGTCCTAATAAGCCGTGAGCGAAGCGAACTAAGGGCACGATATAACAGCGGTAGAGGTGTTGAACGGTCGGAGACGAAAGGACGCTAAAGCGGTGCAGTTAAAAGGCGGCTAGTTATCCACGGCATAAGCAAAATCGAGCAGGCTTTTCGCCCCCAAAAAGGGCGAAAAGCCGTAGCGTACGGGTAGGCGATAGCGTAGCGAAGCCGTACCTGCGATTTTGCGTTGCGGTGGGTAACTGTTTAGCCGCACGTAGGGAAAAGGCTCGATGCGTTTTCCCTACGTTTTTCGGATATTTCGAATCCATAAGTAAAAGTTGCATTGTAGAGAATATTTTTAGCTTGTGTCTGCTAGGCCGCTGGTTAGCTGCCTAGCTTCATTGATTGGTTTCCATGTGGATTTATGGATAAGTTTTTTGGAGGTGGTGCTATTGGTTAGTTGGTGAGTTAGTTTGGTTGCTATTAGGTCTGTTTTGTCTTGTTTTTTTCTTAGTTTCAAATAATAATTTGATATCTTTTTGGGTAAGATCACTCATACCTAATTCCTTTAATTTTTCTAAAAGTTCTGTAATCGTATATCCTTTATCTTTTTTTAAAGTCAATATTGTATCTTTTAACATTGAAAGGGCTTCGTCTTTGACCAGTCTTTGAGTTGATAGGTCAGGTAGCTTATTTAATTCAGCAGTGATCTGTTCTAATTTTTCAAGTGAATAAAATTGATTTTTTTCTCTCATTTTAATTCCTATGTACTGTCTGTTTGTTCAAATATTAATACTTTTTTGTTATTTTTTCTAGCTATAAGACAGCTAAAAAGTTAAAATCGTTATAAGATAGCTAAAGATATAACAGGATGTGCCTTGTATATACCGCTAAAGCAATATATACAAGACTACAAGGTCAGGGCGAGCCCCGACACCCGGAGAATTATGAGTAAGAGCGAAAGTAGAAAAACAGACTCAGTAATAGTTTTGAGATGTACAAGTGAAGTTAAAGAAAGGCTAAAAGAAAAAGCGTCTTTAACTGGTCTTTCTCTCAGTTCATACCTTATCAAAACAGGACTTTCTAGAAAGATAGTAAATCGTAGCCAATATAAGGCGTTAGCTCAGATAAACCGAGTGGCGGCCTTGCAAAAGCATCTTTTTAATGAGGGTAAAAAGGTTGGTGATAAGGAGTATTCAGAAGTTTTGTATTTACTTAAAGAGGCGGCAAATCTATTGATTTCTGAAATAGAACAAGATGATACCTAAAATTATTAAAAACAAAAATCAAGCGCCAGGAAAAGAAGGCATACAACGTTTGATTTCATACATAAGTACAAAGAATGCAGGTCAATCAGACGACCTGAGTGATCTGCATTCTTCTACGTTAAACTATGTTGAAAACCTGGCTAACTACCTTGTTAGAAAAAATCAGAATGTTATTGAATTTTCTTCCTATTTTGATGATACAAGTATGGTTAGTGTTGATGGAATTTCTATCATTCACAATCTTGATTGTGATTTTCAAAATGCCGCCATTTCAATGCAAGCTACAGCACAAGAAGCTGTCAGATGTTCACATCCTATAATGCACTATGTATTGTCCTGGCAAGCTGATGAAACTCCTACTGAAAAACAAATTTTCGAATCGGCAAGATTTACGCTTGAAGCTTTGGGAATGAAAGATCATCAGTACATGGCCGCTATTCATAGAGACACAGACAATATTCACGTTCACATAGCTGTTAACCGTGTAAATCCACTGACTTTACGGGTTAATAAGGCTACGTATTCACAGGAAATTTTGCATAAATCTTGCCGTATTTTAGAGCTTCAGTATGGCTTTAAACATGATGCAGGGGCTTATATCGTCGATGAACTTGGTAATGTTGTACGTAACCAAAATCGTTCACGTAATGCAGAGGTAACTAAACCTGAAAATGCTTATAAAAAAGAGCGTTATACAGGTATGCAATCGCTTTATAGTTATATTCAAAATGAGGTTGTAGAGCACTTTGACGGAAGTAAGAAGACTTTATTAGATGAGTTCAAATATGGGCTTAAATCTGCTAATTCTTGGCAAGATGTACATCGCATATTTGCTAGAGCAGGGTTCACTTTAGAGCCTAGTAAACATGCTGGAGGATTGCTTTTAACCTATAACAAAGGTGAACCGGAACAAATCTCTGTAAATTGGAGAAATTTGTTTAAAAGCCAGCATGATGAGTACGATAATTTATGTTTGCGTTTTGGTGTATTTGAACCTCCAACTATTGAAAAACTTAGTATGAAGCATGACTTAGGGCAAGGATATTCATCTTACCTTTCAATCGGGGAAGTGGACCTAAGAAAAGAGAAACGCTCAGCGCGTTTAGCTCAACGTTTATTGCTCAGAGGGCGCTACGAACAATATAAATCTAACTTACCTCTTTATCCTTTCAATAAGAATGAATTTAGCCAGAATATGAAAGCTATACATGCTCATGTAAGAAGCATGAAACGCACGATAAAGGCTACATATTCTGACCCTGTAGTAAGGAGACAATTCTATAATTTATGTGAATTTGAGCGATACAAACAAATCTCAGCATTAAAATTGGCAGAGAGTGAATCACGCAACGGTTTTTATGCGGCTAACCCTTGTTTAACTTACTGTCAATGGGTAGAAAATGAAGCGTTATCTGGTGATGCAGCGGCTTTATCACAATTAAGGGGCTGGTATTACTCACAGGCTAAGAAAAAACATCATCAAGAGGCTGTTATGTCTAAGTTTGGTGAAACCAGAGATTCAGCCGTAAATGCCATTATTTGTTATGGTCGGGGTGAAGTTGTTCCGGCTAATTCAGAATCATTTGGGCTGAAACCAGAGTTACTAAAAGATGGATCTATTGTTTATCGTGATTCAGCTACAAATGATCCAATTTTACTTGATCGGGGAAGAATTATTTTCACTCGCTCCAATGCTCAGGAACAACATAAAGTTGCAGCAGTTGGACTTGCTTTAAAAGGTGATACAAGCCGTATTAAAGCAATGGGTAGTGACGATTTTAAAGCTGCTTGTTATAAGGTTGCTGAACAGTATAAATCTCACTATAAACAACTTTCTCATGTTTCTATAGAATATGATATAGATGGTCAAAATATGAAAAATGAAGATCAAAAAAATATAAATCAACAATTGCAAAACAATAATAATGGTGTACATTTAAGCTACAAGTAATACTACTTCTGGGGCTTATTTATGCACAATAAAAAAATTATTATTTTTATCAGTATATTATTGGCGGGTTGTGCTAATAAAAAGTTAGATAAAGAAATTAGTGCAGACCAACTTGTCTATGATGAGTTAAGCAAACAAGCTATAACTATTAAGCTGGCGCAGGACGAACTTTATCAGGCTGGCGCTATAAATCGAACTAACTTTAAATTACCTACTGTCATTATGAATGATGCCCAACATATTCGTGTTGATTGGCAAGGTGACGCTAAGGAGCTTTTAGCTCAACTTGCTAAACAAAGAGGTAAGAAATTCTCAACTCAGGGTTTAAGTTTGCCCCTTCCTACTAATATCAATGTCGTAAATGCTTCTTATTATTCTGTTATTAATTTAATACAGGAGCAAACTGGATATAGGGGGATAATAGAAGATCGCACTGATGCGATCATTTTGCATTATAGAGGGAACACCAAAACGCCTAAAAATGCTCAATGGCGGTAAGTTATGAAAAAATTATTTATATTACTTCCAATATTTTTTAGCTCATTAGCTGTAGCACAGAGTCATGAGCAAGATTTAGCGCCAAAGGCTAAACCTATAAGTGATTATTTATCACCAAATAGCAGTAGTGATGTTGATGATGTTAGTTACTCAATGTTAAAAGAAGTTGCTGAAACTATCGGTTTTCGAGGTGGTAAAGAGGAACGTTCCGTAGAGCTTTTAAACGTTTTAGAAAAATATGCGTCTACACTCGATATGATGTATCGATTTGAGCCTTTAATCAGTCCTGAAAGCTATGCTCCGCCTGTTATTGTCGAAGTGAAGGACGTTGCTCATATTACTGATGAACAGATGAGAACAGGGGTTAAAGTCTATGAAATCCTGAAACCAGCTCGATTTGTTAGTAATCCCCCTTCTTGGCGGCAATACCTTAAAGTTGGACTTTATAGTAGTGCTATAGAGCCACCGGAACGGGCTGTATTACCTAAAAATTCTGCGGAACGTGATATTTGGAAAAAAGGAATCATAGCCGGTTGGGTGAAAGGTCGTGAAAATGCAGACGATGTTTTACGGGCTAATTTTAATCGATTAACCCGTGATTATAATGGTATGTTGCGTTATTCAACATTATTACAGTTAAACATGATTAAACCACCTATAATTTCACAGAGAACGCTAACAGTCACAGGTTCAGACGAACGCATGATATTAGGTGACGAAGTTAAGAAAATTGAAAGCAAAGCGACTCTGGAGCTAAATAAAAGCAAATGGAAACCGACAATCAAATAAGTGGCGCCATAGCTAATTTGGTGCTAAAGCAACAGCCTTCAGTGGAAGGGGTTAAATCTTTCTTGGTGAAATGCGCTAGAAACGACGTTTCAGATATCTTATTGCAGGGAGGGGCTAAGATATGGGGCGAGCGTTATGGGCGGCAAATTTGTGTAACGCCTAATTTCAACCTTTTACAAAACAGAATGGATTTAATTGTTTCTGAATTGTGGGGAGATCATATCAGAGGTAACCTAAGACAAGGCAAAATCCACAACACAACCTTTCAAATTAAAGGGCAAGAAGAAGATCCTTATGGTTTAAAAAAAGGTGAAGTTTGCCGTTTCAGAGTGAATTTTACCCAAGCTACTGTTAATGGAAATAGTGGCGTAATTTCAGCTACTTTACGTGTGCTGAACAGCCATATACCTAAATTAAAATCTCTTAATTTAGAGCAAGAATTAGAGGAAAATTTATTACCGGCTTCTGGATTAGGTTTGATCGGAGGGCAAACAGGTTCGGGTAAAAGTACATTAATGGCGGCAACTCTTCAGCATTCCGGGGAAAACTTCATTGACCGAAAAATAATCACTTTAGAACATCCGGTAGAATATTTACTTGGCGGTAAGGACTGGATAGCACCAGAACCGGCTCAGTCGGAAGTGGGGGTTGATATCCCCAGTTTTGCTGATGGCCTTTCTCTATCAGCGTTAAGACGAGCCCCTAAAATCATCGGTATTGGTGAACTATTAGAGGCTAAGGCATTTGAAGCTGCTTTGGTGGCCGGTGAATCCGGCCATTTTTGTATGGGAACGCTGCACATAAGCAGTGTAGGAGAAGCCTTCCCGCGTTCACTATTCATGTATCCGGCTGGATATAGAGAGGCGATAGCTTACTCTTTGCTTAAAGCGATTAAATATATTGTTGTTCAAAAGTTAATTAGAAGCCTGGATGGTAAACGTATTGCTGTCAGGGAACTTGTTGTTTTTGATCAAGAATATAAAAACAAATTATTAGAAGAACCCTACTATCAATGGGGGAAAATAATAGACCGTGACTTAGCTAAATCCGGCCAAACAATACCACAAAAAGCTTTTAAGGATTATCAGGAAGGATTAATTTCAAAGCAAGACATGATCGAAGTAGCCGGAACAATGAAAGACTTCAGAAAATTAGAGGATGGCACTTATGGAAATTAACAGATGGAGAAATGCTGCCAAGCCTATGAAGATATTTGGTGTATCGTGGGGGTGGTATTTATTAATTTTTACCTGGTTCTTTCATATGACCTTTATACATGCCTTTTTGGTCATTTTTTGGTTAGTATTTCTGATGATACTTAATTACAAAAAACTGTCCTTGTCCCTATTATTCGGTAAAGCCCGTTGTTGGTTGAGAGGTAATCACTTAACAGGGCGCCCTTGGTGGATGAGAAAAAATTGATAAATAGAGAGGTAGGTTATGCAGAAACGAAACACTATTAATTGGTCAGAATATCCAACACCGGAAGAACGCATAAAGGCGTTGAATAGAAATCCTGATGCAATCGCTAATGAACTACTTGACGAAGGTCAATCTATTGTCTACAGAACGCATGATATCCCGAAGGATTACTTTATTCGTGAATACCCAGACGGTAAAAAATTTGTGTTCAAACGTGATGAACAAGGCAATGAAATTCAGGTAAGGCCGTATTAACCAACGATTAATAGAGATTAGTAACATGGATAACAGCCCTACATTGTGGGTTTTTGCTGGCATTAATGGTGCAGGTAAATCCACAATTCAACAAAGAATCTTTGAAAATGATGAAGTAAAAGTAATTAACGCCGATGTGTTGACCGCACAGAAACCCTTACTTTCTAGTGGGGTAGCAAATACTTTCGGCGGCGGTCGTGAAGCAATACAGCAAGTACGAGAAGCCTTAACAAATCATCAATCTTTCAGTATTGAATCTACCTTGGGAGGTAAAGGAGATAGAGACACTTACGCTATGAAGGTGATGCAAGAAGCAAGAAAACAGGGTTATCAAGTTAATTTAATATATGTTGCCCTGGATTCGGCTGATATAGCAAAAGAACGTGTTTTAGAGCGAGTTGCAAGGGGGGGGCATGGCATTCTGCCTGATACTATAGAACGACGTTATCCTGAAACGCTCATGCGTTTGGAGCGTGCTATAGAACTTGCTGATAATGCTTATGTTTATAACAACTCTGGCAGAAATTATCAGTTGGTAGCTCAGAAAGAAAATAATCAGGTTTTTCGTTTTTCCACCCCGGATTGGCTAGCAAAATATTTACCGAAGCCAGGCCGAAAACAGAGTGAAGCTCCTCAACCTCAGAATGAAGGGGGGCCTGAAACAATGCAGGAAGCGCAACAAACTGAGATAAATGGCTTTGCTTTTGACAATGGAGTTATGACAAAAGAAAGGCTTGATTTAGAGGCTTTAGCGCAAGCAATTACAACCCACTATGATGGAGAAAAAACTAACTACTATTTTAATAACGAGTTAGCATTTTTCGATTATGGACAGTCTATCAGAATGGCTTCAGAACAAGCGTCAAAGCGGGATGATATGGTGTTAATTGCGTTACAAACGGCAATCTTACATCATAAAAGTGGTTTCAAAATTGTTGGTAGTGATGAATTTAAACAGAAAGCATTATCATTGATCGCTGAATATGATTTAAAAGTCACACTAACAGATAAAAACCAACAAGTGGAGCTTGAAAAATTTAAACAAGAATATCAAAACAAAAAAACATCACTAGTTGATTCTCATACTTCACAAACAGAAAATAAAACAGATGAAAATAAATTTTATCAGGGTAAACCAGATGAAAGCAATAATCATAATTTTTCCCTTGATACAGATGCTATTATAGTAGGAAATAATAATAAAAAAGAAAATGAACCTGATGATACAGCAGTAGATCAACATGGCTATATTAGAGGGGAGTTGGTTAAAGTAGACAATGCCCCGTATTTATTTAAAGAAGGTGAAAAATTTAGTCCTTATATCGTGTTAAAGACTGATAATGAGAGAAATCCTACCCGTACACTATGGGGGGTAGATTTTCCTAGGGCTATAGCTGAATTTCATGCTAAAGAAGGTGATTTGGTTAAGATTAGACATTTGGGAAGAAAGCCTGTTACTGTTAGTGTACCTATTAAAGATGAAAAAAATAAAATAGTAGGATATGAAAAAATAGAAACTATTAGAAATGCCTGGGAAGTAATTCCTGAATATCCAAAACCTACTAATAACAACCCTGAAGCGATACCCGCTAGAGATTTTAAAGGATATGATGTTAAAACTTTTAAAGAAATACAGGAAAAAGTACACGAACAACTTTACTCTTTTTACGCGAAAAATAACACAGTACCAAATTTAAGTAATGATGTTGAGAAATACAAAGGGGATTACGTTTGGTTTTATCCTAATGGAAAGCCTGTTCCAGATGATGTTAAAAAACCAATGACTCCACCAAATCTTTCTGATTTTTGTCGATTGTCCGGGCAAATGGTGTTTGTAGAGCAGGGAACATCAGGGGCATCCCCGATAAATGCTGTACTTGTTGTTGGGCGTGATGGCTATTTGCAAGGGGTTGTTCGTGACCGACAAACAGATGTTTTCCATGATGTTATTGTGCCGATAAATCAAACTAAGCAAAGGGAAAACATCAATAAAACTTATGCGACATTTGTGGGGTTTAAAGATGAACAGTGTAATTATATGGCATACGGAAATATAGATAAGTCAGGAAAAGTATTAAAATATAAGCTCTCTGATTCAAAGGAAATTAGAGGGATGATGCTTACTAATGAAGATCTAAAATATCAAAATGGTTATGGTGGATTATTTAAAAATGATAGAGATCAAAACAATCAAAAAAATACTCAGCAGCAGGAGGCGCAGCATGTTAATAAACAAACAAGATCAGCAAAACAAAAAATGTAAGTGTGGAGTGTTTGCGGTATTTGCTACTTTACTATTTGCACAAATATTTCCTTGTGATGTGTTGGCTGCAAATGCTAATTCAGTACCAAAGCATTTGGATTGCCCGGCGGGTAAAATTGCACTGGCCTCACAGAAAGCGGCAATAGAAGCTGAAATGAAAAGGATTGAGGATATGGCGAATGAAAGCCAGGATTTCAGTGATGATTTAGGAAAATGTTTAGGCGGGTTATCAGTTAGTATTAGAATCCCTACATTTCCTTCTATTGATGATATTTTAGGTAAAATAAAAGATAAGGCTTGTCAGGTAGCTAGGGATCAAATAGACGGTCATATTAGAGGTAAATTACCATCCTCAATAGATCCGTGGAAATATGCAACCGACCAAATTCCTGATAGTAAATATGGTGAATATCTGCCAAGTACTGGAAATAAATCAATAAATGTCAATACCCAAGATAAATTTAAGGATGATTCTTCTTTTCCATGGTCACTTTGACTGTATTTCCCCGTGTATGCGGGGAAATACATAGTAATATATTTAAATGCAATGTGTTTGATTTGAACGATATTTAGTGCTTTTTTATATTAATCAACGCTGATATAATTAGATAACTTTGTACTGTTCAAGTTCTTTTGGTGTTAAATTAGAAAAAAAGGATGATCTATTACCAACGCCTGACCAAGTATGTACAATCTCTTTTCCATTTTTTATTTCTACAGCCCTATACATGATAGGTAATTTATTTTTTTGTCCTGGTGAAATGTTGTATTTTTCTAACTGCTCATCAGATAAATCTTTGAAAAATTTTGGTCTCCTACCTACTCCTGTCCAAGAATATACTTTTTGATTCCCATTTTTGTCTGTAGTGACAGACTTGTATTTAACGGGAAACTTATTGTTTTTATTGAATTTTCTTCTGTTTTCGACAACATCTTTTGTGTTATCAATATCAGTGATAACGAGTTCAGTAATAAAATTTTCTATCTCATCATTTGTCATTCCTTCTTTTTTTAATTTGTCAATAAGTTTATTTTTTATTGAGATTAACTTCTCATGTTTTGACTTTCTACCTTTAATTAATCTTGATAGTAAGTTGCTCATGTTTTGTTGCATATGGTATAGTTCATCATCGGTAAATTCCGTTAAGTATCGTTGAATAATTTTCTGGTCAGTTAGCGTTTTTCTAAGAAAATTCAAATTCCTGGTAAAAACCATATCTGTCATTCTACTTACCTCCAGGGGCTAATATGGAAAATGATAATAAAGACATTGTAGCTGCTGTCATTCAATATACTATTCAAAATGTTATCAAAGAGCTTAATAGGTCATGGTTGAAGATCGGTATTTTGTTAAGTATTGCATTACTCATATCTATCCTTTCAAATATTTACTTTTCTGTAAAATTAGCCAATAAGGAGCGAGAGTATTTTGCGACCAGCGAAGGATATGTTTTCCCTGTGGTTCCCACAAAAGAACCTGTTTATGATGAAAACGAGGTTCAAAAATTCGCAGCATCAACTTTAAGTGATTCACTACAATTAAACTTCGTCCACATCGATAACCAGCTATCCAAAATCAAACCAGATTTTACGCAAGCAGGTTATGATTCATTCTATACCGCTTTGGAAAAAAGCGGGCTAATCAATGAGATAAAAACAAAACATTTAAACCTCAAAACACTTTTTTCACCGGGGAATTTAACAACAATGGGGAGGTTGCCCAATGATGTTTTTGCTTGGAAGTTCAGGTTCCCAATCATAATGCAAAAAGTTAATGGAAGCGGTAACTATCGGAGCGTCAATTACAGCGCATACGTGCAAGTAATAAGAGTTAGTACCAAAAGTAAACCTAATGGGATAGCTGTTAACCAAGTAGTTTTAACGCCAGCGGATTGATACGAGGACGATATTTATGAAAGTAAAATACATTGTGATCGCCTTCTCTGCCTTGTTTTCTTTTGGTGTAAGTGCTGAAAAAGTTCAAAAGTCAAATGTCCCATCGATTCAAGATTCTGTTTCTATGGATACTCAGGCGGTTGATAGTAATACTTCAAAAGATAATCAGGCAGGAGTAATGAGGCCAACCACAGCTTTACCTTCTTCTGATGATGTTGTTAGACAAGCACAGCACAATACACCTACTCAACAAGTACCAGTAGAATCTGTTGAAGAACTCCCACCATTACCAGAAGATTTACAGTCTTTAGTTGAGCCAATAACACCAGGGGAAATTAGGACGATTAAACAGAAATTGGATAATGTTGAAGAAGCTGTAAATGAAGTGTCTTATTCTCCGATCCCTAAGGTAAGTAGTCAAACTGTAAGCCTCTCTGCTGGCTCTGCTATTCCTCAAGTCAGGATTTACAAAGGGGTAACAACAACAGTTACTTTTTCCGATATTACAGGTCAGCCCTGGAAAATATTAGTTGCTCCGGTAAATTCCAACAGTAAAGCAATGAAGGTTGATTACATATCGGAATCTCCGATTATGTTTATCCAACCACTTTCTAACTATGTAAACGGTAACGTAACAGTTGCTTTAGAGGGGCTACCAACACCGATAACACTCAACGTTGTGACAGCTACCCCAGATAAACAGAAAAAAACAGTCAGTGTTGATTACCGCTTAGATTTACGCATTCCTAAACGTAGCCCAAATACTCCGGCAAGAACACTGATACCAACTCAAAAAATTGATTTGTATAGTAAAGAGCTTCAAGCATTTGTTGATGGTGTACCTCCTGAAAATGCAAGGAAAATTAAGCTAAAAAATGCACCGGCTAATACTCAAGCTTGGTTAATGGGGGATGAGTTAGTTATCAGGACTGATTTATATATGCGTGATGAATTTAGCCGGACATTAACCGCCATAGACGGTACTCATGTTTATGTGCTCGATGTTACGCCAGAAATTTTACTTTCTGATCTCAATACTACACGCCGTGTAATGGTTGATGTTGATTAAGGGGAATAGTGAATGGCGGCTAAAAAACAAGCAATGAAAAAATTGACTATTATCATAGGTACTGTAGTTGTAATTGGTATTGCATTAGGTGCAATCATCATTTCATCTGGTAGTGATGATTCAATTATGGCCGCTAATTCAAAAGTGGTTAATAAGCGAACCTCATTAACTACTGATAGTAATAATGATGATGAAAGTTATCGTCAGTTAATGCAGGAATATAACGAAATTAATAGTCAAAAAGCATTAGCGTCTGGGGCAAGTTTTGTCGGCACAGCTTCTGGTAAGGAAGTTGCTGCGCCACATGATCAAACTCAAAAATATGAGTGGGAAAAAGATTCTAAGCCAATTCAAAACACGGTAACGCAAACTAACAATTCACAGCCTCAAAATTCACGGCTTCAGGAAGAGGTTCTAAAACGGAAGTTAGCACTTTTACAGAAAATTGAGGATAAAAGGGGCGTACCAGATAATGGAACAATCATTGCTGCGGCCAATGTATACGGCGGTAATAGTAGCGGTGAAAATAAGTGGTTAGCAAGCCTTTATCCTGCTTCTAATCCGGTAGCGACGCAAACTAATACACAACAAGAACCAGGCATTCAGTTAGTTAAAGGATTAGCGACATTCCCGGCGGTTGTTGATAGTGCCGTTAACAGTGATAATCAAAATATGAAAATGGTAGCTCATATTGCTGCCGGAAAATTAAAAGGGGCGCAATTTTTTTCTAATCAGTTATCACTGGCCGGGGATGGTGTTGAAGTGAAATTCAGTACGATGCAATGGAATGGCCGTTATTACCGAATTGAAGCCTATGCAGTTGAGACAGGAACAAATGAATTTGCCATAGCGAGTGAGGTTAATAACCGCTGGTTCAGTCGTATTTTGCTACCTGCTTTAACGTATGGAATCGGTCAAACCGGGAAATTATATAAAGATAGTAATTCAAATGTCATTGTCACCCCCAATGGAGGTGAATACCGCAGCACTGGTAGCCCGAATGGTGAAGCTATAACTGGAACTATTGTCGGCGGTATCGGTGAACAAGCTGGAAAAGTCATGGCTGAAGATGCCAGTAAGTTACCAGTTAAACAAGTCACAGTTGATGTTAACAAAGTTATTGGGATTCAGTTTGTCAAGCCTGTTTATAGTACTGATGCGATCCAATAAGAGGGGTAAAGATGTCAGATAAAGAACTCATTTTAGGTAATGAAAATCTAAATACTCTGCCGATGGATGAACCTGATTTAAAGAGAAAAGTTAAATCACCACTACAACAGGAACGTAGTAATAAAAAACAGTTAGATAATAAACAAGGTCTTGTAAGTAAATATTGGCCTTTCGCTATCGCGATTCCCCTTGTTTTAGGGTTTATTTGGCTTGGTACTTATGAACCTTCGGAAAGCAGTAGCGAATCAGCACAATCTATGGTGATTACTCAGCCTGTACAACAAGAAAAACAAGCTGAATCGTCAGATTATATTGAACGTCAACAATCTACAGAACAAGTAACAAACCTTTCGCAAATTTTGCTTGAACAAAAAAATCAAATAACGCAACTAGAGCAAGAGAATGGACAGTTAAAATTGGCGATCATTCAAAATAGGCGAGCTATTGAACAATTACAACGGAATAGAAACGCTGGTGTTTCACAAGCTACTATGGCTATTACAAAATCTAAACCATATTATCCGTCCAGAGTGTTGTTAACCAATATGACTCTGAACGATATCAATGTAAGTATTGCTTGGATTAAGTACCAAGGAAAAACTTATGCGGTACAAGTTGGGGATTCATTAGGCGGCACAAGAGTTATATCTATTGATCCCCAAGAAAGATTAGTTGTCACGAATAAAGGATTAATCCGATAAGGTGTTGGTGAATATATGAACCTGGATATCGATAAAATTCTGACAACGATAGGCCAAAATGCGCCTCTTATTGTCCTCACTATCTTTGCTATTGGAAGTGTAGCTGGAATCATTATCACAGGTAGTTATTTACTATCTATGAAAAGGCAAGCTAACCATGCTCAATCAATGCGATATGGGCGTATTATTTTCGGAATTTGTTGTGCTGCTTTTATCTGCTCAATGCCTGAATTTATTTCAAAAATTGGGAATGGTTTCAATTTAGGATATGGCGTGGTAAATTATGGCATTCCTAACGTAGCTTCAAAAAGTTTGTATGGCTATGGGGCTGATACAATTAATGCAGCTTTAGCTATTGCTAGGGTGATAGGTGTTCTTTCTGTTTATGGAGGGTTAAAACAATTATCTGATTCTAATTTAGATGGTAATACTGATCTGTCTAGTTCTCAAGCAAGGGGGAAGGGGATAATAAAAGTAGTTTGTGGTGTACTACTTATATTTAATCCAGAAATCCTCGATTCTTTAGGTATAACTTTTGGTTAATAAGTGAAAAATATGTTGACTACAATTTATAATATAGCCTTGAAAATAAAAATTGCAATGCAAATTCGCAAATATCAATTGATGGGTGCTATTTCTACTCTTCTATTAGCTTCTTCACCTGCACATGCTGAAGGTGATATATGGGAAATAGTTAGAAGTTGGGGAGATGGTATGAAATCCATTAGAGAGCCTATCTTTTGGATTAGCGGCACAGTGGGTATTTTTTCTATTATATCTGGTTTAATTATTATTAAAAATGTTAATGATGCTAAAAGGCAAGGCCAAAACTCAGGACGTAGTGTTATGACTGGTGTTTGGGCTATTGTCATTGGTGCAGCTTTGGTTGGTTTAGCCTCGTTTATCAAAATCTCCACCAAGACAGCAGGTGTTGAATCATCTTTATAAGAAGAAGGAATATATAAATGAGTAATAGCCAACAAGTCGCAAGACGCTGTTTTTTTTGTGGTGTAAGAACAGATGCTCTTTATGAATTCAAAGAGGGTGAAAAAAAGAAATTAATCTGTTTGTTGTGCGCGGAACAGCAAACAGAGTTATTTCCTTCAGATGCGACTGTTGGCTTTTTTGGGGTAAGGAGGAAACCACGTGAATGTTATATGTTACTTAAGAGAGCTATTATAAAAGCTCTCAATAGTAACGATGAAAAAACACGGAAAAAGGCACTTGTAATTTTAAAAAAGATGAGTGAATCAGCTTCCTTAGTAGAGGGTTTATTTGGTTCAAACCAACGAGAGGATTTAAAAGTTCAGTTACAACAACAACCAAAATTAGTTTTGATTGATAGTGATAAGCAACTTGCTGATAAAGTTAAAAAAGAAAATGATAACTATCCTGATATCAAAGAATGGGAAAGAATCTATCAATCTTATAAGGGGAAGATATGAATTTACTAGATATTTTTGCCGAAGCAATTGCTAAAAAGTTTATTAGCAACGACACACTACATTATGCAGACTTAGCGACTATTATTGGTTTAACTAATGATGATAAAATTTTACACCCTGAAATCCAACACTCTTATATTCTGACTACTGAAAATACCGAATATTTATCAGTGGTTGAAATTATCGGTGCTAAATCTGCATTTGGTACTGATGGTTATAGAGAATATATAAATAATTTGGCGACGGGATTAAGTCATATTTACAGTGGCCCAGGGCATAAAATTAGTCTTTTCTTTGAAAGAGATTGTTATAAAAATAACTCAGAATTAAATGATATATATCACCCTCATATTGTTGCTATGGAGCGATTAAACGTTGATTTGACACCGATTATTAAAGATGAAGCGGTAAAATTATCAGCACATTACGCACAGGAACGATGTTATTTAGTTTTATATACTAGCGTCTCTTTACTTGATAAAGAAGATAGAGAAGAAGATGTAAAAAGGATTAGTAAAGAGTTAGAAGGGTTAATGTCTACTACACGGGGGCAAAATCCCCTCGTTTATACTTTGACTGGATTAAAGATTTTACATGATGCTGTATTTTGGCAGTGTATTAATACACTAAAAGGTACCGCCGATAATGGTTTAATTATCGATGTGTTAGATGTGAAACAAGTTGGAAATATACAAAAAACTTGGCTTATGCCTGATTCAACGCCTAAAGGTTGGGAGCCTAGAACTATTTATGATAAAAATATTATCTATGACCGTAAATCGTATACAGATGAAGATAATATATTTCCTGCAAATTTAAAGAGTCAAGTTCTAACAGGTAAGATTGATGTTCATGATGATATTGTTGAATGTGATAATTGGTTTTACAAATCTTCATTTGTAGAGGATATGCCATTACACAAAGTGGCTTTTCAGAAACTATTTAGGGAGATACCTAAAGTTACGCCTTATAGAATCAAATATGATTTAATTGGTGGTTGTGATACTAATTGGCGTTCTAGTGTTTTATCTGTTATTCGTTTTATTCCTTCGTTAAAAAATATTGCAGATGATTTAGATTATATTGAAGGTAAAAAGGAAATAGACACCCCTATTAGATTTGCTATCGAAATGTTGACCTGGGGGCGTACTATTCAAGAAGTAAAACGTAATTCCTCAATGCTATCTAAAGCTGTTCAAGGTTGGGGAATTTCTACCGTATCAGATAGCTACGCTGATCCTGTGGTTCCTTTTATTTCAAGTATTCCTGCTTTAGCACAACGCACTACGGGAGAAATCGCGTACTCGCCATTGAGTGAAGCACTCCATTTTTTACCATTTGAACGCCCAGCTAGTGTATGGGCTAAAAATGGTATTGTTTTTTACCTTACAGAAGATGGTAAGTTATTTCCTTATCGTATAGCCAGTAATTTACAGTTGAAGCATACCGAAATGATCACTGGTACACCAGGCAGTGGTAAAAGTGTGTTAGCGAATAGAAACAATCTTGCCCTAGTTTACTTATCACAAAAAAATTTACCATTTGCGACTATTGTTGATAAGGGGTTGTCAGCGAAAGGGATTTATGATCTGCTTTCCCAGGTATTACCACCTGAAAAGCGACACCAGATTGCACATATCATTTTAGAAAACAGCCGTACACACAGGGTTAATTTCCTTGAAACCCAATTAGGAAGTCGTTACTTAACGACCTTAGAGAAAACATTCGTTGTACAGATGCTATCAGCATTTTGTATTGACCCGGAAAAGGGATTGCCCCCTAATGCAAATGATATTAATTCTGTTTTAAATATCTTAGTTGATCTCGTGTATGAGAAATTGCGCCATGAAAAGGCTAAGCTATTTGAGCCTAGCCAACAGGTTGTTAATGAGGCGCTTGAGCGTACAGGGATTTTAAAAGAAAAAGGTGAAAGTTGGCTCGATACGGCGACCTGGTTCGATGTGGAAGATGTGTTATTTGATAAAGTCGAAATTTATGCTGCTACAATAGCGCACCGTTACGCAATGCCAGTTTTGGATGATTTTCAATCCTATCTCTCTGATGCAAAACTGACTTCAGACTTTGAGAAAGTCAATATCGAAGGCTCTCAGGAAAGTGTACTTGATTATATAGGCCGTTCAATCCGGGCAGCAGTTAGCAAGTACCCAATTCTATCTGATATAACAAACTATGATTACAACGCTCAAACCCGTATTGTGATCATCGATATGATGAATGTTTTAGGTGCAAATACCCCTGAAGGACAATTACAGTCAGGGATTATGTACTTATTTGCCCGGCACTTAGCAACCAAGAATTACTATCTACCGCAATGTACAGAGTCCTTCTTACAAGGAATTCACCCTCGTTATCGTAAGTATCATGAAAAGCGTATAGCTGAACTCTCAGAAGAAACAAAGCATACTTTTTATGATGAATGCCATAACTTTAAAGATATTAAATTTATTCAAACAGCCCTGAATACCGCTGATTTGGAAGATCGTAAGTTTGGTGTAAGAACAGTCTTTTCTTCTCAGTACGTTCAGCATATGCCGGAATCCGTTGTTAAATCAGTAAATACCTTGTTTATGATGCGGTTAGCTGAAGGTGATAAAGAATATCTCGATGGGCTGGGGATATCGATTCCAGGTGATGTTATTAAACGTTTTAATCGGCTTTCAGCCGGTGCTGCCAGAGACGGCAGCGGTACATATTTTTTGGCCGTATTCAAAACGATAGAGGGGAATATTTGCCATATTTTGAAAAATACAGTGGGTACTAAGCAGTTATGGGCACTAACTTCAAACATGAAGGATAGAAAGCTGCGTGAATTACTGTACAAAGCGGTAGGGGTTAACGCTACCTTAGATATTCTGGCAGAACGTTTCCCTACATCTACGGCTGATCCTTACCTCAATAGCTTATCTGATTCGGATAGCGACGATAGCGAAGATACAACGATGATTGAAAAATTGGCTAAAGAATTAATCGTGGCTCATTCTCATAAGGGGGCGAAATGAAATATTCCCGATCACCATTAAAAAAACTGTCATTGGTTTTATCTGCTTTGTTCTTCAGTTCTAATGCTTTGGCTTATACGTGCCATATAGCAAGTTCAACGCCGGTTTCGTCTCAGATAATGCCGGCATTGGGAACGGTTAATTCTCAGTTAGGCACAATCCAGGCAACATTAATTAATATTGGTACAGCCATTACACAGCAAGGGGATAGACAAGCAGCCCTGATAGACCAGGCTTTTAAAAAGCAGCAACAATTTGAAATTGCACAGAAAAAACAGGACAGACAGAAAGAGGTTATTGATAAGTACAAGATCCCCGATGATATTTGTGCTCAGTCGATTTCAGGAGGTATGGGGAGGGCAAGTAATGCGGCTCACTCTGGTGTGTCCTCTTTAGGGGCATCCAGTTCAAATAAAAATGTGAGAAATGCTTATTTAGCTCCGGCCAAATCAACGGATGTTGATACAGGGAATACCGCTTCAGCACATAGCGCCTATTGTAGTGAAGCGGATATGGTGGCCTATGGTGGCACTAAGTTTTGTGAGAGGCCGTCGGATATGCCTAGCGGTGATATCTCGCTTACAAGCGTATTACAGGGAGCTGGAAAAGCAGATAAGCAACCAGATTTAACTTTTACTGAAGAACAAACAGATGCGGCTTTACTATATGCCAAAAATACTACTGGGCGCAGTGCTGGAAGAGCACCGGCAAAAGGCGAGGTTAAATCCGCTGCTGGTCGAGTTTATTTAGGGTTGTTAAAACAGTACCAAGCGTATATTGATGCATCTCAGCAACCGCAATTGGAAATGATTGCGGCCAGTAAACCTAATCCACAAACGATAGAGCCTGTTAGAGAAACCTTAAAAGTACCGAGCATGAAATATTATTATGATAAAACGGTTTCCAACACGGCTAAATCAAAAGGAATGTCTTTAAGGGAGTTTGAACAGTTCGAGGTTGGTAGGCGTTACGCCAATATCGCTTATCAAGCTGATTTAACAAGTAAAACTGATACAGATCTTTTAAAAGAACAGATTATGGTAACTAACCTTAATAACTGGCTTTTATTGGAAAATAAAAAACAGCTAGAAAAACAAAACATCTTAACTGGTCAGATACTTACTATTTTAGCTTATGGTCAATATAAAGATTTGCTTGATTCTAAAGTTAATCAATTAAATCAGTCAATTAGCTCTAGGTGATGATAATGGGTTGATATTGGTGGACAGTTAATTGTTGAAATTTATGTTTTGATATAAAATTATCTCTATGCTGTCAAAATATCAAAGGTAAAATTTAATGAGTGATAATAAAAATGAAGATGTAAATCCTAAGAAATTTAGAAAAACGAAAACGTTTATTTATCACGCAAGTGGCCTTTCAGATATTTTTTTTATAAAGAAAGTATTAAGTGATGTCGTTGGTGAACAGAAGAAACGTTTTTCTTTATTGAAAGGCCAATATGATGATTTCAGAAGTCAATACGGCAAGGAAGATTATTCTGATAAAAACTACTCTGATTTCGCTGTGTCCCCTGAAAAGGAGAGGGAATTATTACAGGCGTTAAAATCAGCCAAAAGGCTCTGGTTAGTTTTGTTGGTGATTTTAGGGGTTGTGGCCGTAGCTTCTGCCGTTGTTTGTCTATCTACATTATTTGTCAGTAACCTACCTTTTTCTGTTTATCTTAAATCTTGGGGAATGTTTGTCTTAGTGATCCTGTTTAGCGGTTATATCTTTATTAAAAGCATGATCAATGAGTTTTTAGCCTGGCAAATAGCCAATAAGCGCCATTCACAAGAGGAAGGCGGTAGTTTTCAATCATTTAAAAATACTGATTGGGTATGGCAAACACTAAATTTCCAACAATGCGGAAAGCAGGAAAAAAATGAAAATATCAATCTTTAATAAACTTCCCTGGTTTTTTGCTTTTATTCCAAGTATTACCTTGGCCGCTGATGATATGGGGGTTGATAATCTCATTGATGCAGCTAAACGATCCGGTGATTTATCCAGACAAGTATTAAAGCTAATTTTTGGTGAAGTTATTGAAAACCCGCTTAAATTTAATGGTGATGGTGGATTATTGGGTAACGTTGTTTTTTCATTTAATGCGGTGGTTATCGCATTAGCCATTGTTTATCTATGTTGGATCTCTTTAAGGAAAACAACGAGAGGGGCACAACTTGGACAAATCATGGAAGCTGGTACTGATACTGGCAATAAGTTTGTAAAAACAACTCTTGGTTTTGTCTCATTAGTTCCAACAGCATCAGGTTGGAATATTGCTCAATTGTTTTTCTTATGGGCTGCGTCTTTGGCCGGGATTGGTGCTGGAAATATCGTCAGCGATAAGATAGTGAGTGAATTGGATAGAGGACAAACGATTTATACTCAGCCGGTCATGCCGGAAATGGTATCGGTTGCTAAGTCTATGTTTGAAACGAATCTTTGTGAGATAGGTATCAATCAAGGTTTAGCGCAACAAAAAGCTTCCGGGGAAGGCTATGAAGCCAGTGCAGAAATGCGGGTAAAAGTAAAAGATGATATACGAGGTTATAGCCTGGAAGTTACTAACGGTTCGGCCAATTGTGGTGGGTTTACCTTAAAACCTGCCATTATTCTTGATAGTAGAGCGGAATTTTTGAGCATTACGAACAGCATTAGAAATGCTTCCCGGACGATGTTTGATTCAATGAGAAATACTGCTCAGGAATTTAATAACGCTTACTTTGCCCGGTTGAGAGGAGTAGATGTTGTGTTACCAGATGTTGAAACAAAAATTCAACAGGCAGCAAGACAATATCAGCAGTCGGTTAGTGCATCAATAAATATGAGAGGAATGGCAGAAACAGAACGCCGGTTATTAACTCAGGAATTGGAGGAAAAGGGTTGGATGGCGCTAGGAAGCTATTTCCGTCTTATATCTTCAATGAACACTAGCCTTCAGAATGTTTCTTCTCATACACCTACCGTTTTCGGGATTCAACCGGAAGGAGATTACTCTTCTCTTGATTATTTCCAGGGAGTATTTCAAGCTTATCATTCACAGCTTAAAAATAGCACTTATACGCCAGCATTAGGGGGTAGTGGTTCCAATATCGATGCACTAGAACCTACATCAAATAGTGAAAAAGTCGATCCAAGTGATGTTTCAGGGATAATTAGTAAAATCATTCCCTGGGAAAAATTCTTTCAGGCTAAATGGGGAACTGGTGATGGTGAAACAGAACTGACTAACCCGGTTTTAAAAGTTAAAGAGGTTGGTGATTGGACAATAGGATTGTCCGAAATGGGGTTGGCGGCGTGGTTTGGTCTGAATGTTGGTGAAAAAGTTGTAAAAAACAATATTGGTGGCCGGGTTGCCAATTTTTTTACAGGGATTGGTGATGCTGCCGATGAAGGGTTAAAAATCCTGAATGGTTGGGTTTATACAGCCTTAATGGTGCTAATTATTCTAGGCGGTATAATGTCTGTCTACATTCCTTTGATACCTATATTGAATTGGCTGGTTGCTGTTACTGACTGGCTTGTTGCGGTAATAACTGGATCTGTCGCTTCTACATTATGGGCGGCCACACATTTAAATGTTGGTGATAGCAACGAAAACCGTAGCCAAACGGGTTATATTTTTCTCATTGATGTTTTGATTCGACCCTTGTTAATGGCCATTGGTTTTTTATTCGCTACCTTAGCCATAATAGCATTAGGAACGCTTGTTGATGTTATTGTTGTGCCAGCATTTAGAATTGCTCAAGGTACATCTACTACAGGGTTGGTTACTTTTATTTTCTTTTTACTATGTTATGCCCGAATTATGGGGGGGATTATCCTGCGGGTTTTTTCCTTACCTGTTCGTCTGCCAAATTGGGTAATCAGTTGGATTGGCAATCGGGGCTATGATTCTATCCTGGGTGACATCAGTAGCCATGTTTCTGGCATATTTGGGGGGTTATCTCGTGTTACAAGAACACCAAGTGTCGGAAGTTCATCACAAAAAACTCCTACGGGTGATGGCATGGACGGCAAACATTAAGGAGGGGTATGACTAATTTAACTGCTAATACAGTAAAACAAAATCCTTGGCGTATATGGTCTATATTGGCCTACTTATACCTGTTTATTGGATTTTGGAATGTAGGGTTAGTAGCAATTATCCCGGCACTGCAAAGGCCAAATCATGGCCTATTGGAAGAGCCGGTTTTACAATTGTTTTTACTAGCCGACATACTGATGGTGTATATCATTGTGAAGTCCGGTTGCTATAACTTGAAACAGTTAGAGCCGTACTACAAGCTTGAAAAGTCAGGTTATTTTGATTGGGCTAAACGGGGCTGGCGTGGGAGCTGTAGAGAATTTCAAATAGGGTGTGATGATACCACAGGCATTTTATGCATGTGCTTGATTTCTCCTTACAAAAACTTTGATAGGCATGTGTCTATCATCGAGTTTGAGCACGTCTTACACTTCCAGTTTACGTTGATATCATCGGCAACATACCAAGTGATACTTACGTTAGATTCTGTAGATGTATCGCAGATAGTGTTTACCCTACCGACTAAATACGAGGCAGCATTTTTCCGAACAGCTTCAGCGATTACGCATAAAACCCCGGAACAATTGGCCGCAGTTAGGGGGGATGGTTATCAAGCCTGGCGACAAGAAACGTTAAATAAGGGTTGGCTGATAGTACCAGGAACAGAGAAATTCAATACCTCAATTCGTCCGTCTTTAGTATCTAAATGCTAATAACAAGCTTAAATGTACTAAGAAAAAGCGGTCAATTGTGGCCGCTTTTTCTTAGTATTGACGTTTCTGTTAAATGTAGTATCATATATACATAACTCAACCTCGTACGCATTGATTAAGTTCAATGGCTGTTGGGGTGAAAAAACCGGCTATAGGCCGGTTTTTTCGTATCTAGGGGTAAGGTGTGCGCACAACATTTTTTGTCGATGGTTACAATTTATATTACGGTTTACTGGCTGGAACAGAGTACAAATGGCTCGATCTTCATAGTCTGCTTTCTTATATTGTACGTATACAAAATCCACAGAGTGAGCCTGTGTCTGTAAACTATTTCACTGCCCCTGTTAAACCTGACCTTGCTACGCGCGGGATCTTATCTAAACAAGCTCAGGATACCTATATTAGGGCGCTTAAGACAAAAGGCGTAAATGTTTTTTTTGGGCGCCACCGGCTGGAACATGGAACAGCTCCACGTTACATAAGTAAAGATATTCCTGCGTCCAGACAAGATAAAGTAGACATATGGGATCTTGAGGAAAAGGAAACTGACGTTCATTTGGCAATAAGTATGTACCGTTTGGCTGTAAAGCAAGCATTCCTTCCCGAAGAAGAGCGTATCACGCAGATTGTATTAGTTTCGGCTGATACGGATATGACCCCCGCATTACGTGCAATTAAAGAAGATTTTCCTGAGCTGACGATTGGAATCATTTTACCACATCGGGAAGGTATTGAACGAGGTGTTCCTGGTTCTCTTCAAAACTACTCCAATTGGATAAGACGTTATGTGACTATGAGCGAGTTGAGAGAACATCAGTTTCCAGTAAAAGTACCTACTCATAAGAAACCGGCCATTAAACCTGACTATTGGTAGAATGATCTATCATAGTTATTTAATAGCATTTCTTACGTATATACGAATGGTTGCCTTACCGACAATTAATTGTAAGAACCTGTATTTGAAAACACAACAAAATATAGGGGGTGGCCGTCCGGTCTCATTCGTTGAGGTCAGCGGGTAGATCGAGAGATTCATGAAATGTTTCAATGAATGCGTGCCGAATTTCTTCAAGTGTATTGATAAAGTCTAAGCCTGCATTGCTGCTCATGCCGCCGCTGAGTGTGGCACCGCTAATCATCCCCATCGTCATGGCATAATGCAGGTAAGCACTGTCCTTATCCTTTCTTTCCATTGCTGACCGTAAATTCAGGAATTCTCGCGCTAGTTGTTCGGAGAAAGCCTTAGCATAAATCTTTTTCATTTTTCCTACTTAACTCATTGTCTGCCAGTGGGCCAATTATAGCGGGTTTCATTCTGTTATTATAGCGCAGTTCTGTTGGTTTTTGACCGAAGAGCACTTTGGAAGAAACGCATTATCAAGACCAGATGATAATTGATTAGATGCATAAAAATCCCCGTTCAGTCCGAGAGTACATGAATCGAGTACGCCCACATTTCAACCTTTATAACAATAGTTCAAATTCATCTTCTTTTTCTATAAAGCAAGGTGCATCAACTTTATCAAGTTCATTAAAAAATTTGAAAGCCTGTTCGAATAATAAGACACTAGCTATTTCGGCTTCTATATCATTTCTTCTGTAGTCAACATGGATTTTCTCTAAGGCTTCCCATAAGTCAGTTAATGATGTTCTGACTTCATTAAGCTGAATGATTTTTCTTTCCTGAAGTACCGGAAAAATTGATGTTAATGCTTTAACTGTTGGCTTTTCGACACTGATAAATTTATTTACCCGTAAGCTCATAGTATTAGATAGTTTTTCATTATCTGAAATATAAAATGCTCGGCTTTTAACCAACATATCTTCGATGGATATTAACCCTTCGCCTTGTTTTAGCCCTTTGATTTCATTAGACTTCACACGGGATTTTTCCCTAATCTGGTAAGTGTCTGATATTTCTGAAGCTGAAGAAAATGCACTTCCTTTATCTTTGATGGTACTCACATCGGCTACATTGGCCGTACCTGCATTTTTTTCTATTGTAGAATAGGTTTCCCCCATGTCTTCCACAGCTAGGAAACATTTCACCCTAGTATTACCTAACATGCTATAGGTTTCATTTCTATCAACCTTAGACATAGAATTTAGGTCTTGAGTACCAAAGATGCCGTTATATTTTAAGGCGCGGATCAGGGCAAAGAGTGAGGCTAATCCTCGTGAAAAATATTGCCCCAATTCATCAAATATTAGTTGGAATGGAAATCCAAAATACCGATTTTTCGCGTATTCTAAAACTTCTTTATCACCTTCAATTTTATTTCCCAAATCTTTAGTGACGGACATTCTAAGTAAATTAATGAACATGCCGCCAATTGTTTGCATTTCTGTTTCTGATAATTCTGTGCCTGGAATTAAAATACACAATAAACGACCATTATGTAGAACGTCTTGCATGTTAATATCTCCGTTATCATCCGGGAAAACATGGCTATAGGTTTCAGAAAAAAAGTTTAATAGTTTTACAAATTGGTTTGAGCGGTAGTTATGCTGTTCAAATGCCTCCTTAGCCCAGAGTTCAGAATTATTACGCAATTGAAGGTTAAAGCCTGGCAGGTTTTCGAGGTAAGTTTCTAAGGCTGAATAGCCCTCATGATGCCAATCATTAGCAATAGCTTCATTGTATAAATTCACAATATTATGTAGCGACAAATGTTCTCTAATCACTTGCTGATTTAGTTTCAATTCCCCTCTGGCTCGTTTATAGCACAGTGCATTGGTCAAAGCCTCTAGGTATGATTTGGCTGATTCTTGCCATTGTGCAGAATCCCCGCCAACTTTAGGTAGCATCGATTGCAGTAAGTTAATGATTAGGGTTGGTGTAGCAACATTAAATAAGGCAATCGTATTTGAAACAAGCCCTGGGTTACTTGTGATTACATCGGGATCATTCTGCTTGGCAATGTGTTCAAATCTATCTAAGTTCCCTGTTATAAAGTTAACGAAATAAACATCTTCTTCTCTTCCGAATCTTCTAGCCAATGACCAGTACGCAAACGGTAAAGCCATTGTCGCTTTACCATCTATAAAGACGTTACCGCTGCCATTCAGAACAGATTGTAGGTAGAAGCCTAAAAGAATCTCTGTTTTACCAGAACCTGTTGTTCCTAATACAGCAACGTGACGTAACCAATCTTCGTCGGTCGCCCAAAGCTCTTTTCCAGCATTATCCTTACGGGAATAACCGATAAATATCCGGCCATTTGCCGGGGAGGTACGAAATATTTTTTTAACGTACCTAACCCATAGAAAGCGGGATTCTGATGCTGTTTCTACAGATAGAGAGGGATCTACCATATCAGCATCAAACGGTAGTCTTAGGGGGGCTCTTTCCGGTTGACTAAAAAAAGCGGAGCTCCACCCTAACGTGATCGGTATGAACAAGATTAGTAGTGCTGGAAAAATCAGGCATAAACAAGAGGTGATAACCAAGAATATCATTAGATTTCCTGGTGTAATAATAAAATTACCTATTGGATCTCGTTGTTCTGGGGTTTTTATCTCTTCGGTCATAGTATCATTTTTGCTCTAAGATATATTTTAATTTAGGAATGTCATTAATTAGACTCTGGGATATTTCAAATCCTTTATCGGAAATGATTGTTGGTGTACCTTGCAACTCCATCATTGAAAAAGCTATATTATTTGCTTCAGCAAATTTCTTGGCTTCAGAGGTAATTTTAGGCGATTTTTCCAGGGGCTTACCTTCAATTGCTGTTTTCCAAATCGATACCCTATTTTCAATTGGAGCACTTAATATTTGTTCAATGATTTGTATTGAATTTTCACGGCCAATTACAGAAACAGGAAGAATTTCAACATTAAAGTGTTTGGCGAGTTCTTCAAGTTTTGGTTCGATTTTGCGGCAATAAGGGCATAATGGATCAGAGTAAACATAGATTGTTTGTTCATAGCCGCTAGATAGTCTAACTGTAAATTTCCCGGTGGCTGCTGCTTGTTTCAGTGAGTTTAGCATTTCCTTTGCATTTGTGTTTGTCACAGGTGGGTTAGATAAAGTTTCATCACCTAATGTTATAGACTGATGAGTTTGTGCGAGCATGTATGAAGCATTAGTAATAGCCCCATTTATGGATAAGATAAATCCGGCAATTAAAACAGGGTAAATAACGTAGTTAATGCTCTTAATTATTTTTTTGAGTAAAAAGTAGTTTCTTACTTTTTTTCTAATTCTCTCTATCGCTTGTATTGCATGATATTCATTTTCAAAGGAGATAATTATCTCTTTTCTATCGTTTGATATCAAAAATAAGTCATAACTTTTGTTTTTTTCTATAGAAAAGATATAGTTAGAAACAGATACAGAGACATGTTTTTCTTTATCTACAGCCCCGTTAATATTCAAAAATAAAATGTTATCTTTAATAGAAATTTGCATAGTGATCCTCATTAGAAGAATGGTGGTATTTCTTTATTTTCTGGTGTTGCTTCTTTTGGTTCAGAATATTGAGCGTTATTTTTATCGCTGTCTGATTTTCCTTTATTATTTTTAGTTTCCTCTTTGTTTGATTGTAGTCTTAGTGATTCAATATCGTTGATATAAAGGAACTGACCGCTTGCAGTATAAGGTTTGAAACGTTTTATAATTCCTTCCTTAATTAGCTCAGTTTCTAAGCCATTTGTTGCAGGTCTAACGGTAGGAGATATATCTAAATCTTTATATGTAGGGTTTTCGTTTAGCCATGTTTCAGTGATGCTATATGCGATCACTCCTGCACCTTCGACAAATTTTTTACCTCGGCCAACGCTGGTGAGTGCCATCCATAAAGTACGATCTAATCCTTTAAGCCATCTAAAATGAGCAGAAGGAATGGATAAGTCTGAGTCTAAAAGGGCATATAACATTGTTCTTGAACTTCGGTACCCAGATGAAAAAATTTGAAATTCTTCTGTATTCAGAACGACTTCGCATTTCTCTAAAATAGGCTCAAAATTAGGGTAGGCGTCCTCTGTTTCTAAACATGATAAATTTAAATCAAATAATAATTCTTTAGCGTTAGTGTAATCATTGAAAAAACGTGCAAGCGAAAATATAGCTGCTAATATTTTTTCATAGTCTTTTAATTGCAATTTTCCATTTTTCAAAGAATCAAAGTTAATTTGTTGCCGAAAAATTTTTCTAGTTTGAGATTTTCTAAATGTCTTTTTTTCGTTATCTATTAGATTATGTTTTTTAGCAAATTCTATTGGCGTCAATGGTGATTTAGACTCATCATCATCATAATTCAATAGTTGATCTGAGAAATTAGAGTAACGAGCTAAAGTATGAGCAATTGACGGTGAACGTCTTACAATAAGGTGAGCTAACTTATTAACGTCAATTTGCCTATTAAACCGGTAATGTGGAGACTTTCTTACTTTATAAAAAATAAATGCGGAAAAGAAAGAAAAAATAATTGCATAGAACCATGCTGAGTGATTTAGAATATAGAGAAAATTCAACAAAGAAACGTTGTCAGCATGTTTACTGGCACTTTTTAGCATGATTTTAATATTTTCCACCCATTCAAAACTAGGTAGAATATTATAAATATGATACGTGATAAAGCTATAAATTTTTACTATCTCTACCCCTAAAGTTATCCATGCTAAACTGGATAACAAGACAAAAACAAAGGTAAAGATAGCTATCATTTGTTCTGTTGGTAAAACTTTCACGTAACCCCCTTGTGCTTAATCTAAAAGTTGATAGAGTTCTTATAAACACGTTTTATATAAGCATTTTTTAGCGAGGGTGTTTTAGAATGATAGCGGCCTATTCCATCCCAAAAATTCCCTCCTGCTTCATTGATATGATAACGGATAATATAAGCTGAAGAATAAGCAGAAATGCAAAAATCATTGGTAAGGTGTTCAGGGGTAATTCTATACTTTTGTAGTTCCTTAGCCCATACTGTATTTACTTGAAAAGCGCCATAATCAATAGTGCCATTCTTATTTTTGTTTTGCATACCGACCCGTCCTCCTTCAGTTTTCAAAACGCCTATAAAGACTCTCAGTGGAATGCGAAATCGTTCAGCCGCTTGTCGTATACAGATGGGTATAGTAATCATTGAATTATCAGGCGGTAGTGTGTCAAGCATTGCTAAACTCTCATTAGTATAAACATATTTTTAATTGTATCATAGGTAACAAAATATAAACAATTAACCCGAAAAAATATATTTTTATTATGTCAAAATATGATTTTTATAACATATTTAACCTGTAGATAAATTTAGTGTATAGTATAATCGAAATATTTATAAGAGAGTGATTACAATTATAACTTAATGAAAAACATAGTGATATTGATTTTTTGTATACCAATCATAGCCAATTCTGAGCCTATCTTTCTAGGAGACTCGCTTACTTATCGAGTAGCAATGAGCTATAAAAATATCAATCTGTAGACGCAAAATATCTAGTTGGATCTGGCCTAAAGAACCAATTGCAATTTGATTGGTTTGGTTATGTAAACCAGATCAATACAAGCCAATATGGTAACGTGTATATTGTTTTAGGTACTAATGATCTTATCAGCTATGAAGAGATAGAGAGTTATCGAGATAAAGCAATTGATCTAATTAGAGTGCTTAAACAACAAAATAAAAATATTACTTAGGTTTTACTTTCTACACTTAAAGAAGTTAAGAAAAATCAATCATTAAATAATACTAGGAAAGCAATTATGATGGCAGCAATAGAAAAACAGATAGGCACCATAGATATGAGAACGGCACTAGGACAACGTTATATTAATTCATTAAATGACCGGGCTCTTAGAACAGGTGACGGTGTTCATATTACAGAATATGGTGCTGATTTGTTGGTAAATCTATTGACTCATTGAGCATAGCGGTGTAGTCATTGCCTTTGCTTAGTTAGTGAATCTCTCGAAATTTGCTCTTTTACGAGGGATTACCGTAAGTTATGATTAGTAGTAATAAATCTATAAAACTTAGTTTTGAAACTATCAGGAACGATGTGTTATGCCTAAGTCAACTAGTGAAGGAAAAAAACGTGAGTATAGAAAAGGCAACCCACTAACTCAAAATGAGCATAACAGCAGGTACAAACAAAAAAGAATAGCTAACAATGAAAAAGAGTTAAGGGTTTTTATACCTCAAGAAATAAAAGAAGATTTGATAATTTTCTGTAAAAAAGAAGGAGTTTCACAGTCTATGTATATCACTATGTTACTTGAACAAGCTCGAAAAAATTGGAAGTAGATTGTTGATCATATCCGTTTGAAATGGTAAATTCTCATCAATTTGGTAAACGCAGCCGAAAGTGTGTTAGAGAGAGAGGCGAGAGCATAACTGCCACGCACAAGAGAAACCCCGCAAATCTGTTTCAACTTTGGCCGGATGTCACAGATTACGGGGCTGATCTAGAACTACTAGAAATTGTTTTGATCCAGTGGGAAGTATAAATTCATGTCTAGCAGAATGCAATACCCTTTTATGACCGGCCTAAGTGCAGGTCGGGGTGAATAATCTAGAGCAACAGCATAAAAGAACAAAAATTCATCGTCACTATGTCCCTAAATACAGCGGGGGCTTGCCAAAAATAGTTACTGTCCGGCGTTTTGCAGGTGCATTAAATGTGCATGATTGGAATCGTAATCCCTTTATGTATCAATTGCGTTGCAAGCGTAATCAGCGTGTTTCAATTCGTTCTGAACGAAGAGAAACGTTCTCTGAATTAGCACTAGCAATGATCGCTTATGCTGATTACAACCCCAACAATGAATATCTCTTCGAAGTCATGTGTTCAGTGGAAAAACTTGCTGAACTGTGTGGTCAGCTATATCGTTATGAGAATGGCCGGAAAAGTTATGATCCTATTCTTCATGCATTACACGATTGGCAGGGGGCTAATTTAATAATAATTAAGGAAGGGTTTGATCCTGAAGCGAAGCAATATAAAGCAATGCGTATCTGGATTCGTCCTGAGTTTTTCATTGGACTTGGTTTTTCTATCGCTGAAATTAGAGATATGTTGAATAAATTTAAGCGTTGGATGGAAAAAAATGGATTACGTGACTCTTATCAACGTCGTTATGCCCAACATATTTTACGGTTAGCCAAATCAAATGTTGCATCTATCGATGATAGTCATTCATTAAAAAACCTATTGAAGAAGATTAAACGCCTAGTTGTTGGTGAAGATGAGGCCATGAAGAATGAAAAAAAACACGCAATAAAAGCTATTAAACACCGGCAAGAGCTTATTGATGCGACTAGCCCGATGCCAGATCAGAATCAAGTATACTGGCAGCAATATGAAAACTGGAAACAAAAGCAACCTATTGCCTGGGTAATGGCATTTGAAAAAGATATCCAGGGCCGTTTCCCAGGGCTTTCTAACGATGAATTATATCAGGTGTATGTAAAGCATCTACCAGACAAATAACCCGTCTAATTAACATAAACCGCCTTTACTGGCGGTTCTCGTGTTGTCTGAAATCAATGGTTGGTTATTTTTTATGCTTCCTCCTCATGGGGAAAACACTAAAATAACGGTTGTTTAAGTGACAAGCATTTGTAAAGATTAAATTACAATCAATTAAATTAGAATAGTTTAAAAATAAAACTATTAAATTCGAACTATATAAAGAAAATCATATTAAATTCGATCTTTATTTCTGAACTAAACGACCCTTTAACAAGGGAGTTAGCAGGGAGCTTAACAACGCTCCCCTGCAACCCCAAAAAAAAACAAAAAAATGACTTCGCTTACAAGCAGCTTCGCTGCTGTCGCTCAGAAAGGAGATGTATGAACACATACAATAAATAAGGGAATAACTAACCGATTTTCAATCATACTGCTTCAACATCCTCTCGTCTCCGACCATCCAACATCTCTACTGCTATCATATCGTGCCATTCAGTTCGCTTCGCTCACAGCTTAGCAGGGCAGGGGGTATCGAGGTTCTCTATTTTACTCTCAGTCGCATTACTTGCCCTTCGCTTACGCTCTTGGGCTAATAATGCTCCGCTTCGGGGCGCATCAACTCCTAATGTCCTCTGAAACATTTTTTCGCCCCTTACAGGCGAATATACTTTAACGCTCACTTTAACTATCTTTCGCCTATGAAAAGTTTGAAGAACAATTTTTATATAATATTGGGGTTCTACGCCGGACAATGGCATTCGGTTAAGATAACAACTATGCTATAAAAATCTAAGTTTCCTCGGAGAGTATGCTGATGGATATATATCATTTTCTGAACAAAACTTTTTTTTATTCATGCTCGAAAATTGATAATTTTTGGCGAAAAAGAAAAAGATCAATAGACACAAAATTGATTGTGCTATTTCTCATGAAAATCATATCAGGGAAAAATAACCACGGATACTCTTATATTATTAATGAAATATGGGCTGAGTGCATTCATGAAAAAATACCGTTACCTCAGCATAAGCCCGTCTCTGCTTCATCAATGTGCGAAGCCAGAATGAAATTACCTGATGATGCAATAAAAACCATAAACAAAAATATCGTTTCTGTATGGGAAGATAATACCCATCCTGAAACATGGAAAGGACATCGACTGTTTGCTATAGATGGCTCAAAATTAAACATTCCCAGAGGGTTGCTGGAAAATGGATATAAAACACCCAAAAACACATCACGACATTATCCCTATGCAATGATGAGTTGTCTCTATGATGTATTGAATTCGATCATATATGACGTTGATTTTGTTAACCATAACAATGAGAGGGCTTGTGCCGAAAAGCATCTCCAGTGTTTGGATAGCAATGCTGTCGTGATCTTCGATCGGGGATATTTTAGCTATTACTTGTTATATCAAGTAATGCAAAACAATCTGAATGCCGTATTTAGAGTACAGGAGGGAAACAGGAATAAGACTATTAGAGATTTTTCTGACAGTAATTCAGATGATCTTATTGTTAGTTATACGCCATCGGAAGCGGTAAAGTCAGATCTTAGAAAGAGAAACCTTCTTTCAGAATTCCCATGCTTAACGTTAAGACTAATAAAGCATATTGACCGAAATGGTGAATATATTCTTGCCACTACTCTTGTTGAACGAGGATATTATGAAGTCGAAGCTTTTCATGATTTATATCACCATCGATGGAATATAGAAGAGTTATATAAATTGTCCAAGTCAATCCTTTGCATTGAGGATTTCCATTCACAGAGTGAGAAAGGCGTAAAACAAGAAATCCAGGCGCATATATTACTACTGAACCTGACAAGGATATCGGAAAATGATATTAATCACAGAGGCAACGATAGCGACTGCATTGATAGCAGAGAAAATAAACAGAAATTGAATTTCAAAAACTGTTTGTTTCTTGTAGTAAGACACTTGTCTTTGCTAATTCAGGGGATAAAAAAACATTTAAAATCATTTTATTGTGCTCTTTCAGAGGGACTTGCCGGAATGACTCACCGGGTGAGGCCTGGGAGGCACTATCCACGAAAATCTATGCGTCCCAGAACCCGATGGAACTCTTTTGATGCCCCGGCAAGAGTTTAACCGAATGCCATTGTCCGGCGTAGACCCCCATATTGATTAGTTTGAATATAGTGAAATATTGTACGGTGAGCCTATTCGCCGCTTGTCTGGCATTCCTCCCAATGCCATAACCTAAGTTAATCCGTTACGTGTTTCCACTGGAAAAATTATAATGCTAATGTATGCATACATTAGCATTATAATATACACAGAACAAGCTCTGACCAGGTAACTCATCGCACTGACGATACGGAGTGTCGAATT
>NZ_RCWD01000041.1:0-48436 GCF_018448965.1 Photorhabdus hainanensis | reverse complement strand
AATATTTACCAATAGAGAAAACCAGACAAGAACAGCTAAAATAAATCACATATTTTGATAAAAAGCGCGGCGCAGAAATTTTATCAATTTAAATGACGCGCTTTTTCAATTTACGTGGCTCGCTACATTCAATAAATTTGAATGCTAAGCTCTAAATATTGCTCTATTACCAGAAGATAATAACTCATAGAATCACTATATCGTGATTAACAAGTGAATTACCAAAAGTTAATTTAAGGAATAAAAATGAGTAACGTTCTGGTTCTTAAATCCAGCATTATGGCGCAGCATTCACATACTAACCAAATGGCAGATTTCTTCATTGAAAAGTGGCAAACCAATCATGCTGATGACACCATTAGGATGCGTGATCTGGCCGCACAACCCATTCCTGTTCTGGATAATGAACTGGTTCATGCATTACGCCCAAGTGGCAATGAAATGACTACTCGCCAAAAAGAGGTATTAGCATTATCTGACGAACTGATTGCGGAATTGCAGGATAATGACATTATTGTTATCACTGCGCCGATGTACAACTTCCACATTCCAACCCAACTGAAAAGCTATTTTGACCTGATAGCACGTGCTGGCGTGACTTTCCGTTATACCGAAAATGGCCCTGAAGGTTTGTTAAAAGACAAACGGGTAATTATCTTGACCAGCCGTGGCGGCATCCATAAAGACGGCCCCAGTGATCTATTAGTGCCTTATTTGCGTCTGTTCCTGAATTTCATTGGTCTCACTGATGTAGAGTTTGTTTTTGCCGAAGGTGTAGGGTTAAGTCTTGATGCCGCAAATCAAGCGCAACAAACTGCCCGTGAAGTTTTAGCAGCAATAGCTTCCTGATAGCCACGTTTTTGTTCATAATTCATACATTATCTATATTTATATTGCTGTTTTTTGCGCGTCATTCGACGCGCTTTTATTTCTTCAACCATTTACCATTAATACCAAGCACATATTCACCAGGTTCAGCTCTGTTCACCAGTTTTTCGCCAGTAAGTTTGGCCACTTGTTCTGTAGAAATATTATTGCCAGCCGCAATTTCTGCGTATTTTTCTTTGCGGGACTGATTAATCTCTGCCACTAAAGCCTGTACCTGACTATCTGCTTTTACTATAGCCAGATAACCACTGAACGTTTCACCCACCAGCCCTTCCTGCTTTGCTTCATTCAGGGTCATTCCTCCCACAAAAGGGCTGAACAATATACTTGCCAATAATAATATTCCCGTACCTGTTATCTTCATAATGCCACCCCCCCTAGAATAAACCCGTGTTACTCTTGAGCATCTCTTCAACTTGCCTGTCTACTTTTATCTGAATTTCATGCTCAATTTTGACATTCATATTAATATTAATGGGCTTCTCAGGTGTTGCCACTTCAAGGCGTATACAACCTGACAGTATTAAAGATCCCATTGATAGTAAGAACAGCTTTGTTCTGGTTCGTTTTGTCATTTATCACTCCCATTTAATACAGATATATTCTGCTGTAACCAATCCTCAAGATTGTTGCCAAACCGTAAGCTACGCCATAAGTGAAAGATGTTCTCTTCATGATGGTAATTCAGCTTGACTTGCCGTTTTTTATCCCTTAATGAATTAACACCTTGAATTTCAGCATTAAGTGTCAAAACCCCTAAATTATTAAGACTGACTTGCGCCCGTAAGCGACTGATCTCTAAATAGCGTAACCAATCCATAGCGGCGCCTGCGGAAATATTATCTTTGTTAATGGAATCTACCGTATCTTTATCCAGACGTAAGGTCATATGGTCGATATTGGTAATCCGACCTTGCTGAACTATCCAGCGTTCATTGTTAATAAACAACGGCAATTTTCCGCTGATTTTGCCGGACATCGCAAATTGTTTAACTTTCAACACAGTAAAAAGGCGACTTAACTCCAATTTATCAAGCGTCAAAATAGCCGGATGATGCTGAGGAAATCTTAATTTATCTAGGTTAATACGCCCATCCAACATACCTACATTTACATTAGTCAATTCCAGTGGTTTTTGTTCCGATGGCGGATAAAATCCCTGTAAATCCGCCGTTAAATTATGCATTTCAAACAGATTATTAATTGTTTTCACTCGTAGCTGAACCGGCGATTTAACACCAAATTGCCAGATACCATTTTTCAGCCGCCACGGTAAGACAAAATCAAGGCCGCTGATTTCACCATCTTTAAGCCACATGCTGCCATTTTTTACCACCCAGTGACCACCCGCGACAAAACCTTGCCCTTGTGTGGCAGAAAAAGCGGCCTGTGCATAAAGATCACCTGAGCGCAAGTTTATCCCTAAATCTTTAGGTACCAACGGCTGAAATGCAAGTAAGGATTGAGTAGGCCAACGCGCTTCACCACGCAATCTTGCTCCATCCCAACGACTGTAAAAAGGGATCGGGCCAATATTTCTTGATGAAAGATCACCATTAACAATAAAGTTGTTCGGGCTTTTCCCTGTCAATTTTGCTGTCAGTTCAGTGGGGGGCAGAAAGCCACCGGACCGAAACGATATTTTCTTCGTTGCCAGTCGTAACTCACCCTTAAAGGTGGGAGATTTCTCTGAACGTTGCCATTCCAATGGCTTTGTTAACTGTAGACGCGGCATATCCACCTGAATCATGCCGTGTTTAATAACATTAAAGCCGGTAACCATTTCGTTGACGCTAATCAATGTGTCACGCCAGCGACCTTTTCCAGCGATATCCCATTTAGCCTGTAGTGACGGCAAATCGCCATCTCCCCAATAGTTCCAACGCCAATAGCCTTTATCCGGCATAAAATTCTCGGCATGACCATCAAGATGCAAACGGAATTTTCCCCAATCACGGTGTTGTGCATTAACAATCGCCTGTAACCGGCCAGTAAAACCTTCACGTGTCAGATAAGTTCCCGCTAACGGTGATCGAGCATCTTTAACAATAAACTTATCGGACAAACGCCCCCAAGTCCGAAACAACGAACCTGACTGGAAAGTCATTCTCGGATTAACCAGCGGACCACTAATTACCGCAGGCAATGACATAGCCATAATCATATCCTGCACATTAATCTGACCTGTTAATTGAAAAGGAAGTTGCATATTTAACGAGTTTATCCGGCCCGGTTTTATGGTTAACACTATATTCGCTTTACCACGTTTCCCCTGCGTGACCAAATTTATACGGCCACTAATCAGCAGGTTATCCAATCCTTGTTGCCAATGAGCAATCTTAATATTCACTCCACCCGCAAGAGGTTGTCCCGCACTCGTCCACCGCCATTTACCATCAGTAATATCAAACTGGTCTTGGTTAAACTGCCAAGGTAATTCAGCCAAAGGTACTACCGTCCCCTCTTCTCTGATAATAAGTTTGCCGGATTTCCCTTGCCAACCTAACTTGATATTTAGCGGGTGCGTATATTGACTGGCAATAATTTTACCTTTTACTTCACCATGAGGAGGTAGTTTGTCCACATTAAGTGGTAAAGTCACTTCACCATTAAGGCTGACTTCCTGTTCTGGTAATTTAATTGCCAGTTGGTCAATAAATAACGATTCCTTACCATAAATATGCGCTGACAATTTAACATTCTTTCCCTGATAACTCAGTTTTTGCTCCTGAGGAGAGGAATTGAATTTTAGCTTTCCGGCAAAATCTTGCCAGAGATGAAAAGAAAAATTATCCACAGATAAACTTCCTTGTGGAATAAGAGCTAAAATATCAGCAACAGACAATGGAGCAAGACCCTGAGTAGATTCGGGCAACTGATTTAGGCAATGGATATCTCCATTAATATCTGCGGCATTTAATTGCCAATGATAACTGTTATCTATCTCTGAATATGGGTAACTAACAGATAATCGCGATACACGAATGAGCCTGCAATCTTTCACCTGCAATGAAATATCAGCCAGTTGCAAAGCCCCTTTTTTCCATTCTGGTTGTTTCAATGAAACCGTCATACCTGGAGGTAACCAATGACTGGTGACTTTAGGCAACCAATGAGGAATAGAAAACCATCCCGCCGCCATCAGCAATACCAGCAACATCAGTATGGTAATGAATATCTTTAACCCTTTGGTTATCAAGTTCTTTCCTCTCCTTATTAAGTCTTAGATCGGTTACTTCTATTGTTATTCCATAATTTAGCAGACAAACCTTAAACTAAGATATTGATTATTAAGCAAATTATGTTGAACATATAGGGGAACAACAAGCAATACACTTATAGAGTTAATTAATTTATTGGTTTATTTAACCCTTTACGTCAGCAATAATTTAAGCCTAAAACAATTTATTAGCTACTTAAATTATAGCGGAGATAATCCCATGAAATTAGTCGTTTACAGTACCAAACAGTATGACTATAAACACCTGGAGCAGGTCAATAAAAAGCTCGGATTTGGTTATGATTTCGAGTTTTTCGACTTCCCTCTCAGTTCAAAAACTGCCAAAAACGCTATTGGCGCAGATGCTGTTTGTATTTTCGTCAACGATAATGCTGACCGTGAAGTGCTTGAAGAATTGGCTGAAATGAATATAAAAATCCTCGCGTTACGTTGTGCAGGTTTTAATAATGTCGATCTGGATGCGGCTGAAGAATTGGGCATTCAGGTTGTACGAGTTCCAGCCTATTCTCCTGAAGCTGTTGCTGAACACGCAGTCGGATTAATGTTGTGCTTAAACCGCCGTATTCACCGAGCTTATCAACGTACCCGTGACGCCAATTTCTCTCTTGAAGGCTTAATTGGTTTCAATATGCACAACCGTACAGTAGGAATTATCGGAACCGGTAAGATTGGTATTGCTACCCTACGTATTCTTAACGGATTTGGTATGCGTCTGTTAGCTCATGATCCCTACCCCAATCAAACTGTTTTGGAGCTCGGCGCTGAATATGTCGATCTAGATACGCTGTATGCACAATCCGATGTCATATCCCTTCATTGCCCGTTAACACCAGAAAACCATCATCTGCTAAATGAAGTTGCTTTCAGCAAAATGAAAAACGGCGTAATGATCATCAATACCAGCCGAGGGGCTCTGATTGATTCCGTGGCAGCCATTAATGCATTAAAACAACAAAAGATTGGCGCTCTGGGTATGGATGTTTACGAGAATGAACGCGATCTCTTCTTTGAAGACAAATCTAATGACGTAATTCAGGATGATATTTTTCGTCGCTTGTCTTCATGTCATAACGTGCTGTTTACCGGTCATCAGGCATTTCTGACAGAAGAAGCCTTAACTAGTATCAGTGAAATTACGCTGGGAAATATCCAGCAATTACTCAACGGGAAAAATTGCCCGAATATTGTTAGTAAGTACCCTTAAAATAATATATATAGGAGATAAACATGAAAAAAATATTACCTTTGGCAACAGCAACTTTATTGTTAGCCACATTCCAAGCTTCAGCGACAGAAAACGTGTCAGTAGATGATTTACAACATAACAAATTTGTCCTGGTGAGCGTTAATGGCGAAGGCGCGCAAAATCAAGATGGTCGCGTACCAACTATTGAATTCGGTGAAAAAATGCATATTTCTGGTTCCATGTGTAATCTCTTTATGGGTCAAGGCAAACTGAAAAATGGTGTACTGACCGTTAAAAACCTGGCCAGCACCCAGATGCTTTGTGCTGATGATAAACTGAATCAATGGGATTACTTGATTGGTAAAGTATTAGCCGATGGCGTTAAAGTGAAGTTAAAAGGTCAAAAATTGACACTATCTCACTCTGATAATACATTGGTTTATAAACTGAAAGACTAAGTTCAGTAATTAAAAAACTTATTTATAAAGTTAGCATTAAATATTTAGCAGAGTGAAATTCCTTGAATGGACTCAAGATTAAACTCTGCTTGTCCAAGTATTTTATGTTTTATTTAGATGCCGGAAAATACTTTCCGGCATTTCTAGACATAATATCTAAGCAACAAATTTATCACTAACATTGAAATTTTAAATATTATAGGAGAACTAAATCGACAGAAATAGATAATGTAATTTATTTTTAACTTATTCCTTCCAATTTAAATAAAGAGTTATGCACTTTTACATTTAATAGATAGTTTACTAACTAAATAAAAGGAAATAATTTATGTCTAATATTACATCGACAGATATTCAATTTATCGACCTCATGAACGAAATGCGTCAACACGCAAAACGTACGTTAAATGATTCTAAAACTGAACAATTCTCACCATCGACACCTGAACTCCAAACATACGCAAATATGCTTGGAGAACAATACGAAAGCGTAGATATTACCGAAAATAAGGAAATAGATGGTATTATTAATCAATTGAAAGATTCAGTGAAATCTGGTGCTAATTCAACAACAAACATTTCCAAGGCAAGTGTAACTGATAGCACACAGAAATATCAGGAAGCAATTGCCACTGATCCAGACAACGCAGACCAAGACTGGATCGATAACATGAATAAATCTCGTCAAAGAACTAAAGATGAGAACAACAGACAAATTGATACAAGTTACGATAAAGCCATTCAATTTGGGTTACAATTTCCTAACGCCAGAGCAGCAATCCAAAGTTTTATGGAAAAAACTAATGCATTCTTCTCCAGTTTGTTTGGCAGGCTTTCAAATTTTATACTTGATGCAGCCAGGCAACTCTCTGAATGGATAAGCAGAGCATGGGAATCAATTAAATCGTTCTATGATAAAATTAATGCTTGGGTTTCCGGTGCTTTGTAATTAACTAATAATGGTTCGAATTAGTTCGAACCATTATATTCACCTCAGATACAACCTAGAAAAATTAATTACTTATTAGGCAATTTAATTCTGGAAATAATCGCCAGTCTATCCATATAATATTCCGCATTACCCCATAACCAACTCTGCTCTTTACTGACATCATCTTCAGCTAAAATACTTCTTAACTCACAGGTCATTACATCATAACCGTAAACATAAAGCCCAAACTGTAACGCCTCATACATTCTGGCTTGCCAAAAAGAGGTGCCTTCTATTATTTGACTTATATTTGAAGCGACAACATCATAGGTTTTAATCAGATAGTGGAAAAAGATTTTAGCGGCTAAATCACTTAATGCTGCTTTATGCTGCGGCTTCCTCGTTCGCCACACAAGTATCTGCGAAGCGGGACGACAGTTAAGCACCAGGTCACTTATTACAATCACTTTATTGTAATAAACCACTTCTTTTGTTTCATCACTAAGTAACGCTAATTCAAAGTAAGGCTCATCTATATCATCCAAATCTAACCGGTTATCAACCCTGATCAACCGGTAACCTGGAGGAAAAATGAGTTCATCCACATCATGCACAATATTAGTACCAGAGGAATCAAGAGCATCATACAGAACACGATTGAACTCTAACTCACTCAATTGGATGAAATCATTGGTAATCTTTTCTATGTTTCCCACATGTATTGGCATACTTTATGCCTCCTATAATAGACCACAGGTTCAATTACCTAATGGTAATAGTATAGACGCAATTATATACAATCAACCTTTAGTTTATTCTTGGCGGATACACCCATTGGATAGCTTAGCTCTGGAGCAAGCACCAACGAGGGAAACACATAAAATAATTTGTTAAATTATAGTTAGTTAAATCATTATTAAGGTTTATTAATAATATGGTCTTCCCACTCCACAACATCAATTTCCCGTACAGCAATATACCTAACTGAAATTCTTTCGCTATGCATCGCTGATTTGGAACCTTTAATCAGAGGATGCCACGGTAACAATGGCTTCCCTTCTTCAAGCAAACGATATGCACAAGTCTTTGGCAACCATTCGAAAGTCGGCAAATTATAACGGGTTAACTTGATACAATCCGGCTCATATCTGAAACGATCTTCGTAATTTTTGCATTGGCACGTTTTTATATTGAGCTGATTGCAAGCAACATTAGTAAAATAAATTTCATCGGTATCATCATCCATCAATTTATGTAAGCAACACTGCCCACAACCATCACATAATGACTCCCATTCTTCATCCGTCATCTGATCTAGAGTTTTTACCTGCCAGAAAGGCTGAGACATAACTTCTACTATTCCTTATATTATTCAAATCACTCTGGTAATGAGTGAATTATCATTCAGAGTAACCTTTAACACATCACCGGCTTCCAGTGCTCCAACACCTTCCGGTGTGCCAGTGAGAATCACATCCCCCGGCCGCAAAGTGAAAAAGTGCGACATATGGCTGATCAGGGGAACGATTGGTGTCAACATATCACTGCTATCACCGTTCTGCCGTAGCTCATCATTGACTGTCAGTGAAAACTGGACATTCTGCGGATCACCAAAATGGCTTATTCGAATAAACCCAGATATCGGGCAAGAACCATCAAACGCCTTACTTTTTTCCCACGGTTGACCTGCTTTCTTAAACTTAGATTGCAAGTCACGCAAGGTGAGATCCAACGCAACAGCAAAGCCGGCTATCGCGGCGCTAACTCGTTCTTCATTTGCCTGTTTCAACGGTGTACCAATCAGTACAGCCAGTTCAACTTCATGGTGAACGGCGCCAAAATCCTTTGGAATTGCAATTGGCTGATGTATATCACACAGTGCAGTTTCTGGCTTAATAAAAACGACTGGCTCTTCCGCTGGCTGAGCTCCCATCTCTTTAATATGTTTAGCGTAATTACTACCAACGCAAACCACTTTATTGACAGGAAGATCCAGTAATGCCCCCTGCCAGTCTCTGTGTTGATACATATTCGTTCCTCACTCTGGTTTATTAGGCAACACACCCATAATTATAGCACTTATTGCCACATCTCATCGGCCACCACGCCAAGACTAATCGCAAAATAAGGAGCACAGGAAACGGAAAGAGGTTACCGCTATTCAAAGGAAATTTTTCCTCTAAAATACAAACCTGATTGTTGTCCTTTAAAAGCACGGCTCACTGTGAATATTGTGGTGGTTAATAAAACCGCGATGACGATTAACTTTGCTCATCAAACTCTTGGATTCTTCTTATTTTTCCATCTGGTTCAGATGTGCATTCATTAAGTTTTCAACCGGAGGTGGGATTTGCAGGTAAAAACCTTGCTCAATTAACGATATTTTTACCTTTTCTATATCAGCGCCTGCCAGTTTCTTTCTGTCTGCCAGAGAGATCATCATTGTATATTGAGGCTGACCAAAACTTTTCAGTAGCTCTTCGGGGACGCGAGAGAAATTATCTCTTTTTTCAACATAAAGGTATGTTTGCTCTCTTTTCGGGCTTCTGTAGATCACACAAATCATTATAATAAACTCTTTTAAATTCAGGTCACAACTTGCTTGAATAATTCAGTAATTATAACATGTTTATTGTATTTCAAAATATCGTATCCCAGAGGTTGTTCTGGGGTGATCTCAAATTTGCTGAATCTGAGTCAGGATAGATGTCACAGTCGCCAATTGAGCTAAAAGGCAGTAATTTTACGCTTTCGGTTGTTCATTTACACAGTGACCAACCAGAAATCATTCTACAGGCCCTACAGGAAAAAGTGGAACAAGCACCGGATTTCCTGAAAAACGCGCCTGTCGTCATTAACATCTCCGCTCTGCCGGCAGACGCTGATCTGAAAGCGCTGCATCACGCTATTGATTCAGCAGGATTCCGTATTGTCGGAATGAGTGGTTGTCGTGATGAGCAACAACGCAGAGCGGTAATACAAGCATCCTTACCACTACTAAGCGAAGGTAAAAAACAAAAAGCCTCAGCAAAGGAAAATAAACCGGCAGAACCTGAGATTAAAAAAACTCGCGTAATTAATTTACCAGTTCGCTCAGGTCAAAGGATTTATGCCCAAGGCAGTGATCTTATTGTCACCAGTAATGTAAGCGCTGGCGCCGAGTTGATTGCCGACGGCAATATTCACATCTACGGCATGATGCGTGGTCGGGCGTTAGCCGGTGCATCCGGTGATCAGGAGTGTCTGGTTTTTTGCACCCATTTAAATGCAGAACTTATCTCTATCGCAGGGCAATATTGGCTCGGCGATAAAATCCCGACTGAATTAGCAGGAAAAGCCGCAAAACTTAGCCTGGTAAATAATGAATTAACTATTGAACCTTTAATCTAGCCCTTTTAATAAGGAATCACTTCATGGCACGCATTATTGTTGTTACATCAGGTAAAGGTGGCGTTGGCAAAACCACTTCAAGCGCGGCCATTGCTACCGGCCTTGCTCAAAGAGGTAAAAAGACCGTCGTTATCGATTTTGATATCGGCCTGCGTAACCTCGATCTGATTATGGGATGTGAACGCCGCGTAGTTTATGACTTCGTGAACGTTATCCAAGGTGACGTCTCGCTTAATCAGGCATTAATTAAAGACAAACGTACCGAGAACCTTTATATCTTGCCTGCATCACAAACCCGCGATAAAGACGCTCTCACCCCTGAAGGCGTTGAGAAGGTTTTAGTTGATCTGGACAAACAAGGTTTCGATTTTATTATCTGCGACTCCCCGGCAGGGATTGAAAGTGGCGCGTTGATAGCGCTCTATTTTGCTGACGAAGCGATCATCACAACAAATCCTGAGGTCTCTTCCGTACGTGATTCGGACCGTATCTTGGGTATTCTGGCTTCTAAATCTCGACGAGCTGAACGGGGTGAAGATCCCATTAAAGAACACCTGCTATTAACTCGCTATAACCCAGGCCGTGTGAGTCGTGGTGATATGCTAAGTATGGAAGATGTTCTGGAAATTTTATGCATTCCTTTAATCGGTGTTATTCCAGAAGATCAATCTGTACTGCGTTCATCTAACCAAGGAGAGCCGGTTATTCTGGATACAGAGTCCGACGCAGGAAAAGCGTATACAGATACTGTTGAACGTTTATTAGGAGAAGAACGTCCTTTCCGTTTCATTGAAGAAGAGAAAAAGGGCTTCTTAAAACGCCTATTTGGGGGGTAAAACATGGCCTTGCTAGATTTCTTTCTGTCGAGAAAAAAGACGACAGCAAATATCGCTAAAGAGCGGTTGCAAATTATCGTGGCAGAGCGCCGCCGTGGTGATTCTGAGCCTGCTTATCTGCCTGATATGAAACGAGATATCTTGGCGGTAATCTGTAAGTACATACAGGTAGATCCAGATATGCTCTCTGTGCAATTCGAACAGAAAGGTGATGATATTTCCGTGCTGGAACTTAATATAACATTACCTGAGACAGAAGAAGCTCAAAAATAACGCAGAAAGGCAGCTGTTTTATCACTACCGCCATCAAAGTAACCAAGCTCATTATATTATATGGCAGTCTGAGGTGGGGTAACCCTAACGGGAACCCCTTTCTCACGCATTAGCCTGTCATCAAGCTAATGCTCTGATATGGATTAATCAGGATAGTTCGCCAGAATCTCTGCAACAGGTTCAGCCAGCAACTCTCCCCGCCATCCACTAAGCAGCTCAGGCTTGCCATTTAATTGTTTCAATTTCCAATGAGCACTGAGTAATTGATTAATCTGACGACGAGATGCCAATAATTCAGAATTAAATCTGTGCTGCTCACTTACCTGATGGATCAGCGCCTTAATATCCTTAAACGCTTTACGATAACCAGGTTGATCAATCAGGTTCGTCACTGGCGGCGGGCATTCGCTTTCTGGAATATTTCCACTTTCAGCGACCATTGCCAATAGACGACGACCATGACAACGAATCTCCTGCCCACTTAACCCTAACGCATCCAACTCTGCCAGAGAAGTTGGCATATAACGTGCTACCTGCCACAGGTTTTCTTCACGAATGACGAAGTTCACGGCTAAATCGCGTTCTCTGGCCTGATTCAAACGCCATGCGGCCAGTTTTTTCAAACACGCAAGCTGTTGGGGACGTAATTGACAGATGTTGCCTATCTGTTTATAAGCACATTCCGGTTCTAATATCTCTTTACGACGTCGGCTGATAAGCTGACACTCACCGGTCGCAGCCTCCATATATCCAGCCTGCGCTGTTGCAGTCATCAGGATATCCGCCAAAGGCAACAGATAATAAACATCCGCAGCCGCATATTCGCACTGTTTTTCACTTAACGGGCGGGCAAGCCAATCAGTGCGGGATTCGCTTTTATCCAGCTCGACATGAATATACTCAGCCACCAGCGCGGCAAAGCCACATGAAAGCGGGTGCCCAATAAAAGCCGCCAGAACCTGAGTATCAATCATCGGCTCTGGCAAACATTGAAAAGCATTCAGAAAAACTTCCAGATCTTCACTACCGGCATGCAACAGCTTCAATATTTGAGGATGAGTAATTAACTCACGAAAAGGTTGCCAGTTGGTGATATTAAGTGGATCAATCAGAGAAAGTTGTTCGCCATCATACAGTTGTATCAAACCTAATTGTGGATAATACGTCCGTGTGCGTACAAATTCAGTATCCAATGCTACTTTTGAGTATTTTTTTGCCCTTTCGCAAACTTGCTGCAACTGAGCATCTGTGGTGATCAACTGATAATTCAAAACATAGTTCTCTTAGCCATTCATGGAATAAGCACGACAACGCCGGCTGATACCGGCGTTGTCGTGCTTATCAATATTATGAAGAGGATCTCAGGCTATAGCTACATTCCTGACCTTTTCCTCTTCATCACGCAGTTCCCTGCGAAGAATTTTACCTACATTAGACTTAGGCAATTCATCCCGGAACTCAATGATCTTCGGTACTTTATACCCTGTTAGATAACGACGGCAATGGGTTCTAAGCTCATCCTCGGTCAAACTAGGATCTATCCGAACCACAAACACTTTGACAGTTTCACCGGAACTTTCGCTTGATACACCTATTGCTGCTGACTCTAGCACTTTAGGGTGAGCTGATACAACATCTTCAACTTCATTAGGATACACATTGAAACCAGAAACCAAAATCATATCTTTTTTACGATCTACGATATGAATGGAACCCTGTTCATTAACATTCGCAATATCACCCGTTGCTACCCAACCATCTTTCAACACTTCTTCTGTTGCATCAGGGCGATTCCAATAACCGACCATCACCTGTGGGCCACGTATCCACAATTCTCCCTGCTGACCCATCTCTACCTCATTCCCATCATCATCCACAAGTTTGATTTCCGTTGAAGAGACCGGAAAACCAATACTGCCAGTATAATGTTTCGAGTTATAAGGATTACAGGAAACCAAAGGTGAACATTCTGTCAGACCATAACCTTCAAGCAGATTGGTGCCTGTCACTTTTGCCCATTTCTCAGCAACCGCTTTCTGTACCGGCATACCACCACCAACAACCAGACGCAGCGTAGAAAAATCAAGCTTCTTAAATTCTTCATTATTCAACCAGGCGTTAAACAACGTATTTACCCCAGTGACAGAAGTGAACGGATAACGACCTAATTCTTTAGCCGTACCCGTAATATCACGCGGGTTAGTGATCAGAAGATTGCACCCACCCAAATAAATAATTAACAAGCAATTCACCATTAACGCAAATATGTGATAAAGAGGCAACGCCGTAACAATCAGCTCTTGGCCTGCACGTAATAATGGAGAATAAACCGCTTTTGCCTGTTCAAGATTTGCCAATATATTACGGTGAGTCAGCATAGCTCCCTTAGCTACGCCGGTAGTGCCGCCGGTATATTGCAGAAAGGCCAAATCATTGCCGTTAATCTCTGGTTTTACATATTGCATGCGATAGCCCTTCTGTATCGCACAACGGAATGAAATGGCATCAGGCAAATTATACTTCGGCACCAACCGCTTAATGTATTTCACCGCAAAATCGACCAACGTACCTTTAGGTCGAGATAGTTGGTCGCCCATACGCGTCAAAATAACATGCTTAACTTTAGTATTAAAAACGATCTTTTCCAATGTATGGGCAAAATTGGAGACGATCACAATAGCGGAAGTGCCGCTATCATTAAGCTGATGTTCAAGCTCACGCGGCGTATACAGCGGGTTTACATTTACGACAATCATACCTGCGCGCAGAACACCAAACAGTGCAACGGGATATTGCAGCAGGTTTGGCATCATCAGAGCAACGCGATCCCCTTTACTTAATCCCAAACCATTTTGCAAATATGCTGCAAATGCCCGACTACGCTCTTCCAACTTACGGAAGGTCATAATCTCACCCATATTGATAAATGCAGGTTGATCTGCATAGTGCGCTACGGCATTTTCAAACATCTCAACCAATGATGCATAACGATCCGGGTCAATTTCCGCAGGAACATCCGCCGGATAGTGTTTTAGCCAGACTTTCTCCAAGGTAGTACTCCTGAAATTTTAATTGCTATGTTATCACTCGCCTAATAAATAACGCACGCCTTGATTTAACAAATTATTAACTCAGCGTACCAGTTTAAAAAAGAAACATTGTTCAGGTTGAGATACACATCACTAATTTCATGTTAATCCTTATACATAAAAACAAAGAGAATGGTGTCGTCTGTGAATTATTTTTAATTATCAGTATATTATTGCTCTAGTTAATATTTAACTTAGTAGCTATTGGTTATACATTGACCTACTTATTTTTTGCTTAAGATAGCATTTTTGAAATAGCATTTATTGCTTTCCTCTATTCCAATACGCTATTAAAAATATATTGGTAATAAAAAATGATTATAAATAACATTACAGTCAGAAGGGCAACCTATGAAGATAGTGCAACTATCAGAGATATAGAGCGCCAAGCAGCTTCTCTTTTTCCAGAAAAACTCTTACCAAAAACACTTGGTGACCAGACCCTATCCACGTATGAAATTGAGTCAGGTATTCAGGAACAGCAACTTTGGGTTGCTGAAAGTGATCAAAAGCTGGTTGGATTTGCGCTAATCCGCCGTTTAAATCAATTGATGCTGCTAACCGAGATTGATGTATTGCCAAAATATAATGGCCAAGGTATTGCCAGTACCCTGCTTAGCCTAATCATTGAGCAATTAGCACAGAACAAGGAAACCGCTCTTTATCTCACAACTTTTCGTGATTTTATGCCAAGCCGTAAATTATATGACAAATTCGGTTTTGTCATACTACAACCGGATGATATTCCTGATGAACTAAGGAAAATTCTGGCAGAAGAGATAGCTGCGGGTTTGGGGGCAAGAATTGCAATGAAATTAACGATCAATCCAAAGATAGATAGGAAATAATAGATAAATTACCGCCACATATTATTGCGGCGGCTCAAACTGGAAATAAAGTTACAATGTCACAAGGTGCATATTAACAACCCCGATTGAAATATAACTCTACCTAGTCAAAATAGTCTCAACAGGCGCGGGATCGGGGTAATACCAATTCCATCCCCAACCTGAATAATATGGATAGCCATAATAATTCCAAGGCCCCGGACCGTAAGGCATCAATACTCGCTGAACAACTTTCCAACGTTGATAGCCCATCGCATTAATCACAACATAATCGTAATCCGCACAACCAATTTTTCCCTTTTTTAATCCCACTATCGGACCTACGATAGTGACGTAATTTCCTTTAAAATCGTCAGGATCAAGGAAATCATTTACATAAGCATAGATACGGCCAAGAGAAGGCTCATTCAGCTCTGGACTGGCATCCGATGCTAATGGCAATGACGATATTTCCAGACGAGTACGGTGATTTTCATTCACTACACCAAGTACCTTGCCGCCGAATCGTCCTTCCTGACCGATAAACAGCTCAGGCGTACTCTTAACAGAAAGTAGATCTTGAACAGGTGTTGGTGACGTTCCTTTTACTGAATCAGGAACGGTAATACAGCCTGTAAGCATTACAGCGCCTAACAAAATTAGCGCCTTAATACTCGTCCGGTAGTTTATTACTCTTAACATAACCACCTTCTCCCGAAAATTGTCCCAATCATTAAGTTTAAAATAACTCTGTCTATTCGATACTCTCTTTTACTACAAGTTTCATAAATCGATACTTAACGGCCTGGTAATTTTTTCCAAGTAACTTCATTACGCAAGTATACCGGTTCAGCATGTTCAACGGCCGTTACCTCACCGTTTTGCCACATCTGTATCGCCAGAGGCAACATATCTTCAGCATGAGGTAATGTGATACTACTATCAATTAGCGTTAAATGACTTGTCATCAACTGAGGATAAGCCTGCCAGCCAGTACCCGCAACTACCCAATCGCCACTCAACGAAGCCATGAATGCCTGAACCTGTTCCGGTTTCAACACGGCTTCTGTTTCACTTCCTTGCCATTCACCTTGCTGATTACGGATATATTTCCCCCAGTAAACTTCTCCCATCCGGGCATCAATGGCGGTTAATACCTGAGTTGCACCTAGCAGACGAAAAACACCTTGAGCCATTGCATTGAGCGTTGACACACCAATCACCGGCAGTTCAGCCCCCAGAGCCAAGCCCTGAGCAATACCCACACCAATGCGTACACCGGTAAAACTACCCGGCCCACGGCCAAAAGCTAAAGCGTCAAGCTGCTGTAAACTCATCCCGGCTTCTGCCAGAACAGATTGAACCATAGGTAAAATACGTTGCGTGTGTTCACGTGGAGAAATTTCAAACTGCGCCAAAACGGCACCATCATTCCAAAGAGCAACAGAACAGGCTTCCGTTGCAGTATCAATAGCCAGAATTCGTACAGGCATGCCTTAAGCACCTCGGCAAGAAATATAATCCAAAATAAGGCGCTATTTTATCATAACCCTGTCGATTTTACCCAGTTGGCAGCCATATGAAGGCCATTACCCTTTGCCATATGTACACAGGGTAATTGTGTCTTTATGAATTATCAGATAGAAAAAAAATTCAGTTTACCTGTACTCCATCGCTTCCTAACGTGATTTGCTATTACAATATGGAGCGATTCTTAATCATGTCACGCGATAGCCTGAATTCCGTTCTTCTTAACTATCGTAAGCAACCTCAGGGCTGGACCTCCGGTTTTTTTGTTCCACGCTCCCAGTCTGATATAAGATTTTTGCTCACATTCAAATATCGGGCAAAAACAGGCTGTGACAAATGCTCCCGCTCACGAAGAGAACGTATTTCCTCTGGAGAGAGCGATTCTATGGGAGTCAAACAGGCAGCATCAAACTCACGCATGGTTTGCTTATTGCAGCCCCTATTTCGCTTAGTGCCTCCATCGTTTCGTGAATTGCAGCAAACGCATCACTACGATATTTTTTAACCATATTTAGTCACCTCCGAAAAATGACCTTTTTTAATTAGCCTGGCTAATTGTTCATCTGATAACCCTAGAACGTGGGACGCCATCTTCTTAAACTGTATCTCTTCGTCATATTCAATATTAGATCTGTCACTTTTAGCAAACTCATAAACAAAAAAAGCACGCTCTGCGGTCTGGTACAAAATTACCGTGCGAAACCAGAAATATTAGGAGATTGCCGAGCTTGCAGGAAAGCGACCGCTTTCGTTAAATCTCGGGTTCGTGGCGAAGGCGGCAAACTATTCAAAAACACTTCACCATATGGACGCATCACTAAACGATTATCACAAATGACAACAACGCCATAATCATCAATATCACGAATAAGCCGCCCGACTCCTTGTTTCAGGCTAATAACCGCATCCGGCAACTGAACTTCGTTAAATGCATCGCCACCTCTAAGTTGGCAATCTTCAATACGGGCTTTTAGCAGTGGATCATCCGGCGCCGTAAAGGGCAATTTATCGATAATGACACAGGAAAGCGCCTCGCCGCGCACATCGACACCTTCCCAAAAACTGCTGGTTGCCACCAATAAAGCGTTGCCGGCGGCAATAAATTGCGAAAGTAGCTGACCTTTGCTGGTTTCACCTTGAACCAAAACCGGCAATGTCATATTGGCACGGAACTCTTCAGCCAGACTGCGCATCATCTGGTGTGAAGTACATAAAAAGAAACATCGACCTTTATTGGCTTCAATAAGTGGTTTGAGCATCTCTGCCAACCATTTTGCACTACCAAGCTGATTTGGCGATGGTAGATGACGGGGAACGCAAAGTAGTGTCTGACTTTGATAATCAAATGGACTTGGCAGTAATAACGTTTTCGCCTCTTTTAAACCTAGCCGTTCAGTGAAGTGGGAAAGTTGCTCATTAACAGAGAGTGTAGCTGAGGTGAACACCCAACAACCTGATTGCTCATTAATTATTTCACTAAATTTGTCGGCAACAGACAGCGGTGTGAGTGCTAAAAGAAAATGGCGACCATAACTTTCAAACCAATAGCTATAACCGGGGATAGTCACCTCTTTCAAGCGCTTAAGGCGGTTACGATAAATTGTTGCCCTCTCAAATGCCGCATCCAACATAACTGAACGCCCTAAAGATAATTTCATCACGTCATAACAAAGCTCAAGCGCATCATCAAGCAATACTAATGCTCGCTGGACTTGCGGATTTTGCAATAACTCCCGCAAATTACCCCGATACCCGTTCTCTCCCAACGCCAGCCGGAAATCTTGCGTACTCTGACTCAGGCGATCCGCGCTCTTTTGTAATTGAACTTGATCCCGGACTTCCGTGCGATACGCCATAATGATGTCTCTGGAGAGATCCATCAGTTGGCGGCTACTTAATTGCTGACCAAAATATTGACTGGCGATATCAGGGATTTGATGCGCCTCATCAAATATTTTGACTTCTGCTTGCGGGATCAACTCGCCAAATCCCGTTTCTTTCACGACCATATCCGCCATAAACAGATGATGGTTAACAACAATAACATCCGCCTCCATTGCCCGACGACGAGCTTTGAGAACAAAACATTCCTGATAACGCGGACAATCACTACCCAAGCAGTTATCGTTCGTACTGGTGACCAACGGCCAAACCTGGCTATCTTCCGCCACTTGGTGACAAGTACTGATATCACCCTCTTCAGTTTGTGAAGACCAGCCTCTTAGTCGAACAATATCTGACAGAATTTCTGCTTCCAATTGCCCGCCCCCAAAAGAGTGCTGTTCCAATCGTTCCAAGCACAGATAATTTGCACGGCCTTTCAACAACGCCAATTTACCGGTGAAATTAATTGCTTCAGCAACAGTCGGTAAATCACGATTATAGAGCTGATCCTGTAATGCCTTAGAACCTGTGGAAATGATAACTTTCTGCCCAGAACGCAACGCGGGCGCTAAATAGGCAAATGTCTTACCTGTTCCCGTACCTGCTTCTACGACCAATTGTTGATGGTTTTTAATCGCACACTCAATAGCCACTGCCATTTCTCTTTGAGCATCACGGGGTTTAAAGCCTGTTATTGCTTTAGCAAGGGCGCCATTTTTCGCAAAATCGTCTGACACAAATCGTCTCTTTCAATAGAATGAATGGAGATTATGCCAATAGTATGTTCTGATCACCACCCAAAATCAGGCAGATAGTCATTCACAGAAAGGAGTATCCATGACAATTAAACGTATTGATCCTCAAGATCGCTGGTCTGAAGCGGTAGTTTACAATAAAACTATTTACTACACCGCCGTACCGGAAAATCTGGATGGTGATATTACTGAGCAAACAGCGAATACACTGGCCGCTATTGATATTATGTTACAGCGTCTCGGTTCTGATAAAAGCAAAATTATCGACGCCACTATTTTTCTGGCTGATGGAAAAGAGTTTGCTGGCATGAATGCCGCCTGGGATGCATGGGTTGTAGCAGGAAATGCGCCAGTACGCTGCACCGTTGAAGCTAAACTAATGAACCCCAAATATAAAGTCGAAATAAAAATTATCGCAGGTATTTAATATTAATTTTGGGATATTCTCTATCGCCTCCATTTATATTTTAATTATATGGAGGTTATTCAGAATATCCCAATAGATGTTACTAATGTAAATAAGATATAACTTTCTCCATTAATTTAGTTACAATAACATTTTAAAATAAAATATTAATCGACATTTTCATTAACTATATTATTCATTGTTCTAAATGGAATGTTATAAACTCAACAACTCTAACCTTCCTCTTGTGCCTTGAACTATAAGATGTGACCATTATAATGCTCATCTAATATTGACATTCTCATTTTGACAAACCATGATGATGACCATTATAGTGTTCATTAAGGCCATCAATGACCACTATAATGGTCAACAGGAGGAAGTATGTTAAAACATAGAGCCTATTCAAAATTCTCCCAAGAGGCAGTTATGTTACTCGGAGAACAAATCAAGTTAGGTAGAAAACAACGCCATTGGTCAGAAAAGAATTTGGCAGAACGTGCTGGTATATCCAGAACCACGCTACAAAAAATTGAAAATGGGGATATGGGTTGCTCCATAGGATTAGCATTTGAGCTGGCCAACCTTGTAGGTATCAACTTGTTTGACAATGATAAATTTCCTATCTCAACACGTATAGAACAAACAAGAGATAAATTAGTTTTATTACCACGGCGTATTCAGGAAAAAAAGAGAGAGGTATACGATGATTTCTAACAACAAAAAATTTGTTTAGTCCCAACATTTAATGGCTAGTTATGAAAAATTTGCCGAGATTATACGATATCGTTTCACTAATCCTCAGAAAACATCAGAAGAATTATTTTCACGATTAACCCCTGCTTATGATATATGCCCTCAAGGTAGATCGGGTAATGAAGCATCTCAAGCAATGTTAATAGTCGGAAATAAAAATCTCAGCCAATTACAAACCTGTTTAGAAACTGCACATAACTTTAATATCTCAGAGAAAAAAGCAAAAGAAATCTTTAATAGACAAATATTAATCATCCAAGATAATTGGAATAATATCTGTGAAGAAGCTGAGTTAAGTGAAATAGATAAAAAATTGTTCTGGCATAGACAATTTTTAAATCCATTCTCCATAATTTTTTGAGAACTTTAAAATCTGTACATAAACTTATTATAAACCCATCTTATGGGCCAAAATACCTATTCTATTTCAGCAATGGCCCTTAATAATTCATTTTAGAAATATATGTTATATTTGAGCCGATGATAATACTCTGATGATCAATGTAAATAAAATAGTTTCCAATATTGCTTATCACAAATAGCGTTAATTTCATCTGGTAGAATTAACTCACCAAATGGATTTTCTATTATTTACCTTTTCAATGTTGAATTATACTTATACGTCGTCCATACTTTCTAATAAGTACATCAATGTCGGGCCACTGTTGAGTGAATATAAACATGGCCTAATCTTCAATAACTTTTATCACTTGGTATGGAGCATTCTATGGATGTTTGTTCAGGTTGTAATGATTCCCTTCATGATTCCGTTGTTGCGGAAGTAGAAGGCAAGATCTATAAAAGTTGCCCATGTTGTTCCTCCGCAATAGGTCAACATGTTTTTTATCGCTATGAAGACTTTGGTATGAGGGATATGGGTGATGGCCGCTATATTGTTCAGTCTTGGTGTCCTGGTTGTCGTGTGAAAGATGGTAATAAACCAGACATCTGTTTTACCTGCTAAAAGTCGTTTTATTCATGTCTGCTGGTTATTATGCAATAACAGTTGCATGCCAGCAGATAATATAAGAAATAAACAATAAAATTCGTTATTTAAAAACCTGAACGCTAATAAGATACCTTTATCCTGATTTTAAACATTAAAGCGGGAGGAGTTATACAGTATTTAATCAAAATACCTGAGCAGAGAAAAAAATAGTTATAAACTGCATCAAGGACAATAAAATTAAAACAATCTCTATGAATCATACTCCCCCCAGATTGGGTTATTCCACAGCTTAAGCCATCTTGATCATCACCATGCCCAACAGCAACAAGGCAATACCACCCCAACCTTTACAATTCAAACGCTGATTAAACATAATCCAGCCAGCAGCAACCGTCGCGATAATACCGAAAGCGCCCCATAAGGCATAAGCGATGGAAAGCTCAATTCCCTTCACTGCCTGAGCAAGCGCACTGAACGCCCCAAGGACAACAATAATCGAGAGAATCCCCATCCAAGGACGTCTAAAACCATTAGAAAGTTTCAGTAAAATATTCGCTAAAATATCCAACGCTACGGCAAGGAATAAGAACGCCGCATGCCACCATTCAAATTGTTGCAACATGTTATGCCTCCTTTATTTTACTGTTTTTAGTTGTTGCGACACTGACAGCCTTATTTGCCATCTGTTTCACTACCTCTGCCGATTTTTTAACTGCCGCTTTTCTAGTGCCGGATTTAATCAACATAATTCCTGTTATCAGCAGAGCTAAACCACCTACTTTCATCAATGACAGTGACTCATCAAACCACATGACACTAAAAACAGTAATAAATAGAATGCCAACCCCTTCCCACAAAGCGTACGCAACACCTAATGCAACTTTTTTCACCGCCATTGCCAGCAAGATATAGGATGTGGCGATCATGATGTACATAACGGCCATGCCAACCACATCACCGGAAACGCTGGCATGTTTCATCGATAAGGTACCGATAACTTCGGTAACAATTGCCATTGCAAGGAATAACCAATAAATCATTTTCTTTCTCCTGACCACGTAAATACGCATGTCAAGACGCAAGCTAATAAATAATCTAACCCATCCATGCATGAGATGAGAAATAATAACCTGACGTTTTGACGAAATAGAAATACCGGTTGAGAACCGGTTAACAGGAGTCAGACGCTATAATGCGCCACACCAGTAATGCTCACTGGATAAAATGGCAGAAAGGAAAAGCACGTGGGTGGAACTTTGAAACTTGACGCTTTTGGCGCTGTTCATGATATCTCATTCTTTCATCGCACTGATATTCCGCGCGATATACGAAGAATCCTCATAAATAGTGTTAGTGTTAGTGTTCCTATTACTTCTACCATACGAAATAATAGAAAGCAACCTCTCAATTTTGCTCATCTTTTATCTGATAAACAGAGTTGAATCAAAAAACAGAATTGATATCAATATAAGCTGATACCTTGTTGATAACAACCCAAGCCGCTTACAGCGCGGCTTGAGCTTCAACAGAAAGGTTTGCCAATTACTCAAACTCATTCCACGAGCGACCATCGCGAGTGATCATCGCAACCGAAGCAACCGGCCCCCATGTTCCCGCCTGATAAGGCTTAGGCGCATCATTATCCGCCGCCCATGCATTCATAATAGAATCAACCCATTTCCAAGCTTCTTCCACCTCATCACGACGAACGAATAGCGCCTGAATACCCCGCATAGCTTCCAGCAACAATCTCTCATAAGCATCTGCCAATGGAATATGGTTAAACGTTTCAGAGAAACTCAGATCCAACTTAGTGGTTTGCAAACGATGCTTGTGCTCCAGCCCCGGGGCTTTATTCAGAACTTCGATATCAATACCTTCATCCGGTTGCAGACGAATCGTCAGTTTGTTCTGTGGTAGTTGCTGATAAGATTCAGAGAACAAATTCAACGCGGGCTTTTTGAAGTAAACCACCACCTCAGAACATTTCGTTGGCAGACGTTTACCCGTTCTCAGATAGAAAGGCACCCCGGCCCAACGCCAGTCATCAATATCGACACGGATAGAGACAAAAGTTTCCGTCCGGCTGGACTTGTTCGCCCCCTCTTCCTCCAGATACCCTGGTACCTTATGTCCTTGAACAAAACCGGCAGTGTATTGACCGCGTACTGTTTTCTCCCGCACATTCGTGTGATCAATACGACGCAAAGAACGCAATACTTTTACTTTTTCATCACGGATACGGTCTGTCGTCAGATCTGCCGGAGGAGACATAGCAATCATGGTCAGTATTTGCAACAGGTGATTCTGAATCATATCGCGCATTTGCCCGGCTTGGTCAAAATAACCCCAACGACCTTCAATACCAACCTCTTCAGCTACCGTAATTTGTACATGATCAATTGTCCGGTGATCCCAGTTATTCACAAACAGGGAATTGGCAAACCGCAGTGCTAATAGATTCAATACAGTTTCTTTACCCAGATAATGATCGATACGATAAACCTGACGCTCATTGAAATATTTTGCCACTTCATCATTAATGGCTTTAGATGATTCAAGATCAGTCCCTAAAGGCTTTTCCATCACAACCCGATTTGGCTCTTTATTTAACCCGGCAAGGCCCAATCCGTGACAAACCGAACCAAAAGTACTGGGCGGCATGGCAAAATAGTGAATTGCAGGCTGGTGCCCTTGATTAAGAATCGCTTTCAGTTTGGCAAAATCTTCCTTTTGATTAACATCCAGATTACAGAACGCCAAACGTTCACTTAATGTCTTCCATAACTCTGGATCTAATTTTTCCGGCAAGAACGTATTTAAAGCTTCTTCAACAACCTTGGTATACGCCTTTTTATCCCAATCAGCCCGGCCAACACCGATAATTCGGGTTTTTGGGTGGATATAACCCGCTTTCTCAAGCTGGTAAAGGGAAGGCAATAATTTCCGGCGAGCCAAATCCCCTTTAGCGCCAAAAATGACTAAATCACAAGCCTGAGCTGTAGAAGTAACCGCCATATGTATCTCCTCATTGCGGGATATTGTAATTTTGTTACAGCATTAACCGATAATGTACTCTTTTGACTATGGCGCGTAAACAGCGATAACGAATAACCACGATCCTATGTTAACAATATGTTTTACCCATGATAAAAATGTGATAGCTTTATGTAACTTTACAACGTTTATGAAAGATAATTACCAATGTGAAAGTTAGACACTTGTCATACTTTTATGAAAAACATTAAATTATTGTGACTTCCTACTGCCAGCTTCAATTTGCTAATAGTATATTTTCATAAAAATTTATATAGATTTCTCCTCTGAATGAAATCGTCAAAACCACAGGCACAGGTAACTGCGTTTTATGAATACACTGGAACGAGTCCAAAATAGTATCGAATTCTTGAGTAAGTCAGAAAAAAAAGTGGCGCAGATAATCCTGGCTTCACCACAAACCGCGATTCATGCCAGTATCGCAACACTGGCAAAAATGGCGGAAGTCAGTGAACCCACAGTTAATCGTTTTTGCCGCCGTCTGGATACTAAAGGTTTTCCCGATTTCAAACTTCATCTAGCCCAAAGTCTTGCCAATGGCACGCCTTACGTAAATCGCAATGTTGAAGAGAGCGATACAGTTAGTGCCTACACCAATAAAATATTTGAATCGGTAATGGCAACTCTGGATACCGTGAAAAACAATTTGGATATCACAGCCATTAACCGAGCTGTCGATTTACTGACTCAAGCCCGGAAAATCTCATTTTTTGGCCTAGGGGCTTCTGCGGCCGTCGCCCATGACGCAATGAATAAATTTTTCCGGTTCAACATTCCCGTTATCTATTTTGATGACATCGTGATGCAGCGGATGAGCTGTATTAACAGTGCCGAAGGTGATGTCGTCGTACTGATTTCCCATACCGGTAGGACTAAAAGCCTGGTTGAAGCAGCACAACTTGCGCGAGAAAATGATGCAACAGTTATCGCAATTACCTCCCAAGATTCTCCCCTCGCTCACGAAGCAACGCTCGCCATTCTTCTGGACGTCCCGGAAGATACCGATATTTATATGCCAATGGTCTCAAGAATCGCTCAATTAACCGTTATTGATGTTTTAGCGACTGGTTTTACCCTGCGCCGTGGTTCAAAATTCAGAGATAACTTGAAAAGAGTCAAAGAAGCGCTGCGGAATTCACGCTTTGATAAAATTGACTTTCCCTAGACCTGTGAAAATAGTCCCCTCACTATTCGGCTGGCTCGCAACAATTGCGTAGTCAGCAATCGTTTATAACTCATTGGGTGCCAGTAAATAATCTACATTGGTCAAGATATGAGAACAATCATAAAATTATGACAAGAAAATCCTATATCTATTATTTAACTCAATAAAATAATGATAGTTTAAAAAATAAAGAATCAAACCAGAGAGTAATTATAAAAAAACTCCGAAATAAATCGAAACCGGAAGAAATAGAAAACAGTAATATCAAAATAACTTTCAGATGTTGAATATAAATGGCCTAGATATTTATCTGATCATACAATTTCGGGATTTTTTTCTATCCATTATACAAAAACAATTAATCTCCTAAGTTATAAAGACACTTTATCATGATTTTTCCGAGCTAAACTATCATTAAAATAGATTTCCGGAAATTATTTCTACAATAATTTAATACACTGATTATAAAATAAAATCACTTAACTTTAGGAGAAAACATGAACCCAAAAAATGATTTCAAAGCTTTTTCCATTAGTAATAATGCTAATGTAGTCAGTCAAGAAGCCTATGAAGAAAGCCCAAACTTGAAGACTGGATTTCCACCAGAAAATATTACTACTCATTTACTAAACAAAGTATTACGTCAGTCGTCAACCATATCCTCTGTCGTCGCTGATTTTATCATGACACAATCTGGCAATGATGTTTTAGACGATGGTAATATCGCCAACCTCACAACACTATTAAATAGAGCATTAGAACAAAAAATTGCAGCAACAGTGCCAAGCGCTTCATTAACACAACAAGGCGTTATTCAACTCACAGACAATACAGGCAACAGTAATACCCTTGCTGCAACGCAGAAACTTGTTTCCGATGTCAATCACAATGCGAATAACCGGCTGGCAAAAGACCAAAACGGCGCAGACATTCCTGATAAGGATGCTTTTGTGAGAAACCTCAGTTTGTTTGAAAAATTGATCCCGGTAGGGGTGCCACTCCCCTGGCCGACGACCACCCCACCAGAAGGATGGACGCAATGTAACGGCGCTTCCTTTGATAAAACAAAATATCCGAAATTAGCGCAAGCCTACCCTAATGGAGTATTACCCGATTTACGTGGTGAATTTATTCGTGGTTGGGATAATGGGCGTGGTATTGACAACGGACGTAATATATTGAGTTTTCAATATGATGCATTCAAAAGACATAACCATAGTATTAATACCACTGACAGCCCAAGCGCCACCCGTGCAAATACAGATCCCGTGCGTGGTAGTATGCATGGCGATCCAAACGATCGAGGCAGCTTAGGGGAATTGAAATCGATTGGGATGAATGGTGATAATGAAACACGTCCGAGAAATGTGGCATTTAATTACATTATAAGGACCGCCTAATGAGTAAATCCACATTGAAAAAAAATAATATGGATATTAGCACCTTTTCAGATGTTGAATATAAATTATTTAGATATTTATCTGATCATACAATTTCGGGTTTTTATTTCTACCCATTATACAAAAACAGTTAACTGCCTAAGCTATAAGGACACTTTATCATGATTTTTCCGAACTAAACTATCATTAAAATGGATTTTCGGAAATTATTTTTACAATAATTCAATACATTGATTATAAAATAATATTATTTAATTTTAGGAGGGAACATGAATCCCCAAAATGATTTCAAAGCTTTTTCTATTGGTGACAATGCTAATGTAGTCAGTCAAGAAGTCTATGAAGAAAGCCGAAATTTGAAAACTGGGTTTCCCCCAGGGGATATTACTATTCATTTGCTAAACAAAGTATTACGTCAGTCATCAACCATATCCTCTGTCATAGCCAATTTTATTGCGACCCAATCTGGCAATGATATTTTGGATGATGGTGATATAGCTAAACTCATTACTCAATTAAATAGAGCGTTAGAACAAAAAATTACAACAACAGTGCCAAGCGCCTCATTAACACAACAAGGTATTATTCAACTCACAGACAAAATAGGCAACAGTAATACCCTTGTCGCAACGCAGAAGCTTGTTTCTGATATTAATCAGAATGCGAATAACCGGCTAGCAAAAGACCAAAATGGCGCAGACATTCCTGATAAAAATACATTTGTGAAAAATCTTGGCTTAATTGAAACCATTATTAATACCCAATATCCTGTAGGAATTGTGGTTTGGTTCGCTCAAAACAAAAACCCCAATGTGTTATTTCCAGGCACTGTATGGGAATATATTGGTGAAAATAAAACAGTTCGATTAGCTAGCGCCAATGGTTCCGATATTTTATCAACCGGCGGCAGCGATTCGATAAATCTGACAGCGGCACAAATGCCAGCGCATAATCATACATTCTCTGGAACAACGAGCACATTTGATTATGGCACCAAAACCACTAATGTCACTGGAGATCACCATCATGATAGTGGCTGGGGTGAAGCTTGGGGTGGGCGTTACGGCTATTACGACAATTCTAGAAACAATATAGGGTCATCACAAGTGCCAGATAATGACAACTACAAATACAACACCAGCACTGATGGCGCCCACTCTCATGCGGTATCAATAGGAGCACACAACCATACCATTTCAGGTAATACCGGAGATTCTGGCGGCAATGCGGCGATTACAATTACCAATTCATATATTAAGTTGATGGGATGGTATCGGAAAGCATAAGGACCGGCATCCCCACCAGACCGCTGACAAATCTCACGTAAATAACTGTCTCTTGATCATAAGCCTGACTTAAGAGACAGTACCAAGCCCTCCTCAAGGAACACTTGTCATTTACCTACTTTACAGCAAACCTAATCATTACTACTTTTCATCATCAAAACCTCTAGGACCATTAGATTATTGATAAATCGGCAACAAATCGTGATAGGATAGAAATGCGGCAATAAATATCCGTTAAAAATGGTTAACTGATTCGCTAGGGCATAGCGATTGTGTAAAACGTTCCCCCTGTCGTTCCCCTATAGTTGACAACGGTCAATGGGCACTACAGCGAAAAGTATCATGATCAGTTGATACGGGTCACAAAAGTAATCTATAAACAGCCTTGATAGTTGGATTGCCGAAGAGTTTTTTTACTCGTTTTATAGGATAATTAATAGATTATTGATTATTTTTATATAACCAATACCAGTACTCACAGGTCAACGGAGTAACACATGTCCAGACGGCTCAGAAGAACTAAGATTGTTACTACACTTGGTCCGGCTACCGACCGCGATAATAATCTTGAAAAGATTATTGCCGCAGGTGCAAACGTAGTCCGCCTCAACTTTTCCCACGGTACCGCCGAAGATCATCTCCAGCGAGCCAGCAAAGTCCGCGAGATTGCAGCCCGCTTGGGGTGCCATGTCGCTATTCTTGGCGATCTTCAAGGGCCTAAAATCCGCGTATCAACGTTTAAAGAGGGCAAAATTTTCCTGAATGTCGGAGATAAATTTCTGCTTGATGCCAATCTTGGTAAAGGCGAAGGCGATAAGGAGAAAGTCGGTATTGATTACAAAGGATTACCCACGGATGTTGTACCGGGTGATATTTTGTTGCTGGATGATGGACGTGTTCAACTCAAAGTATTAGAAGTTCAGGGCATGAAAGTCTTCACGGAAGTCACTGTAGGTGGCCCGCTATCTAACAATAAGGGCATTAATAAGCTGGGCGGTGGATTATCTGCGGAAGCCCTAACCGAGAAAGACAAAGAAGATATTATTACAGCGGCCAGAATCGGCGTTGATTACCTTGCCGTCTCTTTCCCCCGTACCGGAGAAGATCTTAATTATGCTCGCCGTCTGGCGCGAGACGCGGGCTGTGAAACGCAGATCGTGGCGAAAGTTGAACGCGCAGAAGCCGTTAGCAGTGATAAAACCATTGATGAAATCATTCTGGCTTCTGATGTCGTCATGGTTGCTCGTGGTGACCTTGGTGTAGAAATCGGTGATCCAGAGTTGGTTGGCGTTCAGAAAAAATTAATTCGCCGCGCCCGTCAGCTAAATCGTGTAGTGATTACCGCGACTCAGATGATGGAATCTATGATCACCAACCCAATGCCTACTCGTGCAGAAGTGATGGATGTGGCAAACGCCGTTCTCGACGGTACTGACGCCGTAATGCTCTCCGCTGAAACCGCAGCGGGCCAATACCCTGCCGAAACGGTTGCCGCAATGGCGCGAGTCTGTCTCGGAGCAGAAAAAATGCCCGGCCTCAATGTATCAAAACATCGGCTAGACACAATTTTTGACAGTATTGAAGAAGCCATTGCGATGTCTACCATGTACGCGGCAAACCACCTAAATGGGGTTAAAGCCATTATTGCCATGACTGAATCAGGCCGCACCACTCGTATCATGTCTCGCATTAGTTCTGGTCTTCCCATATTCTCTATGTCCCGTCATGAGAAAACCTTAAACCAAACAGCACTTTACCGTGGCGTTACACCGGTTTATTGCAGTAGTCATACTGACGGCATTACAGCGGCCAATGAAGCAGTTAATCGTCTGCGTGATAAAGGTTATCTGGTTTCCGGCGACCTTGTTCTGGTTACTCAGGGTGATCAGATGGGGACAATTGGCAGTACTAACACCTGCCGTATTCTTGAAGTGGAATAAAGCGCTACAACATTTTGCGCAAAGTTTTCGGGGGATTTGGTTAGATAGAGAAAAATGGCGCATCCCATTTAATCCAACAGTAACTCGACGGTAAAACAGACTTTTACCGTCTTTTATAACATTTCGTGTAATCCTAATTGCTTATAGTAATGCATCATAGTAATAAATGACTCGTCACAAAACCCCCTAATCATTGGATGCCATGTCCAATATTAGGGGGACGATACAAACTTTCAAGCCGTGATAATAACTCTACATCTTTGTAACGAAAATCACAGGTCTTCTCTCCCATATGGCCCAATATCACCGGCTTTCCGAGTCTTAAGTAATTTAAGTATCCAAGTATATTGTTCAGGGTTCGGTCGTACCAATTGCTCCAACTCTTCATTCATCCGACGAGCAATAAAAGCGTCATCTTTGCCATCAATATCATCCATCGGTGGACGAATATAAATATCAAGTTGATGGGTACGGTAATTATAAACCGGAAACAGCGGCACAATAGCCGCACGGCAAATCTTCATCAACCGCCCAATGGCCGGTAATGTCGCTTTATATGTCGCGAAGAAATCGACAAACTCACTGTGTTCCTCACCATGATCTTGATCAGGAAGGTAATATCCCCAGTAACCCTGGCGAACAGTAGCAATAAAAGGTTTAATGCCCGCGTCACGGGAATGTAAACGGCCACCAAAGCGACTCCGCACTTTATTCCACAGATAATCGGCTACAGGGTTCTTCTGATGATGAAACATCGCCGCTGCTTTCTGTCCATTGGCTGTCAGTAATATCGCCGGAATATCCACAGCCCAACCATGCGGGACCATGAAAATAATATTTTTCCCCCGCTCTTTCAGTTGAAGAATAATCTCTTCACCATGCCAATGAGTCCGACTTAAAGCTGATTTTGTACCACGCAGACAAAGTTCAGCCAACATAACAAAAGGTTGAGGTGCGGTAGAAAACATCTCATCAATCAATGCCTCACGCTGTTGCTCCGTCAGTTCCGGCATACAGTAACACAGATTTATTCTTGCTCTACGACGTGCCCCTTTCGCTAACTTACCCGCCAACCAGCCTATTTTAGCCAGCAGAGGATCACGCACTTTAACCGGCAGGTAAGCCAGCCCGGCCAATGCACCAATGCCCAGCCATAACCCCCAGTAACGAGGATGCAGGTAAGATTTATGAAATGTCGGCACATAACCAACTTTACTGTCTGTATCTGTTTCTTTATACATGAGCTAACTCTTTTAAAACAAAAAGATCATTGTTCATTTCACATGTACAGGGGGCTATATCAACACACCTTTTTCTGAACATAAATAAAACGACAGCGGATGATAGCAATCATCCGCTTTAAAGTCTGTTACTAATGAACAATTAAACTCAATCTAACAGAAGCTGAGGCGTGACCTCTTTTACCGTTGCCAGGAATTCTGAGCGTTCTTTACCACTCAAACCACCAGAGCGCGGCAATTTCGCCGTTAATGGATTTACCGCCTGCTGATTGATCCAGAATTCATAATGCAAATGCGGACCCGTAGAACGACCTGTGCTACCGGACAACGCAATACGATCACCCCGTTTTACCTTTTGCCCTGGTTTCACCAACAGCTTTCTCAGGTGCATATAACGCGTGGTATATTGGCGTCCATGACGAATGGCAATAAAGTTACCTGCCGCTCCATTATATTTAGAAACAATCACCTCACCGTCACCCACCGCCAAAATAGGCGTTCCCACTGGCATAGCAAAATCCACCCCTTTGTGTGGCGCGACCCGACCGGTGACTGGATTCACACGCCGAGGATTAAATTGGGAAGATACCCGAAATTGCTTAGTCGTTGGAAAACGCAAAAATCCGCGCTCCAAACCGGAACCTTGACGATCATAAAAACGCCCATCTTCCGCCCGGATAGCATAATAATCTTTACCGCCACTATTTAGGCGAACACCAAGTAATTGGCTCTGTTCACTGTGACCATCCAATATTTCACGGGACAGCAATACAGAAAAGCGATCACCTTCATGTAATTTACGCAAATCAATTTGCCATTGCAGTGCCTTGGTGACTTCACGAGCTTCACTGCTGGTTAAGCCGGCACTTAAAGCACTGCTGGTAAAGTTACTATCAACAACGCCAACAACGACGCTGTTTTTCCACTCCCCTTTCTGAAACTCTTTTGTTTCTTTAAACAGATCGCCTTCACGGGTATAAATGCGCGTTTCACGGCGGGAAACACCCCAAGTCAGAGTTTGCAAGTCACCCGCTTCATTGACTGTCCATGACAATGGCTGGCCAATGTTCAACCCCCGTAACACTTTATGCTGACTCGCGAGTAACGCGACATCAGAAGAGTCGATACCAAATTGGGTCAGAATATTACTGAGGGTATCACCGTCGGAGACAATATATTCATGCGGAGTTTGAGCCGCGACCTCTGAGTTCGTCTCTTCATCAGGAATACCTTCGTCCGGTAGCTGTTCACTGCTATCTGCAATAATCTCATCGCTATCTACGGAAGGATTAATGGCAATGCTGCCGACTGTTGTTTCTTCTTGTTCATGATGATAAGCAATAGGTTGCCACATAGTGACAACCAATGTTGCTACAGTCAGCGAACCCAACATAATTTTATGCGGTCGCGGTAACTCCTTATACACCAGAACGATAGTTTTAACTATCTGTTGCACTCATTGAATTCCTTATTACTTTAATTCAGGCAACCCATGTACTGTTCCGACAACTGAGTTATAAATTTCATATAGCTGTCTTTATCCAATACGATGCGGCTTCCTAACGGGTCCAAGGCGCCCATACGCACTCCCGTATCCTTCGCCACAGCATTAATGACGGTCGGCCTGAATTGTGGCTCAGCAAAAATACAGATTGCTTTCTGCTCAACCAATTGTGTTCGTATATGATGTAGTTTTTGTGCGCCAGGTTGTATTTCAGGATTAATCGTAAAATGTCCTAATGGAGTCAAACCATAATGCCGCTCGAAATAGCCGTAAGCATCGTGAAAAACAAAATACCCCTTACCACGCACCAGCTTAAGAATATTAGCAATATTTTTGTCAGTTTGCGCAAGCTGAGCATTGAATTTACGTAGGTTTACGTCCAGCGCTGTTTTTTTCTGCGGAAAACGCATTTGTAATTGGTCATGAATCCCCTGTGCAACCTGTTTTGCTATTTCTGGCGATAACCAGATGTGCATATTATATTCACCATGAGAATGATGTTCATGGCCTTCTTCATGTTTATGCTGATCTGGTTCATGTAAATCTTCATCATTTTTCAGCAATAATGGCTTAATCGTTGGCAATTGTGCTAAAGCTAGCTGTCTATTTTGTGGAACTTTAGCTAACGGTTTAGACAAAAAGATTTCCATCTCAGGTCCAACCCACACAACTAAATCTGCCTGGTTAATTCTCTTAAGATCAGACGGTTTCAACGCATAATCATGCGGTGATGCCCCATCAGGCAACAGTACCTGCGTATCAGTTACACCATCAGTTATTGCCGCAGCAATAAAACCTAACGGACGAATTGATGTCACAACATCAGCATTAGCCGATTGTATCGTCCCTGACATGAAAACAGCAGTAATCGCGGCCTTACAGAGAAACTTGTGCGCTAGTTTATATGATTTGTGTAACATAATGTAAATATCTCGTGGACAGAAACAAGAATTGTTATATTATAACATCTCAATGTTCACGCAAGATATATTTAGCATGCCAACACTCATCACTTTAAAAAATGTTGCTGTTACCTTCGACAATCGTCAGGTATTAAACAATATCTCTCTTAATTTACAACGAGGGAATATTCTGACTTTGCTAGGTCCCAATGGCGCCGGTAAATCAACTTTAGTTCGTGTTGTTTTGGGGCTTGTCGAACCATCATCCGGCGCAATTGAACGCACCGCTGGATTGAGAATCGGCTATGTTCCACAGAAGTTGCATCTTGATCCCACTCTGCCATTAACAGTCAAACGCTTTATGATGCTAAAACCCGGTGTAAAATCTGCCGATATATTGCCAGCACTAAAGCGAGTGAACGCTGCTCATCTATTGCAGCAGCCCATGCAAAAATTATCCGGCGGGGAAAACCAACGGGTTTTATTAGCCAGAGCGCTATTAAATCATCCGCAATTATTAGTCCTTGATGAACCAACACAAGGGGTCGATGTGAATGGTCAGTTAGCACTTTATGATCTAATCAATCAAATTAGAACCGAATTGCATTGCGCTGTATTGATGGTATCCCATGATTTACATCTGGTTATGGCGAAAACAGACGAAGTTTTATGTCTTAATCAACATATTTGTTGTTCCGGCACACCTGAAGTCGTTTCAACTCATCCTGAATTTATCGCTATGTTTGGTCATCATGGCGCTGAACAATTGGCGATATATCACCATCAACATAATCATCACCATGATCTGAAAGGGGAAATTGTCTTAGAAAATAACAGGGAATGCCACTCATGATTGAATTATTATTCCCCGGTTGGTTGGCCGGCATATTATTGTCTATTGCTGCCGGGCCATTAGGTTCATTTGTTGTCTGGCGCAGAATGTCCTATTTTGGCGATACTCTGGCTCATGCTTCATTACTGGGCGTTGCCTTCGGATTATTGCTAAATATTAGCCCTTTTTACGCGATTATCGCTGTCACTTTGATACTGGCAATGATGCTGGTTTGGTTGGAGAAACGCCCTCAACTGGCAATCGATACTTTGTTGGGGATTATGGCTCACAGCGCGCTATCATTAGGGCTGGTCGTTGTCAGTTTAATGTCTAATGTACGAGTTGATTTGATGGCTTATCTGTTTGGTGATTTATTGTCAGTCACCTATGAAGATATTTGGTTGATTGCCATCGGCGTCACCATTGTCGCCACACTTCTGTTCTGGCAATGGAACGCTCTGCTCTCTGTCACCGTCAGTCAGGAAATGGCTTTTGTGGATGGTATTAAAATACAGCGGTTAAGAGTATTGTTAATGCTGGTAACAGCGTTGACAATCGGCCTGGCAATGAAGTTTGTCGGCGCGCTGATTATTACCTCCCTGCTCATTATCCCGGCAGCCACTGCTCGCCGTTTTGCCCGTACACCGGAGCAAATGGCTGGTATTGCTATTGCGGTTGGTATGCTTGCTGTCACCGGCGGACTAGCGTTCTCCGCCGTTTACGACACACCAGCAGGGCCATCTGTCGTGCTATGCGCTGCGGTGATGTTTATTATCAGTCTGATCAGTAAAGCAAAAAATTGATCTACTGAGTGGGTACAACCCAGTCATGGAGAGCGGGATATACCCGTCATCTTTCAAGTTGCCTCTTTGTTGGCTGCACTCACTCACCCCGGTCACATAGTTCTCTATGCTCCCGGGGATTCGCTCCCTTGCCGCCGCAATGCATCTTGAAATCCATAGGATATAGGTTTCCCTTGCAGGAGTACCCATCCCGATTTTTCAGGTAATTAAACAACTCATTCCTGATCTCTGACCACGCCAAAATGGCGATAAGCATGTTCGGTGGCAATTCGTCCACGGGAAGTACGTTGAATAAAACCCTGTTGGATCAGAAAGGGTTCCAGAACATCCTCAATCGTTTCCCGCTCTTCGCCGATGGCAGCGGCAAGGTTATCTACCCCAACCGGACCGCCCATAAATTTATCAATGATGGCAACCAGTAACTTACGATCCAGATAATCAAAACCGGCAGCATCTACGCTCAACATATCCAGCGCTCTGGCGGCAATATTGCCATCAATCGCGCCATTCCCTTTCACTTGAGCAAAATCACGCACCCGACGCAGTAAACGGTTTGTAATCCGTGGCGTCCCACGAGAACGCATGGCAATCTGCCGGGCTCCATCGTCAGTGATCTCGACCCCCATAAAACGGGCACTGCGAGAAACGATACTTTGCAAATCGTCCACATTATAAAATTCAAGGCGTTGTACGATACCGAACCGATCACGCAGTGGCGAAGTCAAAGAGCCTGCGCGAGTGGTAGCCCCAATCAGGGTAAAAGGAGGCAAATCAATTTTGATCGAACGGGCGGCCGGTCCCTCGCCAATCATAATATCCAGTTGATAATCTTCCATTGCCGGATAGAGAATTTCTTCCACCACTGGCGACAAGCGGTGAATTTCATCGATAAACAACACATCATGCGGTTCAAGATTGGTCAGCATTGCCGCCAGATCGCCCGCCTTTTCTAAAACCGGGCCAGAAGTTGTACGGAGATTGACGCCCATCTCATTGGCGACAATATTCGCCAGCGTTGTTTTACCCAATCCCGGCGGACCAAAAATCAGCAGGTGGTCAAGGGCATCACCACGCAGTCTGGCAGCCTGAATAAAAATCTCCATCTGCTCACAGACTTGCGGCTGCCCAACATATTCAGACAATAATTTAGGTCTGATTGCGCGATCAATGGCTTCATCGTCTTGCAAAACTTCCGCGGAAACCAGACGGTCAGCTTCAATCATGGCTTACTCCTGCAACTTAAAGAGCGGCGCGAAGTGCTTCGCGGATAAGTGTTTCACAATCAGCACCCGGTTTAGCGACTTTACTTATCATGCGGCTAGCCTCTTGTGGCTTGTAACCCAGAGAGACTAATGCCGCCGCGGCTTCTGCTTCACTATCCGCGTCAGAATTTGTCTGTTTGGTTGTTGCCGGCAAATTAATATCACTGCTCTGATTGAAGAGATCGCCATTAAGCCCTTTAAAGCGATCTTTCATTTCCACCACCAGCCGTTCAGCAGTTTTCTTGCCCACACCCGGCAGTTTAACCAGAGAAGCAATCGCCTCTTGTTCAATGGCGGAAACAAATTGCTGCGCAGACATGCCCGAAAGAATAGCCAACGCCAATTTAGGCCCTACGCCATTCACTTTAATTAATTCACGGAATAGCGCCCGCTCCTGCTTATCATTAAAACCATAAAGTAATTGTGCGTCTTCACGTACAACAAAGTGAGTAAACAGAACGGCTTCCTGTCCGGCATCAGGCAATTCATAAAAACAGGTCATTGGCATATGAACTTCATAACCAACGCCATTCGTTTCCAGTAAAACCAAGGGTGGTTGTTTTTCCAGCACAATTCCTCTGAGACGCCCTATCACTCGTTTACCCCCTAAAAAATAAAACTGATTGTTCTACTTATGGTTATAACATAAAAAAAGCTGGATGCATATCCAGCCGTTATCTTAAACGTCCACGTGCCAAGATTAATCTGGGATCGCCAACCCGCAAAAGATTCTGATTAAAGTGACAATGGGTTATCGCAATGGCCAATGCGTCTGCCGCATCGGATTGCGGGTTAGCAGATAATTTCAGCACAGAGCGCACCATGTGCTGAACCTGACTTTTTTCAGCCGCCCCAGTTCCGACAACCGTTTGTTTCACCTGTCGAGCCGCATATTCAAAAACCGGTACAGATTGATTAACGGCGGCAAGAATCGCAACTCCCCGCGCTTGTCCTAATTTCAGCGCTGAATCGGCGTTTTTTGCCATAAAGACCTGCTCGATGGCAAAAGCATCTGGTTGAAATTGCATAATAATTTCAAGGATACCCGCATAGATACGCTGTAACCGGCTAGGCAGATCATCAACTTTTGTCCGAATACAACCACTGCCAAGGTAGCTCAAATGACGCCCCTGCTGACGGATCACGCCATAGCCAGTGACGCGGGAACCTGGGTCGATACCTAAGATAATCGCCATATTCTGTTTATTCGCCTTTGATTATCACCTTTAATAAAGGAGATAAAACGTTAGAGAAAGTGTCCTGTACCACAGCACACTTTCTCTACGCTATATACCCGTTATCCTTCAAGTTGCCTCTTTGTTGGCCGCACTCTCTCACCCCGGTCACATAGTTCGCTATGCTCCCGGGGATTCGCTCCCTTGCCGTCGCGATGCATCTTGAAATCCATTGGGTATACAACCCAATCGAAATTACAGCAAAGCAGCAACTTCATCAGAGATTTCACCGTTATGGTAAACCTCTTGTACGTCGTCTGAATCTTCCAACATATCAATCAAGCGCAATAACTTAGGTGCGGTTTCCGCATCCAATTCCGCTTTAGTGGAAGGGATCATTGAAACTTCTGCTGATTCAGCCACAAAACCCGCTGCGTCTAACGCATCTTTCACATCACCAAACGTTTCTGGCGTAGTGTAAACATCAATCGCGCCATCATCATAGGTTTCTACATCATCAGCGCCGGCCTCCAACGCCGCTTCCATCACCGCATCTTCATCCAGTCCCGGCGCGTAAGAAATCACCCCTTTCTTGGTGAACAAATAAGCAACCGAGCCATCAGTACCCAGATTACCACCAGTTTTAGTGAAAGCATGACGAACATCAGAAACGGTACGGTTGCGGTTATCACTCAAGCACTCAACCATCACCGCTGTTCCCCCCGGGCCATAACCTTCATAAATGATGGTTTCCATGTTATCCGCGTCATCGTTGCCAACACCACGGGCGATAGCACGGTTCAAAGTATCGCGGGTCATATTGTTGGACAGTGCTTTATCAATCGCGGCACGCAGACGTGGGTTAGATGCCGGATCTCCACCACCCAGACGGGCTGCCGTTACCAACTCCCGGATAATTTTGGTGAAAATCTTACCGCGTTTCGCATCCTGCGCAGCTTTGCGGTGCTTGGTGTTGGCCCATTTACTATGACCTGCCATAAGGTTCTCCGATAAAACGTCTAATAAACTTATTCAATCACAAACTCTTCAATCGCCTGTCGATTGCTCCACGACTTAGTGAGCTTTACTGCTTTATCCGCATCCAGCCACTGGTAAGCCTGATGTTCAGTCAACAAGCATTCTCGCTCTTCCGGCAATGCCAGACAGAACCAGTACTCTTTATTACGGGTGACTCCTGGCGCATAGCGATGGCGTAAGTGGGTAAAAATCTCAAAATAGAGAGAACGTCGGCAATCTATCAATTCAAGATTTTCACCTATGATATCAATACCGATTTCTTCTCGCACTTCGCGCAACGCTGTCTCCCACGGCGTTTCGTCTCCATCAAGGCTGCCAGTCACAGACTGCCAAAAGCCAGGATCGTCCCGCCGCTGTAACATCAGCACCCGTCGGCTGGAAAAAGAATAAATAACCACCAGCACAGACTCAGGGCGCTTATAAACCATTACTCACTCTCTTTTCTGGCAACAACAGAGATTGATAACTCTTCGAGTGCCGCCGAATTAGCATAACTTGGCGCTTCCGTCATTAAACAAGCAGCGGCGGTGGTTTTAGGGAATGCGATAACATCACGAATGTTATCCGTTCCTGTCAGCAACATCACCAAACGATCAAGACCAAATGCTAAACCTGCATGGGGAGGCGTACCAAATTTCAGCGCATCCAGCAAGAAGCCAAACTTCTCCTGCTGCTCCTGCTCATTAATACCCAGAATACGGAACACCGCCTGTTGCATTTCATTACGGTGAATACGCACCGAGCCGCCACCGACTTCGTAGCCGTTAATCACCATATCGTAAGCATTGGCAATGGCTGAAACCGGATTTTGCCCCAACTCCTCCGCTGACATATTACACGGTGAAGTAAACGGATGGTGCATAGCGGTCAGACCACCCTCCCCATCATCTTCGAACATTGGGAAGTCGATAACCCACAATGGCCGCCAGCTATCCAATTTTGTCAGGTTCAGATCGCGCCCTAACTTCAGACGCAACGCTCCCAAGGCATCAGTGACCACTTTCACACTACCGGCGCCGAAGAATAAAATATCGCCATCTTGTGCATCAGTACGGGAAAGCAGACCTTCAATCACCTCTGCATTCAGGAACTTGGCTATCGGACTTTGCACCCCTTCCAGACCAGCGGCACGTGCATTGATTTTTATCCACGCCAGCCCTTTCGCGCCATAAATCCCAACGAATTTGCCATATTCATCAATCTGCTTACGGCTCAGTTCAGCACCACCTGGTACTCGAATTACGGCTACACGGCCTTTACTGTCATTCGCCGGCTCAGCAAAAACACTAAATTCCACATCTTTAACCAAATCAGCAACATCAACCAACTCTAATGGGTTACGCAGATCAGGTTTATCAGAACCGAAACGACGCATCACTTCGGCAAACGTCATCACCGGGAAATGCCCCAGATCAACACTTTCAATTTCAAGCCACAATTCGCGGATCATCATTTCCATCATTTCCCTTACCTGCTCAGCAGTCATAAAGGAAGTTTCCACGTCGATCTGGGTAAATTCTGGCTGGCGATCCGCACGCAAATCTTCATCACGGAAGCATTTAACAATTTGATAATAACGGTCAAAACCGGACATCATCAGCAATTGTTTAAATAACTGCGGGGATTGAGGCAAGGCATAAAATTTGCCTTTATGAACACGACTTGGTACCAAATAATCACGGGCGCCTTCGGGGGTTGCTTTAGTCAACATTGGCGTTTCAATATCCAGGAAACCCTGATTATCCATGAAACGACGAACAAAACTGGTGATTTTAGCGCGTGTTTTCAGGCGATTTGCCATTTCAGGCCGACGCAGATCAATATAGCGATATTTCAGGCGTTGCTCTTCGCTGTTCGTCTGATTGCTATCCAAAGGCAGAGGTTCGGAACGGTTGATGATATTTAAACTTTCCGCAAAAACCTCTATTTCACCGGTAGTCATATCTTTGTTGATTTGACTGTCAGGACGAGCGCGTACAGTACCGGTGATTTGAATGCAGAATTCATTACGCAGTTCAGCAGCCTGAGAAAATGCGGCTTGCTGATCCGGGTCAAAAAATACCTGAACGATCCCTTCACGATCACGCATATCAATAAAAATCAAGCCGCCCAGATCACGGCGGCGGTTTACCCAACCACAAAGAGTCACCTTCTGGCCTTCATGGGTCAGATTCAACTGCCCACAATAATCAGTACGCATACAATATCCTTTTACTCGGCTGTTGTGCTGTTGCTGCGGAAAAAAGGCCGCCATTATAATGGAAATTCTACTCAGAGATAAGGGCGGGTCATCTCCTGATGAGATGCTATTGCCTTGATGTCTGATAATCAGGCAATTTATTTTCAATTCCCATCTATTTATAGCGACAGTTTTATTTTTGGGGTTTATCATAACTTAATTGGCCAATTTCGGTTAGGCAATGGAGTTAAAAATGGTTAGCTCGCTTTATGTTGTGTTGGGCGCACTATTATTGATTAAGCTGTCTTTTGATGTGGTTAAGTTAAGAACACAATATCGTGTCTCATATGGAGATGGTGGTTTTTACGAACTACAAACAGCGATCCGCATCCACGGTAATGCTGTGGAATATATCCCCATCTCTATGTTATTGCTGGTCATGATGGAGATGAACGGCTCAAATGTCTGGATGATACATGTCTGTGGTTTGATTCTGCTCACCGGCAGAGTCTTGCATTATTATGGTCTGCACCACCGTGAATTCTATTGGCGGCGTTCAGGCATGGTAGCAACTTATCTTTCCATCGTATTAATGGTAATAACGAATATTTACTACTTGCCTTGGGAACAGATATTTTCTCTCTACTAACGAAACGAATAGTACTGGCACTAAAATAACAGGCAGCAAACTCGGCTGCCTGTTATTCTAACCATAGTGGTTCCCTATGTAAGGAAGACTTTCCGACGTTGACATGCAACGCGAGCAAGTGTTGGTTTTTTTACCTCTCATTGGCGAGGGTATAAACCGCATCTCCGGCCCGTTTACCAATAGCAATTACCAGCAAGATAATCTTATTGTCATTCACTTCATAAACTAAGCAGTAGCCAGAAGAGCGCAATTTAATTTTGTATCGGTTCGCTCGCCCTCTTAATCTTGCTGACGGCACATGAGGGTTTTCTAAGCGTTCAGCCAATTTTTTCTTTAGCTGCTCCTTAATTGGATGACCTAACTTCTTCCACTCTTTTAAGGCCCGTTTTTCAAATTCCAAGCTATAGATCATCTAGGTTCACACTAACAAATTCAGCATTTTCTAAACGTTCATCTGCAATTTTGTTCAGTGCGGCATCCTCTGCTAGCTCCTGATAGTAGGCGAATAATTCGGGAGGCACACAATAAAACGCAGGTTCATTCCGATTCAGGATTGCGACCGCTTCACCTTCCCCCTGCAAATATGTCCCCATCGGGTTACGTTTCAAATCGGTAATACTTGCCGCTAAGTTTGTTAAGATTTGATATGCCATACACCACCTCACTCTTTTACGTAAACAAGCAATAGGTCATTTAAAGGTGCTTTTCAATGCATCTTTACTTTTTTATATAAAACCCAAAACTCCCCTAATGCTGACTGACTCATGAAATCAAGGATTGATCGCGCCATGATATGATTTTTATACCACACTTAAATTCCTCAAATATTTCCATTATTCACTACTTTTAAGCACAGAGAAAATTGGTTCAAGGTCAAGCTGTACATCTGTTAGAATGCCACCCTCTATTTTTTCTGATAATTAATGCTGTTATGTCAAATCAAGATCCTTACCATCAAAGGGATAGCCTGTTTGCCGCTCCCATCGCCAATCTGGGAGACTGGCGTTTCGATGAACGGGTAGCCGAAGTTTTCCCTGATATGATCCAACGCTCCGTGCCAGGTTATTCAAATATTGTTTCCATGATTGGTATGCTGGCCGGGCGTTTTGTGACATCAAACAGTCAAATTTACGACCTGGGTTGTTCCTTAGGCGCATCAACCCTGGCAATGCGCCGCAATATTGCCGCTGAAAACTGCAAAATTATCGCCGTTGATAATTCCCCGGCAATGGTGAAACGCTGTCGTCGTCATATCGACGCTTTCCGAGCACAAACACCGGTTGAAGTCATTGAGGCCGATATTCTTGATATTGATATTCAAAATGCTTCGATGGTCGTGTTGAATTTCACTTTACAATTCCTCAACCCGCAAGATCGACAAGGTTTACTTAACCGGATTTATCAGGGATTACGTCCCGGTGGTGTTTTAGTTTTATCAGAGAAATTCAGCCTTGAAGATCAACAAATCGGTGAGTTGCTGTTTGATATGCACCACGATTTCAAGCGTGCTAACGGATATAGCGAGCTGGAAATCAGCCAAAAACGCAGCATGCTTGAAAATGTAATGCTGACCGACTCTGTAGAAACCCACAAATCCCGTCTCCATCAATCCGGTTTTAACCATGTTGAAGTCTGGTTTCAGTGTTTCAACTTTGGATCACTGCTGGCGATAAAAGGGGCCGATAAATGATCGATTTCGGTAATTTTTATCAAATTATTGCCAAGAATAACCTCCAGCATTGGCTTAATTGCCTTCCTGCGCAACTGCAAGAATGGCAAAAAGCGGCCCTGCACGGCAGTTTTAAATCATGGGTAAAAACCCTGGAAAACCTACCCGCAATTTCACCGACCCAATTAGATTTGAAAAATGGCGTAATCGCAGAACGTGATCCTCCCCTATCCGCAGGTGAAAAAGTCTGTATTACCAATATATTGCGAGTATTCATGCCGTGGCGCAAAGGTCCATTCTCTCTTTACGGTGTAAATATCGACACTGAATGGCGTTCAGACTGGAAATGGGATCGAGTACTGCCTCATATTTCCCCACTAGCCGGCCGGACAATTCTTGATGTTGGTTGCGGCAGCGGCTATCACCTATGGCGGATGGTGGGTGAAGGGGCTGAACTTGCCGTTGGTATCGATCCAACTCAGCTCTTCCTCTGCCAGTTTGAAGCTGTCAGAAAGTTACTTGGCAATGATCAACGCGCCCATCTCTTACCTCTGGGCATTGAACAATTACCGGCACTGGCTGCTTTCGATACCGTCTTTTCAATGGGCGTTCTCTATCACCGCCGCTCTCCTCTTGACCATCTCTGGCAATTGAAAAACCAACTGGCAGCCGATGGTGAGCTGGTATTAGAAAGTCTGGTTGTTGAAGGAGATGAACATACCTGTTTAATCCCTGGCGAACGTTATGCTCAAATGCGCAACGTCTATTTCATTCCTTCGGCAAAAATGTTGAAAATCTGGTTGGAGAAGTGCGGTTTTGTCGATGTGAAGATTGCCGATCAAGCGGTAACAACCACAGAAGAGCAACGTCGTACAACCTGGATGAGAACTGAATCGTTATCTGATTTTCTTGATCCTACTGATAGCAGTAAAACCATTGAGGGCTATCCCGCCCCTCTGCGGGCGATACTGATCGCCCGTAAGCCCTGATTTTGCGAACTGGCCCAATTTTGGGCCAGTTCATATAGGCTATTCAAATAAAGTCAGACTCAGCATCCCTTTCATCACCTCCACCACACCACCATCAACACAATAATGTGAAAACTCATCCACCTCATTGTCGGCGCTCATCGTCACCCCCGCTTTGCGGTAAGTCATGGTAGAAGGCATAATCCGGCTTGCCGAACTGTGAACTTCCGTTAACCCGATATCAATAAATTTATGAATATTACTCATACGAACGCCCGCACCTGCCATAATAATTGGCCCCTGACTGGCTTGATGCAGCTCTTTCAACAAGGGTAATCCCAATTCGGCATTCTGTTGCTGACCGGAAGTCAATATTCGCTTAACACCAAGCTGAGTGAGTTGATCCAATGCCACATAAGGATTAAAACACATATCAAATGCACGGTGAAAAGTGACGGCCATATCGCCAGACAGCGCCATCAATTGTTGCATGCGGGGCAAATCGATATGCCCTTCTTCATCTAACACACCAAAAACCACGCCCATAAATCCCATATCACGGATCTGAGCAACATCATTTTTCATCACCTCAAAATCTGAGTGACTATAGCAAAAATCACCACCTCTTGGACGTACAATGGGATGTACAGGAATAGTTAATTGCTCAATAGCCTGCTTCAACGTACCAAGACTCGGTGTTAATCCCCCTTCCGCCGGACTGGCGCATAACTCTATCCGGTCAGCACCAGCCTGTTGTGCGATTAATGCGCAACCTACGCTAAAACAACAAATTTCTAACTTTGTCATCAGAAGTTCCTTGGACACCTAGTCATTAACGAGCAATCAATGAATCTAAGCGATTCAGTAATTCAACTCACTAACTATGACATCTAATTATTGCCGATGATTTGTAGGAAATCACAAGGTCAGAACTTTTATCTGGATCACAAGGATGAAAAAGTTAATTTTGCCGACTAGTGCTCATTTTTAACAATTTCACGCAATATAAATGGGTGAAACTTGACGGTGATCTCACCATCAGTGATAGCCAAGGTCGGGTTAAACAACCGCTTTTTCTCCCTTTGGGTTGACTCTGTTTAACTATCCCCAACTTGGGTGTATATTATACTTAAGTTGGGGACAGATGGATAAGTGATGGAAGCTGTTTTTATTGAACTACCACCTTTTGAACGCTACCGCCATAACTACCTGAGTGATGAGGAGTTTCGAACCTTCCAAAATATACTGCTGAAAAATCCAACAGCAGGGGACGTCATCCAACATACCGGCGGATTACGTAAAGTGCGTTTTACAGATTCCCGAAGAAAAAAGGGAAAACGGAGCGGTATTCGGGTGATTTACTATTGGTGGATATCTAAATCGCAATTCATGCTTTTCACTATCTACGATAAAGATGAGATGTCAGACTTAACTAAAGAACAATGCGAATCCTTGCGTAAAATGTTAGAAATCAGAAAAAAAGGAGCATAAATGAACCGTGATCTATTTGCAGAACTCAATGAAGGAATGAAAGCTTGGGAAGAGGCTAATGAAGGCAAACTCACATTGAAAACGCATAAGAGGAGGTTAAAAAACGATATCTCCATCAATCCAGATGAGTTGAAATCCATACGGAGTAAACTGAATATTTCTCAAGCTGTTTTTGCCCAGTACCTGCACACCGGTGAGACGACATACCAAAACTGGGAACAAGGGCGGGCTAAACCGAATAAACAGGCTGTGTTACTGATTAAAATGGTGGAGCGCCACCCGCAGGCACTAGAGTTTCTTGCCAGCCTCACATAACGACATCACTTTAACTTATGTAGCCAGGCATTCACTTTTAACAATTTCACGCAATGTAAATGGGTGAAATTTGACGGTGATCTCACCATCAGTGACAGCTAAAGTAGGATTAGGCAACCGCTCTTGTTCCCCTTTGGGCTGGCTCTCTTTGACAGAAAAACCTGTCGGCAAAGGTTGCGGTAATAATGCTTTTGCTGCTGTTGATAAAATCTCAGGCGCCACCGGCAGCACCAGCTCCACATGTTCCCATCCCTGATGCAAGTAAGTTTTCTTGCCAGGATAAGGCAGTTCTACACAATCAATTTGCCAATTAAGCACCGCGATTGGGTGTTCTAAATCAAACAAGCAGATTGGCCGTCCATTAATGATACTTTCTGACATCAAACTGCCACATTGCAAAAAACCTTTACGCCAACGCTCGGCTACAGAGATATCGTGGCAACGTAAGGAGATATGATCTGCTTGATATTGCTCAACATTCAAATTAAGCCGCTGTTTGAACTGTGCCAATTTTTGCTCAAATATTGCCAGATCAGCCACTAAATCCTGTAATGCAACAATAGAAGAAAAATGTGTCATATTATCCCAGTTAAGATGCTATAAATTGGCGCCAAACAGCCCAAGAGTTTTAAAGGCTTGCCGCCGTTTCAAGCCTCAAATAATACCCTCGATTTGTAACAAAATGAAATTTGATGGCGCCGACACAACCACTCTTTCAATAATCTCCATAAATTCGCAAGATGTTATTATCCATCATACACTATCCAGCGGCCGTATATTGTTCATCGAGCGTCTGTAAATAATCTGCACTGGTCAGGTGACTAATATCATCTCCACTTTCTAAACGCGATTTCAGCCAATCAATAATCCGTTCCTGTAATTTCCCTTCTGGCTCATTTAGTTTTTCAGCTAATTCACCGTGGTTTTCCCATATATCACTACTGATCACAAATGCTTTCCCTTTCAAGGCGTAGTCGGAATGATGCCAGGCATGCGATAAATGATCGCCCAGAATAAAGGGTTGTTCACTGCCACCGTGACCACAATTTTCAGGCCGATAATAAATTTGCGGTTCGGGTACATCGATCATCAACTCACTTACTGGCGTCAAAAATGCCGACCAATCGCTGAAGATCATTGCGGGTAATAACTGACCGAGGATACGTGGGTCCATACTGCGCAAAATCACTTGCCTCTCCCGCAATATCACTTGCTGGCGTGAACACCAATGATTAAGCTGTCGCTCCCATAAATCCTCACTGCGATAAGCCCAACCCCAACTGTTATCGCTCAGAGTTTGGCTATCAAGCAGATGACCGATTACAGACAGGCAACCTGACTTGGGCTGAACCAGCCAGGGACCTTGCGCCAATATGTGGTCCATCGGTGTACCGCTATACAAAGGAAAAGCCTGCTCTACCCAGTCGTTGCGATAAAAGAGCGCCACCGGGTTAGGTTCTGCCAGTGAATTCAGCATAAAGAAAACAGGCGGCTTATTAGGCGTAGTCAGCCATTGTTGCCAGTTTATGGAAATGTTCATTCATCCTCCTGGTTATTAATAGTTAGATTAACTTCTCTCTGAGCTTGCAAAGCACAAATCCGTTTAACTGGAGATTTCACATTAGGCAGAGGTTCTACACTCTCTGGCAGTTGTAAAGATAAACCACGCCCGGTACCGGCTGAACCTTGCCCGACCAGCAAATTGGGGGAAGTCAGAATACCGCCGGGAGTTAACCGGATAAAATGGCCGCCGACTTTTAAGGTAATTTCTGACGCCGCCTCCAACACCATCTTACCGCCGCTTTTCAGGTGCGTTTCCTGACCACTTTCAGCCACCAATGCCTCCCCAGTCTGTAAATGCTGACTGCCTGAGATACGGTGTGAAACATCGCCATCGGTGCTGTACTTCCCCGAGCCTTTGACATGCTGATGATCATCCACTGAAATTTCGCTATAGCGGTTATTATCGATGCGCTGTTTATGGTCATGTTTAATATGCCAGTAAGCATCGTGCTGAATATGGACGGTCAGATCTTTCTGCCCGCGCAGGTAAATCTCCTCCCGGTCTTTCTCATCTTCAAAGCGCAATTCATTAAAACCTTCCCCTTTGTGGGTTTGGGTTTTAAATGTCGTGCGGGTCTTTTCCGCGGGTAAATTTAAC